>JBJKQK010000198.1:0-4375 GCA_046705285.1 Terriglobia bacterium
CGAAGCCTGGTCAGAGATGCCAACTCAATCAAACGAAGGCAGATAGAGTTATCAAGATGTAATACCGTTGTGCTACATGCCGCTATCTAAGCGCGCTTGCACCTCCGTGGGGCGTGGGGCAACCCAATTTGTTCGCCAGAGAGAAGCCGTTAGCCGCCGGAAATACCCCGTAACTCCTATCCGCAAAGCCATGGTGGGCGCCCAGGCCAGCCCAATGCTGGGCCCGTTTGAGCCTGCTCATCCACCGGCATTGGGTGATTGCGGACACGACGCTGCCCAACAATGCTGATTTTGCCAGGGTTCCTTTGCCTGTAGCGTTCCATTGGCGCATTCCTCAATACTCCGGACTCTATTCCGTGGGCGGCTCCTCCGGCCTGCAAAGCGTGTTTTCGGCCAACGCACCTGAACATTGCACCCTCGCCAACCAGACCCTTGTCATTTCTCCCGGTCATTACACGTTCCAGTACGCCTACCAGACCACCGGCATCCCGCCGAGCAAGGGCATCCGCTGGGAGATCGTCATTCCGGGCTCGGACCGGGTTCTCGCCCAATCTCCATCTCTATCGAGCGAAGCCCCATAGCAATCATCCTTTCCCTTCTCGATTCCGGCTTCTGCTTCTCTCATCGAACTGCGCCTTGCATACCATCGCGCTCCAGGAACTTCCCTCATCTCCGGCATGTTAACCATGCAGTCCACGCGCATCCAGGCAGCACCACATGCATAGCAATTCCAGTCAGGCAGCGCCGTCCGTCGGCTGCACCACCCCCGAGGCGCGTTTGTCAAATTTCGCCAGCTACGCCGTACGGGAAGCAGTCGGCGAATGCGCCACTAGCCGCTCCGCACCTTCGCGAGCCTCTTGCTCGCGCGTGCGCGCCATGTAAAGCAGTCCAAGAAGCAGGAACATCCAGCCGGAAACGGAAGGTCGAGCAAAAGGAAAATCCACACACGCGTGCAGCATGACAGATATGACACCCAGGCCCCACGGATGCCGCAGAACTACGGGTGTAGCAGCCGCAAACGGGATCAATATCATCAGCAAAAAAGGGATCCCCCCGTCGTCTGCGAACTCGACCCAATCATTGTGTGCGTGGTTGACATAGAACGGAAAAGTCTTGAGGGCATACCGTGGATAAACCACTGGAAACGTCCCCACTCCAAATCCCGTCAGTGGATGCGCTTTCGCCATCTCGACTGCGGAGGCGAGAAACTCCCGCTGCACTTGGTACTGGTCGTTCCCTTCAAAGCGGATCCACACCCGATGCCACCCGACCATCAGCGTACAGCCCACCGCAAGCACCGGAATCACAATCAGGGCCGCGAGCGATATGCGTCCGTGCGGACCATCTTCGGTCTTTCGTTGAGCTCGCCATCCCATCCAGAGCACGCCCAGCAACTCAGCAGTACAAAGCGCCGCCCCGGCCCGCGAGGCAGAACCAATGGCGGAGCCGTAAAGTACGCCCGCGGCAATCCGGTACCACCAGCTTCGCCTGTCATCTCGCAACCCGAACCAGAGTGCGATGGGCAAGGCCAGCTCCACCAACTGGGCATAGTTGTTGAACGACGGAAAAGTCCCGTAAACGTCGTCATAGCCGCTCGAAAAAATCCAGAGGACACGTCCATCGGAAGTGTAAAGCTGAGCCAGGCATAACACTGCAACGGCGACGGCGAAGCAAAGGAACACGTCCAGAACGAAGCGTTCGCCCCGACTCGATCTGGCACATGTCTGACTCAAAAAGAACACGCCGACCAGGGCGCCCCAACGCAACAACACTTCGCGCGTCTCGAAGGTGGATATCGTAGTGTGCGCCAGAAGCTGAAATAGGCCCCATATCGGGACGAGATACAGAACCCAGCTGGTCCAACCCCTTGCAAAGTGGCGAACCGTCCGCCCGCCTGCGACGAGAGACACAGCAACGAGACCGAAGACGCCAATCTGAAAGGATTGAAGCGCCCAGGCGCTCTTGACAAACACTGTTGCGGTTGCATACATCAGGAGAAAGAGCAGAACCGCGCTCACGATCGAGGCAGTACGCTGGTCCCGCCGCTTCGCACTATGCACGCCAACCACTCTCCCCGCCCACTCGCAATCGGCCCTCCGGTCTATTGTCATTCGAAATGCTTCGGAAGAAAGACCCATCATGGATGGTCCGTACCGGATTTGCAACCCTCGACAGGCGCGCATGCCCGTGCACGTCGTAAGCGCACCGAAATGCGAGCACCATCGCGTCCTGTTGCCGGGAGCTGGGCGAAATCCAGCCCAATCCATGGTGCAACTCTTCCCTTCCACAGCCTTTCTGGCGGCAATTCTTGCGCTGTGCCCATCGCATAAAACCAACAAATTTGCATGTCTAAATCATTCTCGCGGTGAGCTATGAAACTATCCCTGCTTGGTAACTTCCGTTGAATTACGCAGGGTTCTCGCATGATCTCTTTGGGCATCTGTGCCGCGGATACGAATGCAGGATGACATTCCGTTCATGAACAGGAGGTTGCGGGAGGACTTGGCCTGTACTTGTACCGGGATCGAGCGAGCCGGTAATGAATACAATCGGCACCTCGGTCATCGTTTGGTCGACCTTTCCAAATCACTCCCGTAAGTTGAACGGGCCGTCACTGCGATTACATGCATAACTGTAACTTGAAGGCTACAGTTGCGGTCGGCGCCAAAGGAGGTTAGGTTTCCTGTGACGTAAGATCTCTATATTTTTTGAATTGAAAGTTGGTGTAGACTGCAGGCCAACGCGAACCGTCCGCACGCGTGACGTTCCGATGCGGGGAAGCAGAGATCCATCCCATCATGGCTTGCGGCAAATCACTTGACCTGTCGAAGATTGCAGTGATTTTGCACGAAGAGTAACAACCTGCCTTGGCTCCCAATTGCAGTCATCCCCCTACGGGGAGACTGAGGCGTAAACGCAAGCTGGCAAACTTTCCCGAACGATGTGGTAAGTGCACCTGGCCAGTTCAAACCTGACGGGAGCTGAACCATGAACGATTCGCCGTGGTACGTTTTGCATGTGTCGGTCAACCAGGAAAAGAAGGTTTCACGACATCTGGCCATGCGCTCGGTGGAGCATTACCTGCCCCTCTACACCGAGCGTTCCCGGTGGAGCGACCGCAGCGTGGTGCTGGAGCGACCGCTTTTTCCGGGGTATGTATTTATCCGCATCGAGCCTGCCTGCAGGCGCTCCATCATTCCGATTCCCGGCATCATTCGGATATTGGGCCACGGTCCGACCGATACCGTCAGCGGCGAGGATCTCGACAAAATTCGCGCCGGCATCGAGAGCGGACACCTGCTCCGTCCCAGTGCGAACGTAGAGATCGGGACACAAGTGCGGGTTCGCAGCGGCATCTTCGAAGGCGCGCTTGGCACCGTGAGCGAATTGCGCCAGCGCTGCAGAGTGGTGATCGAACTCTCCGGTGTTCAACAGTCCTTTTCCCTGGAAGTGGATCGGCATGACATCGAAGTTTTGCCCTCCGTCAGGTACCCGGTAAAACCCGTCGACGCACCCACGGCCTCGACCGCGGCGCCGTATGTCCGCAGCCTTCATCACCAAAGGAATTGGCGCAACAATCCGTAGACGTCGTCCCACGCAACGAGGCGCTATGGTTGCGCCAAACCAGACACGACCCCAATGCCGTGAGCAACTGTGCCAAACAGCGGCGGAACCCACCACAACCCGATTCCTCGAACCTTCATCCGGCGGCTGGCATATGTGCCCAGAGCGGTAAAAACAGCGACCACGCTGATGCGCGCGGCAACAGAGCGCGGCATCAGAATATTCGCCTCGCGACAACGATGCGCGGCGATGCAGCGCTGCGACAAACTCATATCCAGGGCCGTCATCCCAATGTTCAGACCGTTCAGCAAATAGAACCGCGCGCCAAGCCTTACCCGTTCTGTCGGGCGGGCCACTACGTAACTCCCCACCATCGGGTGCACGGTCGAAGAGGTTGAAAGACTACTTGGTCGCAGCACCGCGATTTCCACCCGTGCCACTTGGGGCGCTTGCGGAAGTGTCGCCGCGTTTGCCTGCGGCTGCTGAATCCGGGCCGGCTTGCTCTGCGCCATACACGCCGATCCCCCCATGAGAATCGCAATTCCGAGTGCGAGCCCAATCCGATTTCTCACCTTGCCCCTCCCGTCGCCGTTCGCTAGCGGCTGACGGGTCTATCGGCATAAACGTCCATTCCGTGAGGATTGCGGCCTACACCCGGCCCTCTGAATTCTCAAAAATCTCTCAGATTCCTCCCAAAAGTGAACGATCCCATATCAGGAACAAGCTCTCTGCTATGACCCGGCGCCGATCCAAGGCACTGACGGAAATCTGGTGGAATTTCCAGGATGGGTTGAAGCAGAGGTATCGCGAG
>JBJKQK010000199.1:0-5388 GCA_046705285.1 Terriglobia bacterium
CCAAACGAACCTAAAACGAAGCTACCGAAGTTGTTGAAAACGCTAGAGTGCATAAAAAACGAACCGAAACGAACCGAAAAACGAACCGGAGACTTGTACTCGTCCGGGGCATGCCGGCAGGGGGCTACATGGCCGCTTGCCGCGCCGCCAAGGTCGATCCCATGGTAGCTCTGAGTTATGCGTGGAAGCGGATTTGTTCCCCTGGTTGGTGGTTGACTTCCGATTTGAGGAGCATTTCGCGCGGGACGCTTAAAACCAGCCTTGATTCGAATTGGCGGCTTGCTCCACAAGCAGCGGCGTGAGCAAGAGCCGGCGACGGAACTGGACATCCGCCTCCAGATGCATATCGTGGATCATCTGCGCTCGGTAATGGCACCCGAAGAAGCCGGCCGGGTTGTGCAGCCAGGCAAGCTCCAACAACACTCCCGGACCCGGACAGCCTGCCGTATCCGCTTACTGGCAGGTTCCGGCCTTCACCGGGCACGGTGGATATGCCGGCTGTTTCGGGAACGCCGGCATCCACGGTGGTGCTGGCGGCACAGCCATTGGATGGCGCGCAATCTGCTTGAGCAGCACGTTGACGGCGGTCTCGATCTGGGTGTCACGATTTTGTTTTGCCAACAGTCCGGGATTGACGTGTACCCGAATTGACGGAACCACGCCGATATTCTCGACCACCCACTTCGAGTCGGTTCCGTACATGGCGACTTCGGAGACCACCTGCTGTCCGCCGTCAAGCAGAGTGAACTGGTTGTCATATCCGCGCACGCCTCCCCAGGTGCGCGAACCGATGGTCGGCCCGAGGTGGTACTGCTGAAAGCGATACGCGAAGATGTCACCATCGGAGGCCGAGCCGGCGTCGATCAATGCCGCCATGTGACCGACATACGCGTTCTCCGGACTCTGAAAGCGCGCACCATGGCGGTCGACCCACGCCGCCGCCATCTTTTGCGTGAGTTGGTTGAACAGGATGGTGTCGATGAAACCGCCGAGATTCCAACGGTCATCGATAATGAGCCCGGGCTTGTTGATTTGACTATAGAATTGCCGCACGAACTCGTGCAGACCTGTGGCTTCCATGTCGTACAGGTAAATGTAGCCGATCTTGCCGTCGGAGAGTCTGGTTACCTCGCGGCGATTGTTGTTGATCCAGTGCAGCAGATGCAGCTTGCCGCTGTTCACGATCGGCTTGACCAGAATGGTCCACGGCTTGCCGGTGGGCGTGGCTGCCACTCTTAGTGATATGGTCTGCCCCAGCGTGCCCCGCAAGAGCTCATACGGATTGGTCTGGGAGGTCAGCGGCTGGCCGTTGATTGCCAGCACGTAATCTCCCTCGTTAACCTTGAGCCCCGGCTGCGCAAGCGGCGCGTAATAACCCGGCACGGTATTATCGCCGTGGAAGATGCGCTTGAGGTAGTAGCGCCCCGCCTTGGCATTCAGTGCAAATTCAACGCCCAGGCCGGCAGTCGGCTGCGGAGGCGTCTTCCAGCCCATGGCGCCGCCGAAGATATACATGTGGCTCTCGCCCAGCGAGCCGATCATATTGCCCATAACGTAGTTGAGATCTTCGCGATCCTGCACCAGCGGCAGCAGCGCCCGGTAGTGTTCCCCGATAGCCGCCCACCGGCTTTCGATCAGCTCGGGATTGACGAAGTAATCGCGCACGTTGCGCCACGCTTCGTTGAAAATCTCCCTCCATTCGGCGCGCGGGTCCACCCGCATTTGCATGTGCGCGGTGTCCAACGCCTTGACCTTGGCTTGCTTATTGAACGCCGCCGGGCGCAACACCCACTTGCCGTGCAGTTTGAAGAGCAGTGTCGAACCATCGGCCGACAGCGCGAATCCGCTGCCGAGACCCATACCCTGGGCCAGCGTCATTCCCTTGCGCTTTTTCAGGTTGTAGGCGCGCAATTCCGGCGCTTCGCCTGGAATGGCCCCGCCCAGCACGGGTACCGGCGTCGTCGAGTAATAGACCACGCCTTTGAATTCCGCGACCTGACTGATGTTCGCGGCCGGCACCGGCACCTGGACCGCTCGCTCGATGAGGCCAGTGAAATCGATCTTCACCGGTTGTATCGCCGGCTTGCTTTTGCTCTCGCTCTTGCCCTTGGTCTTGGTCTTGCCCTGCTTCGACTTGTGCGAAGCCGCAGTGGGCTGCTGAGTGCGTGGCGCGAACGGTGAGGGCGTGGTTGCCTGCAGCGTGGTTACGTACAGGCCATCCGGGACCACCCCGGAGGCGCCGAAGTTGTAGCTCGACATCACCGGGTTTACGAGGCGGGCGGAAACGAAAAACAGGTACTTGCCGTTTTGCGAAAAAACCGGTTGGCTGTCATTGAAATCACCGCGGCTAACCTGGTGCAAGTGGCCGCTATCGACGTCGTAGATGAACAGCGCGGTCAGTTGATTGGGCAGGTGCTTGGAGAACGCCAGCCAGCGGCTATCCGGTGAGAACGCGGCGTCCTGGAACGCGCCCACGACCATCTGGGGGTCCGAGGTCACTCTCTTTTGGGCGCCGGTCTTTGTGTTCACCAGCCAGAGCTGCTGCCGCGAGTTGGTGTAGGTCAACCAGTGGCCGTTGGGACTCCACACCAGGGGGCCCGAGTAGGTCACATTGCTTTCCTTCGTTAACGCGCGTGGCGTGCCCTGGTCGTCTGCGGTGCGCAATATCACCTGGCTATCCAATCCATCGTCACGCACATAAGCGATCCATTTGCCGTTCGGTGACCAGGAGGGATCTTTGTCGTTGCTCGCCACGGTCTTGCTCAGATCCGTGGTGCGGCCGTAATTGACCGGCACGGTGAACAGGGCGCCGCGCGCGCTGAAAACCGCCAGCTTGCCGTCCGGCGCTACGTTGGCCGCGCGGATCATCTTCGCCGCGGAATACTCATACGGCAGCGTTTTCAAGCCACTCAGGGGCACCGTGACAGACACCTGTTTCACCTTGCCGGTCCGGAACGAGTACACGTAAAGCTTGCCGCCGTCGGACAGCGCGATGCCGGTGTTGCCCGCACTCGGCCAGTCCACGTCGTAGACCTCAAAATGCGTCACCTGCCGGGTGGAACCACTCTTTAGGTCCTTCTCCCACAAATTAAGGACGCCCCTGGGGCCGCGGTCCGATGCGAAAAACAGCTTGTTGCCCACCCACATCGGGAAGGTGTCTTCACCTTTCCAGTGGGTCAACTGTGCGCTCGCGCCGGTGGCCACATCGTAGGTATAGATATTGTTCGCCTGGCCGCCGTAATAGTGCTTGCGGTGAAACTCGCGCAGCACGCGGGACAATTTGTTGTAGGCCACCACCGTGGCGCTGCCATTGAATGACAGCGGCCCCGTCCACGGCATTGGCAACTCCGTGGGCAGTCCCCCTGTGACCGGCACCTCGAAAGCGCGCTCGATCTGTGGATTGAAGCTGTCGCGCCGCGACAGGAAGACAACGTCGCGGCTGTCCGGCGTCCAGCCGACGACGATGTTGTCCGGTGCGATCCTGATCTTGCCGTTGATGGGCTTGTTTATCGAACGCCAGGTCACCTGCTTGACGGGGCCACCGTCAATCGAGACCACATAAACGTCAGTATTGCCGCGGTACCAGCCGGTGAAAGCAACCCACTTGCCATCAGGTGATACCAGCGGATGTGAGTCATAACCCGAATCCGTGGTCAGGCGCACGGCCTCGCCTCCCTGCACCCCAACTTTCCATACCGAGCCTCCGGCTTCGAACACCACGGTGTCACCGTGGATGCTGGGATAGCGGATCAGCGCCTGCACCGGGCCTGGCGCCTCTTGTGCCCCCGCGTAATGCGAAATCAGAAGGAAAAAGAGTGCTGCGCCGAGCGCGCAGGCAAGAGTCCTGAAAGTTTTCAATGTCATCTGGCAATCCTCGGCCGCGGATCCAAGAGACAGCACAGAGGGCCCGAGCAGCAGGTCCCATGGTGTCAAAACACCGGGAAAATGGCCGCGCCTACACTATAAATGGCCGCACACATCCGCATGGTATCAGAGCAAGTAAAAATATTCCCAAAGCTGTATTTCCTGCCAGTTCGTGGCCAAGTTTCCAGATTCCAGGAAGTTCCAGGCCGAAACTACGCAGAGGCCGGCTCCCAATGAGATGAAAATATGCGGCTTATAGTTGCCGCAGTGCTTGGCGCCAGCTGCGTGGCTCATCCTTCTCCTCTCTGTAGGCCCAGGTGTCGCTCAAAGCCTCACGCCGCTCAGAATGGCGTTGGGAGAACAGAAACGCGGTGTACTCAGGATCGTCGTCGGGCAAGGTCTCAAGCTAGCCTTGATGGGGATTGGCCGTCGGCATTGCCGGCGAGCTGCCATTGACATGGTTCTTGTCAAGTCTGCTCTACGGTGTGGCGCCCGCTGGTCCGCTCGCCATCAGACCCACAGTGACGGCAGGATTCACGCCTGCCTGCCACCAGCACGGTGTATGCTTGAGCATCGCCAGCATGCCCTCGATCTATCAAGAGAATTGCGACTTCGGTCCACGGGAGGGCCCGAGGCGCTTTCCGGAATCCGTGTCGGCTGCAGAAGGCCCCAGGGATGTTGGAATTCGCTCAAAGATGCTCCAGAGGCACATTGAGCGTGGCGGAGCGGCCTATCCCGAGTCAGGTGGGCCGGGCGATTCCCTGGTACGTGTAAGTCACCGGCCGTGGCCCGGCAATATAGAACGTCATCAGGCTGGCTATCCGGAATCCTGCATCCACGAGGAGCCTGTCAACCTTCCGGTTCAGGTGGCAACCGCCGGCGACGCGCTTCCAGGCTGGCGTCAGACGGTCCTGCCACGCCGCAACGCCGGGATCGGGGGCGCGCCCGTGTTCGGCAAACATGAGGCAGCCGCTCGGCTTCAGCACTCGCCTCATCTGCTCAAGCGCCCTGACGGGGTTCGGAATGGAACAGAGCGTCCAGGAGAGCACTGCCGTGTCGATGCTGGCGGAGGGAAGCGGCAGCACCTCCTCCGCGGACTGAGTCAGGAATTCAACCTCGATGGGCACGCCTCCGGCCCTGCTGCGCGCCATCCGCTGGAGCTCGACCGAAGGGTCCACACCGTAAATGTGCCGGACTTCGGAAGAGTAAAAAGGCAGGTTCAGGCCTGATCCAATGCCGATCTCAAGGACGTCTCCGCGGGCCTGGGGCACAAAGAGAGCGCGCACGCGCGCCGCCTCCTTATTCCTCATCGCAAAGTCCAGGAGGTGCGGCCAAACGTGCTTTGAATAGAAGCCCAAAGGCTCTCCCCGAAGGCTTAAAACCGCCGTTGGTTGCACGGCCGTAAGCTCGCAACTCAGACTGGGGCCAAAACAACATCATTATAGGGCAGGTGATTTCCATGCATCCGGTCGCGCAGGCATCCCGCCAATGATGTGTTTAGGCATATCTTTCTTCCTCACTGCC
>JBJKQK010000200.1:0-7858 GCA_046705285.1 Terriglobia bacterium
CGATTGCCAAAGTCTGGTTTGTCTCCTACGGCAAAACTGACTTGGAGAGAAGGATCCGGACGCTCCTTAACGAGCCGCCTGTCTGCATCAATCATAGTCTCAGTGTGCAAAGTGAGGTTGCCGTTCCACATCACGCCGAACTCGTCCAGGTGATCCTTACAGCCTATGAAAATGATCGGGCGCAACTGGTCAGGCCATTCCACGACTGCGAGGTCACAAGAGGGCTCTTCAGGAGGCCTATCCATCCCCATTGTTTGCTCGGATTTTGGCGGTGCCATCTCAAAAGAAGGGCTCTTTAAGGCGGCCCATCCTGTACCACCGATGGCGGAATCCTTGAGGAACTCTCGACGGGTCAAGCCGGGTTTTCGCATCCGAAGGGACCTCCTTCATTCATCAGAATATGGTTAATTGGGGTTCAGGATTTCGCATATTGTGTCAGCAAGGTGCTTGATAGAACCAACCACAAGTTTCGGGATGCCGCATCGCATCCAACAATTGCCAGGTGCATTGCTTCCGCAGGGCGATGATGCGTGATTCATTCTGCCGGGCAGAAGCCCTTTTTATGACGTTTTGAGCAGATCGAGCATTGCTCAAGGAGCGGATTTTCACGCTGTTCAGTCAAACCAGTCAAGACTTTGTCCATTCCTTTGAAGGTTTTGTTCATAAGATTGTATGCAAATGACGCCTTGGGGGCCGTGCTTCTTGACTTTTTGTTTCTGCGAATAGAAAAATCCACTATGGAGGGTCGGGGGTTGCTTGTGCTAGGTCTCGACTCGCTGGTGCTGATCCTATTGGCAAACGGAACCCGTGGAAGCTGGGTTAAAGGTCTCGCACGCCAGGTCCCAACCAAGGCGGGGATAATGGCTCAATTACTTCGCTCATCCGCTTAGCACGACTGATGGTAGGACTCGGAGACCAGGAGTAATATGTCAGTTGAGCAATGCATGTGCAAATCAAGAATTTACATGTCATCCCTCAAGTGATGATGGCGGTTCTTCTCGCCGGATCGCTCCTGGCAGCTGAAGGCAGTGGTTGCGCACAGGCGTACAATCGGGCAACGGACCTTCTTAGTAAAGGCAAAGTGGAGCAGGCTGTAATGTCCTACAACGGCGTTGTGGCAAAATGCCCCGATTTTTATCCGGCGTACATGATGCTTGGTCTTGCCTATCAGAGCCTTGGGAACTTCGAAAAAGCGGAAAATTACCTGCGTCAGGCGGTAACGTTGTCGCCCGAATCGGCCGATCCTCGCCTTAATCTGGGTCTTTACTACCTCTCGCGGGGCAATACCTCGAAAGCCGCTGTCGAGTTCAAGAAGGCAATTGCAATTGATCCCGAGGGGCCTGCGGGGTGGTTTGACCTCGGTCTTGGTGACCTAAGAGCAGGAAATGCCGCCGGGGCGTTGACGAACCTGAAGAAAGCAAACCAGCTCGATCCTGGCAATTTAAGAATTCAACTTGCCTTGGTTGATGCAGCCCTTAAAGCAAAACAGCCGGACCTTGCTCAGCAGCAAGCTGACGAGCTGATTGCACACGATCCCAAGGACCCGCGGCTGATGCTTGCCCTGGGGGCTTTGCTGGAAGAAAACGGTGACGCCGCTCGCGCCAGGCAAGTATTTAGAAAGGCAAAAGAGGTCTCCCCAGACCCACTCAAGGTGTTCCTGGAGGCTGCGGACCAGGCCACTGAGCAGGGTCGCTACCATTCCGGGTTAGTCATGCTCGAAATTGTCTCCGATATCGGCAGGGATTCTGCCTCCTGGAATGAATCGATAGGTGATATCTATTACAAGCTTGGCCAGATCAAAGCCGCCGCTGATCACTTGCAGGAGGCAATCAGGCTTGAGCCTCTCAACGAGGACTATTACCTTGAATTTGGAAGTTTGCTGACTCAATACCATGCAAACGATGCGTGCCTTGTCGTATTCCAGTCAGCGGCCAGGGTTCTGCCGAATTCGGTCAAAATCCAGTCTGCGCTCGCCGTCGCCTATCTGATGAAGAAGAGGTATTCGAAGGCAGAGGCGATCTTGCAGTCCGTCATTAGAACCTCTCCGGGTTATCTTCCTGCATACCAACTACTGGGAGAATCGTACGGGGCCGCACGCGAATGGGAAAAACTCAAGAAAACTGGGCAAACAATCGTCGCCCGTGACTCGCGGGACGCCGTAGGCTGGTATTATCAGGCTCAGGCGGACTATGAGCTGGCGATGTCGGACAGTGGCAAGTTGAGTATCGCCGAATCGGAGGTGCGAAAGTCGTTGACCCTTCGTTCGCAATATGGGCCGGCCTATTATTTGCTTGGCAAAATCCTCGCGGGGGAAAACCGGGGGGACGAGGCCGTTGTTGCTCTGCGGAAGGCTGCTTCACTGGATGACGATCCTACCATCTTTTATACGCTTGCACTGACCTTTCGAAAACTTGGCCGGGCAAGCGAGAGCACGGCTGCGCTGAAGGATTTCAATGAGGCCGTGGCCCGAAAGAAAGCTGCGTACCGAAAGTTGACCGTCAAAATTAGCGATACACGTGTGCCGGATGCAAACAAATAGACCGATAATAGAACAGTTCGGAGCTGGAAGTCTGTCAGTAATGAAATAGTCAACATGCTTTGAGCCAGAACACAGTATACAGATTGTGGACAGGTACTTCGGGATGGATGAAAACATGAATAATGATAACCATCGAATCGTACGAACGGCAGCAACGTCGCATGACCTGGAGTTGTTCGAGAAAATCGAAAGAGACCTTTATACGGCAGTAGTTTCAGATGCACTTGATGAGTTGGGCTATCGTGATCAAGCGATGAGCCATTCCTTACGCCCACTTTTTCCGGACGTGTGCTTGGCGGGCTGGGCGCGGACAATTATGTGCATCGATGTGGATGAAATCCCCGACGAGCCATACGCGATGGAGATCGAAGCTATCGACAGTATTCTGACGGGCGAGGTCGCTGTCATTTCAACAGGTGGTTCGATTCGAAATGCACCATGGGGAGAACTGTTGTCAACTGCGTCAATGGCCCGGGGGGCTCGGGGTGCGGTTGTCGATGGGTTGGTTCGCGATGTTAAGAAGATCGAGAAGCTTGGCTTTTCTGTGTTTGCAACGGGCATCAAGCCGGTGGATTCAAAAGGGCGTGGGATCGTTGTGGACTACAATGTCCCCGTGAGTTGTGGCGGGGTTACAGTTTATCCAGGAGACCTGGTCGTCGGCGACTATGACGGCGTAGTTGTCATTCCCGCAGATATCGCTCAAGAGGTCCTTGGACGGGCAAGCGAGAAGGCATCGAGCGAGAACCATAGCCGGGAAGAATTACTGCGCGGGGCCTACCTTCGAGACGTTTATGAGAAATACGGCGTCTTGTGATCCTGACCCTTTTCGTAGTCTCGAAGGCCGATTGGTTGGAATTATTTCGCAGTCCATCCGCCATCCACAGGAATAACTGCTCCTGTGACGAAGGACGCTTCATCGGAAGCGAGAAAAAGGGCTGCATAAGCGATTTCCCGCGGGTATCCCACTCGCCCCAGCATGGTCTGGTCGCACTGCCACTGATAACTTGCCTCTCCGGGCTTCGGCGAAATCCTCGTCTGAATAGGACCCGGGCAAATTGCATTGGCACGGATGTTTTGCGGTCCGTAGTCGTACGCGGTGCTCAAGGTGAGGCCAATCATTGCGGACTTCATCGAGGTATAAGCCACTGAAGTAGGGCATCCCACCAAAGCTTGGATGGAGGCGATATTTACGATGGATCCCTGCTTCTGCCGAAGCATCAGTGGGAGCACTTCCTTCGTGAGGTTATACGCTCCCATCAAATTGACTCGGAAAGCTCGCTCCCATTCTTCCGGAGTGGATTCAATAATGTCCTTCCATTCAGTGAGATAGGCGGCATTATTGCAAAGAATATCAACGCGCCCACTATCGCCAGCGGCCAGACTGACGGCGGTCGCCGCATCGGCAACAGAACTGACGTCGGTTCTGCAAAAGGCAGCATTCCCGCCCTTTCGAACAATTTCAGCGGCAGCCCTGTTCCCGCTCTCGGTTTCGATGTCAGCAATTACAACTCGCGCTCCTTCTTCGGCGAAAACCTCACTGATGGCCCTGCCAATTCCATTGCTGCCTCCAGTGACGATAGCAACTTTTCCTCTTAACCTTTCCATTCAGCACTCCTCTTTAATTCAACAGATGATCTCTTATGCCGGACTACGGCAAGTCGGAACTCGCGCGAAACATGAAGCAACACGAATCACAACTGTTGGAGTATGTATCATACCGCAGATGCGACGGGGAGGGGTCCTTGGTGCTTGGGGGAAGAGGGCCTGTTACCTGACTTGACAGGTCAACTTTCTGCACAACTTTCGAGGACCGGCACATGGAGCTGGTAAGACTCATGACCAATGGTCAACAGAATTATATTGAATTTCCAGAAGTTAGGTCAGCGCGGGAGCAACGAACTCAACGCAAAAGCGTCACGCGGCGCCCGTTCCAAAGAATGAATTAGTTCCCGCGCTTATAACGTGAAGACCTACGCTGCGATTCGAGACAGGCAGTTTTGGCGTCAACGGCAACCCTGGAAGGCGCGACTCGCGTGGGGAGCATCGGTTCGTACAAAGTCTTGAACGAATTCCGGTGAAACTGCGCTCAAAGAATTCCCGCAGGATCCAGCTGGGAGTATCCTTGAGCGGGCTGCTTCCCAGAACAAAGTGATGTTGTCGGGTTGGATGGTCAATGAAGGTGGTGCAGGATGAAGAGAGAAACTCTAGGACGCAGAAACTTCCTATGGGGAATCGTGGCAGGCGCTTTGGCTGCTCCTGTGGCAGGACAGGCACAGCAGGCAGGCAGAAGTAACTCAATACCAACCACGCGGCACGGTCCCGTCGCCGGGCACGGGCTGCGGATGCACATTGGGCTCGATGGCCTCTGGCAATTCCGTCTGGATGCCGAGGCCGGATTCACCCGCACGATCCGTGTTCCTGGTTGCTGGCAGGCCCAGGGCGTCGGGAAGCGCTCGGGCATCCTGCGGCACGACTATGAGGGAGTGGCTTGGTACCAGCGGGTGGTTCAAATTCCCGAGTCATGGATAGAGAAGCGAGCAGTCCTTCGGATCGGAGGTGCGCTGCGCATTACGGAGCTTTTCGTCAATGAGAAGCCAGTCGGCCGACATGACGGCATGAGCGCGCCCTTTACGTTCGACATCAGTGAGGCGGTTCGCCCGGGCCACAGCAACACGATCGCGCTGAAGATTTCGAATGCTGGAAGCGAGATCCGGGAGTCGCCGAGAAAACAGCGTCCCACCCGGCCCACCGGCTCGTTGGACTACATCGGGAATTGGGGTGGCATCTACGGTCCGACAGAACTGGAAGCAACGGATCGAGTGTGGATCGAGCGACTGTGGGTACGTTCTGAGATTCAACCCAGGACCGCGCGGTTCGGCCTGCACGTGCGAAACGCGGAAAGCCGGATGTTCCGCGGTCAGTTGAAGATCGTGGCTGGCCCGTACCACGGTGCGGCGGAAGTCAAGGTCCCTCCAGGAGAAGTGGTGGAAGCACATGTGGATGTTCCTATGCCAGGCGCACGGCTCTGGTCACCCGACCACCCGAATCTTTATACGGCAGGCATTTCGCTGGTGGAGGGCACGGCCGAGCGCGACCGTGTGGAACAACGCTTTGGACTGCGTGAGATCCGCACGCAGGGGAATGTGCTCCTGCTGAACGGTAAGCCGCTCTACCTGCGTGGTTACGGCGACGACAATGTGGAGGTGCTGACGGGTGTGCCGCCTGCCTCCAAGCAGGTTTACCTTGATCGTCTTCGTCTTGCCAAGAGTTTCGGCTTCAACGCCATGCGCTTCCATTCAATGACGCCGGTTAGCGAGTTTTTCGAGGCAGCCGATGAAGTCGGGATGCTGGTGATGGCGGAATTGCCGGTGGCTTACACCCAATACCTTCTGCCCTTCCTGGATTTTTTGCGGGGAGAACTGACCGGCGTGGCATTAGCGCATCGGAACCACCCTTCATGGCTGTCACTGGCGATGGGGAACGAGTTCAACCTGCACTGGCTCAAGGATGAGAGCCAGAAGCATGCATTTCTGGAAGCCGTGGCCGAACTGTACCGGCAGGCAAAGTCCTTGATGCCCGACCGGATCATCATGTCAAACGACGGCTACCTCATGGAGCCGACCGATATGGTGAGTATGGGGCGGGGCGCATCGGCCAAACATCCGACCGTCCGGCACGAATTCGGTGGTTACTATTGCTCACTTCCGGATACTTCACTGATTCCGAAATTCACGGGAGTTATCATCCCAGAATGGCTGGAGACAAAACGGCGCTGGGTGATGGAACAAGGGCTGGAATCGGAATACCAAGCCTACGTGCGCAACTCGCAGAAACTGATGCAACTGGGGCGGCAGTTTCAGATTGAGCGCGTGCGGCGCGAGGCAGACATCACCGGGTATGAATACTGGCTGATCGTGGATTACCCGGGCGGTACTGGCGAAGGTGATTCGTGGGAGGAAGGCTGGTTCGATGATTTCTGGCGGCCGAAAAACGTGACACCGGAAGACGGTAGCGCAATCAACGATGCCGTGCTGCCGCTGATCGACGCCGGGCCGGGAGAACGTACCTTGTGGGCAGAAGAGGCCCGGAATCTGAACCTGACGGTTTCCAACTATGGCGAAATGGAGATCCGTGAGAGGCCGGCCCTGTGGCGCGTCAGTGTGCAAGGGAAAACCGTGGCGGAATCGCGAACAGCCAGCTTCACTGCGCCGCTTGGCAGGATCAGCCCGGTCTCAACAATCGCCTTGCCGAAACTGAGCGCCGATAAACCAGAGAAATGCGAACTTGTGGTGGAGATAGACGGACACACCAACCACTGGGACTTCTGGGCTTTTCCCCGACAGGGTTTGATGAGCCGCGCAAACACTCCCATTGTCGCGTCGACCTCGTGGCCGGGCCTGACACGGTATTTCCCATTCATTCGCACTGATCACCGGATCTCGACGACAGGCGGCCTGCAAATTACAGATTCGCTGGACCGTGCAGCCATCGATCGTCTGGAATCGGGCGGTCGCGTCTGGCTGGCGCTTAACAAGTCCGACAGGGTGAGCTTCTTTCCCACCGCTGGAGGAGCCCTGGGGACGGTGGTGCGCGACCATCCTGCAATTCAAGGCTTTCCGCACGAAGGCTTTTGCGATCTGCAATTTCACAACCTGATGCATGGCGTTGCGCCGTTTCCGATGGATGGGCTTCCCCAGATTATGCCCATTATCGGCGGTATTAGGACCAAGGCGGGATTTCTGAGCAAGGTTAAGGAACTGTCCAGGATAGGCTATATTTTCGAAGTGAAAATTGGCTCTGGACGATTGCTGGTCACGACGCTGCAGATAGGTCCCCAACTTGACGACACGCATCCGGAAGCGGTGTTTCTCTGTGACCGGTTGCTCCGGTACTGCGATTCCGGCAAATTCGAGCCGCAGGTGGATATCCCCAAGGACAAGTTGACTCAGGCAATATCAGAATACTTGGGTTAGCTTCTTCTCACAGAACTTCGTTAACCAATTCGAGCCTTTGAACAGGCAGGCCGCTGGTTACTGTTGACGCTCGAGGCGGACCAGGAATCGCCGGAGCCGCGGCTGGAGCTAGAACGCAACTCCGTGCATACCGATTCCAATGGAGCCGTGGATCTTAAGTGCTGCGTTCCGTGTCTGTCGCCTCCCTGCACATAGCTTCCCTTCCAACCATCGGGCGGTGCGTTCCCTCAATTCAAATGTCGGAGACGCCGACCCCTGAATACGCGCGGCGTTCGCAAACGCGTTCCCCCGCCGTTGTCAAGTTTGAGGTCCGACGGCTTAAGTGCGATCGAATGGGGCCTTCCTT
>JBJKQK010000201.1:0-7810 GCA_046705285.1 Terriglobia bacterium
TTCAAGGCAAAGGCAACAATCACTGCCGGCCCGGCCACACCTGTCGCAATGCCTGTCAGGACAAAGGCGCCAGCCCCAATCATGGCGCCTGCGCCAATCAGCGTAGCGTCCATCAGGGACACTTCCCTGCTCAGCCGAACTTCTGTTTCATACTCAGCCATGCAAATTCACCCAGCCCGGTAGAGTTTGCCCGATCTGATCCAAACAGTTATTCCGACTAATCTGTGGACTCATGGGAACTCGTTCCAGACTCGCCCGGCTGTCTAGTACCATCCTTTTCCATGGCAACCCCATCCATGATCAAGATAGACTTGAGCGCATCAGAAAGGCATAAAGAGTCGATAAAGAATTCGTAAAGATCCCGATTGGTTGGGTGGTTCAGGCGGGCAGGTTGAAGCGGTAGCCGACCCACGGCTCAGTCAGCAGGTATTTCGGATTCGACGGTTGAGGTTCGATTTTCTTTCGCAGGTGATTGATGAAGACCCTCAGATATTCGGTTTCTTCGCCATAATCCGGTCCCCAGACGGCCTGGAGAAGTTCCCGATGCGAAACAACTCGGTTAGAGTGAACTGCCAGATAGGCCAGGAGATCAAATTCTTTCGGAGTCAGCCGGTATTCCCGGCCATCGGTTCGAATGCGGCGGGAGTCGAAATCGATCTGGGAAGCACCCAGATTAATGTGTTGCAAACTCAGGCTTGCCGCCGAAGTTCGGCGGAGGGCTGCCCGAATTCGAGCCAGCAACTCGGGTGTGCTGAAAGGTTTGGTTACATAGTCATCGGCCCCTGCATCGAGTGCCGCTATCTTATCCCTCTCCGCATTTCGAACAGTCAACATGATGATGGCGAGTTCTGAACTCTGTCCGCCGGATCGAATTGCCTTGCAGGTTTCGACGCCGTCCATCTCAGGCATGTTCATATCAAGGAGCACCAGGTTGTAGTTTCCTTTAGACAGCTTTTCGATAGCCTGTTCCCCGTCGCGGGCGTCACACACCTCGTAACCTTGTGCTGCAAGCGTAGTCCGCATCACCCGGCGGATCTGCGGGTCGTCGTCTATAACAAGTATGGAACCTGCACTCATACGACTTTCTCCCGTGTTGCAACCGGCAAGGAGATCGCGAACTGTGACCCTTTCTCCGAACTGCTGGTGATACTGATCTCGCCGCCGTGTGCGCGCACAATCTGCCTGGCCACGGCAAGACCCATGCCGGTTCCAGCAAGTCTGAACCGAATATTCGAGCCACGATAAAACTTTTCAAAAACGTGAGGTTGATCCGATTCAGGGATTCCAGGTCCGTGATCCCGAACAGTAATGACGATACTATCGTTACAGGCTGCGGCTCGAATACGAATCGGTGATTTGGGAGGAGAATATTTTAGAGCATTGTCGACGACCTGCCGAATCGCAAGTTCCAAGAGCTCAGTATCCGCTTCGACTGGAGGCAAATCGGATTCAATCTGGACATCAAGAATCCTCTCTTCCATCACTTGTCGCAAGTGCTCACAAGCCATCGAAAGCACATCGTTTATAAGGCGTAGCTTCTTGTTCAACTGAACCTCTCCTGCCCCAATGCGAGCCATCCGAATCGCTTCGGTCACGAGCCTTGCCAGCCGGTCAGCCTCTTCATTCATGATTGAGATGAGGTCACGTTGCGGTCCTTCGATGTGGGCTGAATCGAGAAGTAAGGCGGTGGCGGCAGCCTTGATTGAAGTCAGCGGGGTTTTGAATTCATGTGCAATCGCATCCAGAAGCGTTGATTTCAGGTCTTCGCTGCGACGCGCTGCTTCGGCCTGGCTGGCCGCTTCTTGCGCTCGCACCTTTTCGAGACCTATCGCGACCAGGTTGCAGATGGCTTGCAGGGCGCTGTCGGAGAGCATGTGGCCGCCAATGGCCAAGCTCGCAATGGGCCGGCCGCCGAGATGGATGGAGGTCACGGTGATGTCGGAAAGCTCATCACAAAAAAGGGTATCAAGTGCGGCAGCCGCACGCAGTTTGTCCTCCACACCGGGCAGGTCAGTGGGTCCTGCCCGAAAGATTGAATCAGTGTCGCGCTCATAGAGTGCAACAGACGGCAAATTGAAGATCTGTGCAATTTCCTTGGTGTACTCTTTGGGAGCCCTCCGGCCAGCCTCCGTCAGCAGAATGGCCCGGCTTAATGCGTAAACACGCGCTGTCTCCTCACGCCGCTCCATTGCCTCCTGCGCCTTGTGCTTCGCACGCGCAGAAAGCTGGCTGGCAATGATTGAAGTTGCCAGGAAAGCAAAGAGAGCCACCCAGTTGCCGGAATCAGCAATTGTGAGCGTGCCGGTTGGCGGCAAGAAAAAAAAGTTGAAACAGATCACCGCAGCGAAGGAAGCGACCGTGGCCTCGCTCAGACCCCAGCTTGTTGCTATCGCCAAAACGACTATCAGGTATGTGAAGCCCGCGGTTATTGCATTGACCGGGCCTAGATGGCGGCAGACAAATGTAACAGCGGCAACAATCCCCAGGACCGCAGCTAGGTGTATCGTTCCCTTGAGGCTCATAATTCGGGGCTAAAAATAAGCCATCTTCGTATCATACTATTTTGATGCGAAGCCAGCCATTTCGTGTGGTTCAAGCTGGGCCTGCGTTCACAATCTCCTCTTTTCATTGAGAGAGATCAACTGAGTTGTGCCTTTCTTTCAACTGGGTTCTCCGCGTTGGTACTGCCCGGATGGGCGCGTATTCCGACATCTCTGAGTTAACGTAGTCTCTCCCTCGAGGATAGAGGAGACCCGTTCGTGCAGAGTTTAGCTCAACAACTCAACGGCACTGTTTCCAGTCATGGGCTGATCCGTTTATTGCAGTAATTCTGAAGGAGAAACGCATCGCTGGCAGTTGATCCGAAGCAATTGCGCGAAGACCCAGCAGCCTTGCGGGAGAAAGTGCCGGGGCTGCCGGTGGAAGCCGTCGAAAGGGAACGGAAGCTGCCGCGCACGGACGGGCTGTGTGGCACGTTCGGGGTCTTCCGCCGGATGGTCCACCTATTGCGCTCCTGGGCAGTCCGTCCACCCCGGCCCACCCCATGATCCTTGTCGCGAAGTGTCAGGGAACGCGTAGTGCGGGGAATTCGCACGCCGCGTGTGACGCGGCGGAGACTGGAACCGGAACTCCGCAAGCCTTGCGGAAGCTTCCCTGTCAGCCCCCAACCCCACAGCGGTCCTCAGTCGGGTACAAGAGCCGCCGGGCACAAGGATTCTGTCGATGATTTTATCGCTATGCCTTCGACGGCGGCTTCCCAGTGCGGTCGGCGCGGATTGGTTTCCGTCGTGTGCTTCAGTTCGACACGTGAATCACTTTTACCATCTCACTGTCCGGCACCGACCATGCCTTTGCTCCGGTGTGCGTAAAGTGATGGTCCTTGTTATCCCAGTGCAGCACTGTAATCCTTCCGCCAGACCTTTCGTAGTTATAGGTGGCGCCATTATCCCGATAGAGATCAAAGGTGGCATTCGCACCCGGATAGATGCGAATTTCTTTCAGCCCCTGTCGTTGATCCATGTCTTCCACCTGCTTGCCGATCGGCAGAATGGAGCCGGCCCGGACAAACAGCGGGATGATATTGATAGGCGCTTTTGCGACGATCGTCTGCCCACCGTGGTACTCCTCGTTCGTCCAATAGTTGTACCAATCAGCCCCGGCCGGCAGATACACTTTGCGGCTGGTTTGCCCCTGATGTGTTACGGGAGCGACTAGGAAATCAGGCCCGAACATGAATTCATTGGTCAGCGTGTCCACCTTCGGGTCGTTCGGGAAATCCATGAAAAGCGCCCGCATATAGGGTGCGCCCGTCTTGTACGTGTGATAGGCCAGCGAATAAATGTACGGGATCAGCGCATATCGCATCCGCAGATACTTTTCGAGAATCGGCGTGGCCTGATCGCCATAGGACCACACCGTGTTGAAGCGACGCATGCCGTGCGTGCGCAAAATCGGCATGAACACGCCATACTCAAACCAGCGCACATATAGTTCAGGATAATCGTCATCGCCGCCCACATTGTCGCGGGCGGTTGCCGGATCGATGAGCGGTTTGTACCGGGAATGATGCACCGCCGGCAGGGGCCAGAAGCCGCCCACATCATCGGTCCAGTAAGGCAATCCCGAGGCCGTGACGCCAAGTCCTGCAGGGACCTGTCGCTGCAGCGTATCCCAGGTGGGCGAAATGTCCGAGGACCAAAAAATCGTCGCATTGCGCTGTGCACCGGTAAAGGCTGCGCGTGCCAGAATCATGGCGCGGTGCTTCATGTCCCGTCGCATGCCCTGATAGACTGCCGAAGTCTCAAACAAAGGGTAGACGTTGAAGTACTCGGTGCCTGGGCCGATGTGAAAATAACTGCCGTTGGGCGGAATGTCAGGCTCCGTCTCATCCGTCCAGATCGCGTCAAAGCCCTTGCTGATCAGGTTCTCATCGATCATTTGCCAGAACCACCGCGACGCGGCCGGATTGGTCATGTCAAGGTTCGAACCTGTCTTGTTGCCCGGCAGTTCGTTCGTCGTGGTCGGCTTACCATTTGCCAGATGATAGAACCACCCGTTCTTCACCAGCATGTTGTAGTAACGCGAACCCGGTGCGAAGCGCGGCCATACACTGATGAGCGTGTGGAAGCCCATTTTGTGAAGCTCTGCGTTCATTGCCGTCGGGTCCGGCCAGTCTTTCGGCACAAAATCGAACTGGCCCATTTTTGTGAAGTAGAAGAAATCCACGACAAGGTAATCACACGGCAGATGGCGCTCGCGGTACCCTTTCGCAACCGCCATGATCTGTGCCTGCGTGCTGTAGCGCTCCTTCGACTGAATGAAGCCGTAGGCGCCTATCGGTAACAACGGGGCGGGACCGGTCAGCAGGCGGTAGCAAGAATACAGCTTGTCTGTGTCGTTCCCCGCGACTATAAAAAACGATACTCGCTGTCCTACTTGCGAAGTCCATTTCGTCTGTTCGTTGAAGTAAGGCTCGACGGTCGTCTTCGAAGGGTTATCCCACAATACGGCGTAGTCTTTGTTAGTCACCATGAAGGGCACGCAAAAGCTCTCACCACCCGCAGCGTGGTAATCGCTCCAGCAGCGCACCTCTTGGTCGCGATGATCGAGCCGGCCTCCCTGATTTTCGCCCAGCCCGTAATAATGCTCGCCTGGCTGCACGCTGAAGGTTGCTCCTACTTGGTAGAAAGGCGGATCTGACGGCCGGCGGTCCTGCAGAATCTCCGTATTGCCCGCCCCAAAACTCGGTGTGTTCATGAACCAGTTCTCCAGGTTCACCAACGTGCGTCCGTCCGGCAACTGGAAGCGAAGCCTCACGTTTGCATATCGCGGAGCACCGTTGTCGCTGAAGAACTTGCCAATCGGAACCTGCCCGAGCAGATGTGGGCTGTGATGCTTTGGAGGACCCAGAATCGTCACGGCCAGTTGCGACGACCGATATGTCCCGCCATCCGGTGTCTGGTCGTACTGCCAGCCACTGGCATCGGGCTTCGCGATAATTCCGTATCCTGGAGGCGCTAGCGCATATGCTTTGAGCCTGCTGATGCTTACGCGGATAATGTTGGGCGCATAGGGCTCCAGCATCAGCGTGGTGTGGCCCTTTGTCATGACGATGCGACCGCGTTCCACAGTCACACCCTTCGCCCGCGTGCTGGCCCCACCCTGCTGCGCGTATGCGCCACATGCCGCAAGAGCCATGCCTGCCGCCATCATGATTTTCCTCCCAAGGCTTGTAGCTCTCATTTCTCTCTCCCTATCGCGAAATACGGAAGCGCTGTTCGTTAGCGTTCATCGATTACCTTGCGGTGCCAATCTTCTTTTGGAAAATTCGGCGTCGGGTAAAACGGAGGCGGATTCCGCTGGTCCTTGTCAAACGGAGCGATGCCTGTTGTGTGCAGATACCAGATGGCGAGTTGCCGTTCCAGTTCCTGCTGGACGCCGGCAACCGCTGCATCTCCGTATAGATTGTGCAGTTCGTGCGGGTCTTGGCCGTAGGCGTAAAGCTCGCTCTGCCCACTGGGACGCAGGATGAGCTTGTGGCTGTGCGTACGAACCATTGCCACGCGAGTGATCATTTGCGGCTCGGTCAGTTGCAGGTGCGTTTTGGGATAGTAGATGGACTGCTTCGGCAGCGGAATCTCAAAACACTGCGGCTCATAGATGTTGTAACCGCCTTCGCTGAACGCCGCGCGGTCCGGGTCGCCGGGCCCGCCGTGGATTTGCGGCAGCAGGCTGCGCGCAAAGTGCGTGTGCTGCGCCTCAATGCCTGCCAGGTCAAGACAGGTGGCCATCACATCGAAGAGTTCCACGAGGTTCTCAGCAGCGTGGCCGCGTGCTCCGCCCGGCACCCGTGCGATCACCGGAACGTGCGTCAGATCGTCGCACAGGTCGCTGGGCCATTTTTCGACCAGCCCGTAGTCGCCCGCGTAGTCCCCGTGATCGGAGAGAACCATCACCGCCGTATCGTCCGCGTGGCCGGTGCGTTCCACCGCTTCCAGCAACTCACCCAGCAGCCAGTCCGTATAGCTCACCATTCCCAGATAGACTGCGCGAATCTTGCGAAAGGTGCTCTCCGGCAGCGTATTGATGTGGTAGGCCGTGCGAATTCCTTCGTAAAAGTTGGGCTTGCGAGGCAGTCCGATGGGCTTCAGCGGAGGCAGTTCGGCCGGGTCATAAAGGTCATGGAAGCCTTCGGGCGCGCCGTAAGGCGGATGCGGCGACGTCAGTGGAAGAAACAGGCAGAACGGCCGCTCCCGGTTCTTGCGCTCAAGGACTCGGATGCCGTTTTGGACGTGAAAATAGTCCTCCGTGTCACGCCGGTCGCCGCCCTGTGTGTAAAGAAAGGAGTAATAGTGCGGATCTCCGAACGGCCAGGGATTGTGCGGAAACCGCTGAGGCCCGTGCTCCGGGTGTGGCAAGTTGTTCCACGCCGTCACGCTCTGGTAAAAGCTTTGTGCCGCCAGCGCGTCGTTCTTCCCGTACCAGAATACGTCGTACCCGTTGTCTTTGAGGTAGCGAAACAGATTCGGCTCGTTGGGCCGTAGAAAGTAATAGAGGCTGCGGTGGCCCCGCACACTGGTGGGCCATCCAGTCAGCAGGCTGCAGCGAGACGCGCCGCAAACGGGATATTGCACGTAGCAGTTTGAAAACCGCGTCCCATCGGCCGCCAGCTTGTCCATGTTCGGAGTGCGGCAAACCGGGTTGCCAAAACAGGAGAGGGCATCCGCCCGCAATTCGTCGGGCATAAAGAGGATCAGGTTCGGTCTTACACTCCCTGTTTGTGGGACTTCAGCATGTGAAGCCCCTGAAACATCAGTTCCGCCCACCCCAAGGCCCGCTGCTAAGGACATGCCCGAAACGCCCAGAAACTTTCGTCGCGAAATGTCATTCTTGTCCACTGACGTATTCCCCTTCATGCTTATGTTTGCACTCGTCTGAGATTCTTGAGGTGTATGAATCTGAAGTCCGCCGCAACAGGATATCCTCGTGCCTCCCGGGAGGCCTTCCGGCTCTGCCAGGGTGGTAGTGGAAGTTTGCCAGAAACGGAAGTCCATCGCAGAAACTCGTGAACGTGAACCACCAAAGCACACGAGAAGCAGATTCACGATGGACGAGAGAGAAAGCTTAAACCACACGAAGTGAGAGTGCAAATATCATGTGATTGTTGCTCCGAAGCACCCTCTTAAGCCGTTGTAGGGAGAGTTGAGGGGATATCTCGGAGAGGTGTTCCGGCGGTCGGGGGGAGCAGAAGCAGAGTCGGATTGAAAAAGGGCGCCTGATGCGTGATCGTGTTCACATCGTGATCGGACCT
>JBJKQK010000202.1:0-8944 GCA_046705285.1 Terriglobia bacterium
GTCAGGCTGGGAATGGAAACATTGGCGAATGGCGAGAAAGGGAGCGCGCCGGCAAGCGGGGGTTGCATGTCGAATGCAGCGCGGCGCCAAAGGGATTCGCTTGGCATGATAAGGCTCATGGCAATCCCGACACTTACCAAGCGGGCGCTTTGTGTAAACCCGCTCATCTGCTCAAGCCATCCTCCCATAAAGGCCAAGCCATGCAACCCGATGACAATTACGCCGTTGGTCAGGGTCGAGAACCACGTCCCAAACATAAATGTTACGGTCAGAACCAGCAGGCACTCAAAATAAACGAGCAGAGCGCCTTGCAGCGGGTTTTCGGGAACTACCCCGCCCATCAGGTACCCGACGGCAATCGTCCCGCCGAAGGTAAGCGCCAGGAAGCCGGCGATCATCACAGCAAATCCCATCCATTTGCCGATCAGAATCTGCCAGCGCGGCAAAGGCTTCATGGCGATGGTGTGGATTGTGCCGGAACTGATTTCTCCAGCGATAGTATCCGCCGAAGTCAGGATGGACATCAGAACCGCCAGGAGGTCCACGACGTAAAGCGCAACCATCACCATGGCGCTCATGATCTGATAGCGGACAAAGGGAGGAACTGACCGCGTCGTGAAATCCTCTATTTGAAAGTGGATCGCGGCGGCGAACAATGCCAGGAAGCCCAGTCCGGCCAGCAGGGCCGTCCAGAGAATTTTCTTCCGGGCCGCCTCCCTCACCGTAATGGCCGTCATGACCCAGCAACCCATCACAGTCCTCGGTCTTCTCCCATAATGCGGACAAACATTTCTTCGAGGGATGTTCGCTCGGGCTTAAACGAATAAACATCAGCGCCCGAGGCAACCAGATGGCGTAGAACGTCCGGCAGAACTTCGGCTGATCGCACCGTCAAAGCGAGTTGTTCTCCTTCGAGGTTTACGGAGGCACACCAACGTTCCAGCCCGGCTAGAGGCTGTGGCGGCCACTTGAGTGCGTGCACGAGGACTCGAATCTCGTCCGCAGAGACTTCATGCAGGTCATGGCTCGCCACGACTTCACCATCCTTGAGGAAAGCAACATGGTCACAGATAACCTCAACCTCACTCAGCAAGTGTGAATTGAGAAACACTGTAGCGCCGCGCTCGCGCTGCGCGCGAATTACATCGCGAACCAGCCGCCGCCCCATCGGATCGAGGCCCGATGTGGGCTCATCGAGGAATATGATTTCGGGGTCGTGGATCAAAGCCTGCGCTAACCCGATGCGCTGCATCATCCCTTTGGAAAAATCGCCCACACGTTTGTCCTGATGCGGCTTCAAGCCCACAAGATCAAGAAGATCTGGAATACGGTCCCGTAATCGTTCCGCGGTCATCCCACAGAGGCGGCCGTGCAACCGGAGAAGTTCCGCCGGCGCAAGCCAGTCGTAAAAGCGGAAGTGTTCGGGAAGAAAGCCAATTCTTCGCCGCGTCTCCACATCCCCCGCGGGCGCGCCGAGAACCCTCGCGCCGCCATTCGTCGGCTTGACGAGCCCGAGCAGCATCTTGATCGAAGTGCTCTTGCCGGCACCGTTCGGCCCCAAAAATCCAAAGATCGAGCCGCGCCGTACATTCAGGGAAAGGCTGCTGACCGCGACATTGTTCCCGTACACTTTGCGCAGGTTCTGCGTTTTGATCGCGAAGTCGTCCACCTTAGCCAGAAAAATCTCCGTTTTAGTCGACTGAGTCTGCGAGCCTAACTGCGCCTCCCGGGTCTCCGAATCCGGTCAACGAATAAACCATTCCATTCTTGGCCCAGACCAACGTGTAGGTGGGTCCGCGTCGACCCGCCATATTGAGCAATGTGCCCTGGACGCCATTGATTTTCACCGCTTCGTAGGAGCGCATAAAGCGAGGGATCCCCACGCCAAGCATGGATTTCCAGGTCACTGTACGAAGAAACTGCTCAGCCTGCCCAGGGCTCATCCCGGCGAGTTCGAGCCCTATCTCGGTGAGCTTCCCAAGGTCAAGCCCGGCCGGGGCATCCACTTCCGGGCTGGGTCCCTCGCTCAATACAACGCAGTTGCTATACTGCGTTGAAGTTGGAGCCGGTGTTGCAATGTTTGCTGTCGCTCTGGGTCTGCCTGGGCAGTTGCCGTAGCGCGCCCTAACCGTGCGAGGAATCTTCACCGCAACCATGGCTCCATCAACCGTACTCGGGAGTGTCAAGTCCGGGCGACCTGCCTCTCTTAGAATCGCCTGCAATCGTGAGCGGTCCACTGTGAGGTCAAATGCGTGTTCTCCCCGAACAATAAGGTTGGGAGTGTCCTTTCGCGCGCTGAGCAATTGGACTTCGAAACCCGCGAGCTGACTAGCTTCTGCAGCGTTCGCCGCGGGCTGCGCCTTTTCGTTCATCGTATCCTTTACTTTGTCCGAAATCATCTGGCTAACCATCTGTTGGAGCGTGTGGTTGGCGTCGGGGCCAACGAAGCTCGAAAGATTAATGTTCACCGTCCGAACCTTCTCGACGCGTAGCGAGCCAAAGAATTTCTTGGCTAACCGCCGGGTAGGCCGGAAGATGAATGCCCCGCCAAAAACCGCCAGAACAATGATGGCCGCCCACAAGAGACGGAAACTCTTTCTCGAAGTTTCCAAGGTCATGAGGTCCTCCCCGCAAACCAGATCCGAACCGATCTTTGGATTGAATCTACAACCCGTTGCCCAGGCGCGCCTTCAATAAGGATTGGCATTTCCCGGTTAGTCGGTGAGGATGCCGCTCCGGCTGAAGCCGTTACGCCTTCGCGTCATTTTGCTGGCTGATGAAGCGTTGCCTTGGATGCAATGCGCGCCGCCATTTCTACGGGTATCTTCACAGCGTTTCCGATCGCCCTCGTCTGCTCCGGGTCCTGCTTGATGCCAACACCCACCGTCCCCCAATCCCCGTCCATGCACATCCCGAAGTGCGACCCGACACACCGTAATCGCCCCTCTCCTTTTCAACATAGGGATTGCCGGTTCGTGTCGGCTCTATATTATCTTTTTCACAAATCACCATAATGTCGCCCTTATCTGTCGAGGCAAGAGTGCTGCGACCGCACGACGAGCGAACCAAGATGCTGATCCCGTCCATATGCTGAAGCTCGTTTTCTCCTTAATGGAATTCACATCTCGATTCTTTCTGATGGCCTTACCCTGCCGCGGTGGCTTCTAATGCCACCGGCAAGTTTCAGTAAAGTCTTGACCTCCAGCCACCCAGAATAAGACCCCAATCTGAAAACTACCTGAAAAAGCGCGATTACCTGTCGCGCCTGTTTTCAAGCGACCTTCGTCCTGTACTGCGGATGGTCTAGACGTTTGAAAGCGGGAGACGAACACGGAAAATAGAACCGCGCCCTTGCGTGCTTTCAGCCTCGATTGTTCCGCCATGGGCTTCGACGATCCATCTCCCGATTGACAGGCCCAATCCTGCACCGCCGGAATCACGTGAGCGCGCTTTGTCCGCCCGATAGAAGCGTTCAAAGATGTGGGGTAGATCGGCCTCCGCGATACCAAGCCCGGTGTCGTGGACTTCTGTCACTGCGAATCCATCGTACGTCTTGAGCGACACTCTTACCTGACCACGCTCGGGAGTGTATTTCACACCGTTGTCAATCAGGATCAAGAACAAGCGGTGCAAAGCGCGAGAGTCCCCTTCCACGAGGACGGGGGGATTGGGCATTTCCGAGCGAAAATCGATATGTTTGGCTTCTGCCAGGGTACGTCCCTCGTTGCAGGCGTCACACAGAGTTTGGGATAGATCGAGAGTGGCAATATTCAGCATTTGGATGCCCGAGTCGGCACGGGCCAGCAACATAAGCTCCTCGATCAACATGGACGTCCTCTCGAGTTCCTTGAGGATCTGCGTTAGCGCCTCCCGGTATCTCTCCTCCGTACGAGGCTTGCGCAGTGCGAGTTCCGCAGTGGTTCTCATCAAGGTCACGGGCGTTCGAAGCTCGTGAGAAGCGTCGGCCGTGAACTGGATGATCTTTTTAAAAGCTGCCTCTAACCTGTCCAGCATGCCGTTGAGGGTTTCCGAGAGTCGCTGCAACTCGTCGTGACTCTGGGGAACCGAAAGGCGGTTGGAAATGTTTTGGTGAGTAATGCTCTGAGCGGCACGGCTGATTTCGTCCACAGGCAGAAGTGCTTTGCGGCTCATCCAGTAGCCGCCTGCTGAGGCAAAAATCAAGAGCGCGGGACTGAGCAGAA
This sequence comes from Terriglobia bacterium, assembly GCA_046705285.1. GTDB lineage: Bacteria > Acidobacteriota > Terriglobia > UBA7540 > UBA7540 > SCRD01. The sequence continues at coordinate 4,203 of JBJKQK010000202.1, forward strand.
AGAGCAGCCACCGGTAGTCCTCGAGGACCTCGAAAACTTCGTGCATCGGCATGGCAACCTGAATGAAGTAAACCGCACCGCCAACATGGACCTCGCTTGTCAGCACACGAAAAGGTCGGTGTTTAAACCGACAGATTATCAATGTCGGTTGGTCGGCGTGTGCGATCGGTACCCCATAGCGCTCCATGAGGGTAGAGCGGAAGATCCAATGGCCTTCCTCATCGGATACCTGCCACAGATTACGCTCTTCCGTGAGTTCCGCATGCTCTCTGAGCTCATGCCTCACTTTATCTGCGTCTGGGTTCGGGATGCGGATGACGAGATCGCGGATGCCAGCCGCTTGGTCGCGCAAGCTCTTGTCCACAGTGACGACGATGCTATGCCGCATAACGAAGTATGCGACAGTCCCGAACACGGCAAACGTCACTGCCAGCACGGCGAAGTACCAGAGAGTCAGTTTCACTCGGATCGGAAACGTACTCATGGCTTCGGACCGTCAGTGAGGGTATAACCGATTCCCCGCACCGTGTGGAGCAATTTCGCGTCAAAGTTCCGATCGACCTTGCTTCGCAAAAGCCGAATGAAGGCGTCGAGAGTATTCTCCTCGATTTCCTTATCAAATCCCCAGACGGCTTCGATGATGGCGTTGCGGGAAGCTACCTGTCCCGGTCGCCGCATCAAGAACTCCAGAAGCCGATATTCGGTTGGGCTAAGATGGATCCTCTGCCTGCCTCGTGACACTAGGTGTGTGGCAGGGTTCAAAACCAGGTCCGCCACGCGCAGAGAGGTTGGCCGTGGGATTGATCCCCTTCGAGCTACGGAGCGGAGTCGCGCCAAAAGCTCTTCGAAGGCAAACGGTTTGGTCAGATAATCATCCGCCCCAACATCGAGGCCCCTCACCACATCTGGGACCGCGTCACGCGCTGTGACCATAAGGACGGGTGTCGTGTTCTCACTGCAGCGCAGTCGACTTGCCACTTCGAAACCATCCGCCCCTGGAAGCATAATGTCGAGGAGAATGACGTCAAATTCGTATGTTTCCGTAAGTTCCAGAGCGATCCGCCCATCGTGCGCCAAAGTCACAGAGTGGTTCTCTTCCTCAAGTCCCTTCTTGAGGAGTTCAGCCATTTTCTTTTCATCTTCGACAATTAGAATTCGCATGGTGGCTCGTCCTGCAGCCCTTCATGCCAGGGGAAACAGCCGCTCAGGATTGAATTTACCCCTCTTCCCGGCGCCAGTCCTGTCAGGAAGACGGTTGTCGCGGTGAAGGGTAGCACATAGTCTAATCCCCCCATCTGAAAATTACCTGAAAACTCCGAAGGAGGGTGACCTGGCGACCCGCGCATACTGTAAAACGCTACGCTAGGCGCAACCGAGCTCATTACGTGTTACCCGGCGACAGACCCTCAGGTGGCCTTGGGTACTTCCGAAAAGGTCTAAGTGAAAGCGCACACCATCAAGCCTGGTAGTGGTATGTTTGACATGCGTACGCGCGACTGGCAGTTCGGCAGGTAGAGGGGCAAGACCATCATGAATCTCCCCAGTTTCTGCCACCTTAACCGAAGAGCCAACCCTGCCACCCCCATATCGGCATCATACACGAATAGCAATCCCGGGAATTGGGAAAGGGGAGTCGCACAATGCGCACGACTCTGGCGAACCCGGCCAAGACAAAGAAAAAAGAAGGAGTATCCCCTGTCATTCACCAGCTTGGGTCCGTGGCTGAGGCATTTGCCATTCGTGTTGGAATGACCGGGAAGTGACATTAATAATATGATGAGGTTTTCCTTGCTTTGGGCGTATTAACGCTATTGACAGGGTAGGCATTTTGAGTTACACAATATGTTGTACTATTAATGGGTGATGGATGTTTGTTGCGTGAGGCAGATGTTCCGTTGGACAAATTGAGCTAGGCAAGGTTTTCTCCGAGCCATAATCTTCGGACGCTCGATGCCAGGTATCAGGGAAAGGGTTTGATGCCTGGGAACAGCGGGCCAAGGGTTTGGGGAAGCAACCGATGTTCTTGTTGCGGACCTATCGAGAAATTGCTTGAGCTTTTCGCCTTGGGTTACTAAGATGATATCTGTTCTTGAGTAATAAAGGGGTTCAAGAGTAATACATCGGCGGCGCAGTTGGAAGGTCGCCAGTTCTTGGTCTGGGCTTCGTTTAGATCCCCGGGCTATCGAATATCGCGTCGGGAAGCCTTGTCTGCCTCGGGGGCAGTTCATGAAACTTGGGATAGTCAGTCCACAGGTCCTTTTCCGCAAGGCTCTCTGTGCACTTCTTGCTGCAACCGGGATATTTGCTGGTGTCGTAGAATTTGACACCGTCACTGATCTCTTGCACGGGAAGCCTACGTCTCAGCCCGAAGTGCTGATTATTCACACAACCGAATGTGCTGCTGGAATTAAGTCGTTGTCCTGGTTGCGCCATTTGCGTCCGACGCCACGAGTCCTGTTCCTGGCTGATGATCCTGATGAGGATTTTGGTGTGCGGGCTATCGAAGCGGGCGCCTGGGGGTGTGTGTCAACGAAGGACGCTCCCGAGATCTTGATCAAGACGGTTGGGAAGGTGGCGAAGGGTGAGCGCGGATTCCCCGTCCGGGTGACAAGCGTGGGCATTGAAAAATTCTCTGACGTCACCGGCGCCAATAAAGGGGTTCTCCCTTCCGGCGCGCCTATTCCGCAGAATTCAACCTCCCGGGGCATTGCATTTCCTCATATCGGCAGTGGCACAGCCACACCGTGTGACTCCCTTGGAGCCGGTATGAGCGAAAATCTTTCGGATGATCTAGGGGATGATGTGCCAGTGCTCCAGGAGCGGAGGCAATGTAAACGCTACATGATTGATTGTCCGGTCAGGGTACTTACTCCCGGGCGGGGGAAGAAGCGGACGCTTGGCGAGGGCCGGCTGCATGACATCAACGACAAGGGAGCGCGATTCCTTCTGGACCATGTACTGCCTTCCGGGAGCCGGATCACGTTTGAGGTCGACTTTTTGAATCCCGATGGGAAAGACACCACACTCCGATACCCGGGGATTGTGAGGCGGGTGTCGGGAGAGGTTTTATCCGAAGTGGCGGTTTCATTCTTGAAAGGTGGATATTTCGTGCGGCGCGCCGGGGCCCGACGCAAGGGTCTAGCCTTCATCCAGACGAACACAAGCCGCTGGATTAACTGAACGGCGTGCGAACGCCAAACTTCATCGGCCGCTGTGAAGTGAATGTAATTTTCATTTGTTATCTTGATGTTATCGCCATTCGATGCAGTTGCTTGCATGGCACTCCATGGGTTGCATTCTCTGACATGTGAATTTCGTGTTCTTAGCTGAGGATGCCTGTGAACCTTCCAGGAGGTTGTAACCGGTGGACACCGTAATTGTTGGGATCATTAGCAAACAAAAATTGGTCAGAAGGGCTCTTACGCTTCTAATATTCTCTCTTGGACTGAGCGGCCTATCCTTGGGGGTCGACGCTGATACGGTTGTCGACGCCAGCCAGCAAATCCTTGCCCACAGGCCACACATTCTGCTGATCGATTGCAGCCAATCTACCTCTTCCCTTGATTGTATTCGAAAAGTTCTGGACCTTTCCCCGCGGACAAAATGTCTGCTTCTTAGCGACGAACGGGAAGAGAAATTCGCAATTCAGGCCGCGCGCAACGGAGCTTGGGGGGTCGTTTCGAAGGACATGGACGCGCAGGTTCTGAAGTCAGCCATGGAAAAACTTGTCGCCGGCCAGATGTGCTTCAGTGAGCAAGTCCTGACAAGCACGATTAGGTCCCTCGTCAGGCGGGAACCGAGCGAGGTTTCTGCGTTCGACAATCTAACTTCGCGTGAAACCCAGATTCTGGCCTTGCTGGGTATTGGCTTGTCCAATAAGGAAATCGCTCGCCGCTTATTCCTCTCTCCGAGTACCGTGAAAGGCTACCTTGAGAACGTCTACGAAAAACTCGGAGTGCACACACGAACCGAAGCCGCCTTGGCTTGGACGAACAAATCCGCGCTGCATGCTGGTTTGCTCCAATGACCGTGGTTGAGCAAAGACCATAACGCAGGCCGGCGCAGCGAGTACTCTACCGCCCCTGAGTGCGGGCTAGCCGTTTCACATGCAAAAGGGGGCTGTCGAAGTCCCCTATCTCACCACCCAAGCCCGTCCGTCACTTGCGGATCGCCGACGCCATCATTTGCTCCCTCACGAACCAGTCCTTCCTGAACGGGCAACAATCGGCAACTCCGGCAGCTGGAAGAATCACGAGTTGCCAGCGCACTGATAGACCAGGTTTAGCGACGACAAGATCTGGAGATCATTCACCCGCTGAAATTGGGCCAACCCGGCCATTTGGCGGGTCGAGTCAGGGCCGTTCGGCGGTATCGCTACCCAGCCGATCGGCTGGCCAATTTTCATACTCATGGCCCGTTGCTCTGAGCATTTGTCTTGGTCAAGAATGGCGGGGGTGGGGGAGGTATGCGCAAGTTGACTCAGGCCGGCGTAAACTTCGCGAGCGGGCAGCTCCAAGGGGAACCCCGGCCTTTGAGAGTCTCGATTCCTGTAAAGGCCACCGCTTGGATTGGCGAAAATGTGATGCAGGTTGAAGGGCGGCTGGAGGCGATCGGGGAAGGATATGCACGGATTTTCTTCAACCACCCACTGAAGGGATGTACCAGGCTCTCTCTCGTTGTGGAGTTTAAAGACAGGAGGAACCGGGAAATCCGTTTTCAGTACGACGCCAAGGTAAGCTCTC
>JBJKQK010000203.1:0-7798 GCA_046705285.1 Terriglobia bacterium
CGTAAGTCTTGAGATCCAGGTGATGGGGCTTCAGGTGGAAGCTCTCGATCTCCACGTACGACCAGCGCAGCGGCGAACCTTTAGCAGGACGGAATTCGACCCCGTGATCGTCGATCACCAGCGTTCCGCGAGTTTTGGTAATCAAATGCTTCAGCCGAGCAGGCGATTGCCAGGGTACAACCTTCCCTGCGGATCCTGACTGGGTGGCACTTGCCCCACGCACGGCAAAGACAGAAGCCGGTACCCAGACCATGAATAATGAAATCAATGCAATGTATAAAACTCTCCGCATAGCGGACCTCCTGTGAAAACTGACACTGGTGAAGAGGACAAGTAATTCGCGTGACATAACTCATATTCCTAAGGGCGGGTGATTCAATTCCCACTCACTGGCTTCATCGCACGAAAGGTCCTTTATCATCTTTAGATCCAAATGATTAGAAAAAATGATTAGCGTACGAGGGCCTGGTTCCACCAGCTCAGACCCATCGAGGGAAGGTGTCATCTTTCGAGTACCAGGCTGGTAATATGCGGTTTCGTGCTATCAGTTCTTCCACATCGAATGCTCCACCCATGTTCATGATTCGCACAGCAGCATCCGACTCTTTATCGGACGAGGTCGCAATAACCAGGGTTCGTCCCTGCCGCAATCCGTTCAGGTAAGCTTCCACTTCCAGTCTGGTTGCCCCAACCCTTTCGAGTTCCCGAGTCGAGTCCGCTTCGAACGCCGATGGTGTGGCGCTCATTGCCCCAAGACTCTTGAACTGCTGAGGTTCACCCAGCACGTGAATTTTGCCTGCAGGTAATGCGCGCTCTTCCAGGTCACCAGCGACTCTCTCTGCCGTCATTAGATTCTCAAAAAGACCTACTGCCGTTTTTGCCATCGTGCACCTCAATAAAGAACTTAAAGTTCAAATTGCCTTCGCAGTTAGCATGTGCCGGCCTGCGGGCGTTTAACCAAAGGGCAATCAGATTGCCAACGTTTTGCTGTACGTTCCACAATGGATAAAGGCTATGTTTTGGGAGGGTTCGAGTCGGCAACGCGATGGCGCATGAATCCTGATTCTGCCAGCGGTTGGCCCATTTCAGGCAATCGATGCCTTAAAAGCGCCAATGTTCGACTCGGAGAGTTCTTGTGATAAGGTACCCTTTGATAAGACTAGGTAAAGACCTGGTGAGCCCATGCGCTACCCTTTGATGACGAAACTGGTTGTTCTCGGTGCTGCGATTGCAATCATCAGTTTTTTTCACTACCACACCACGACCAATCACATGATGCTGCACCTGTTGCTGCAGCGGTCCTACTACATCCCGATATTGGTCGCGGCTCTATGGTTTGGCTGGCGGGGAGGAATTATGACGGCAATTGTTGTGGCCATTGTCTACACTCCCTACGTGTTCCAGGTGTGGTCTCAGAATACGGTGTACGCGCATGCCGCCTATAGCGAAATCATCATGTTCCCCGTGATCGGGACCTTAACCGGTGTTCTGGCGGACATTGAAAAGAAGGAACGTAAGAAAGTAGCTCGCACTGCAGAAAAGCTTGCGGAGGCGAACGTCCAATTGCAGGCGTCATTTGAGCAACTGCGTCGTGCGGATCGCCTTTCAGCTCTGGGTGAACTTTCCGCAGGTATTGCCCATGAGGTACGGAACCCGCTGGGCTCAATTGAAGGCGCTATTCAGATTCTCCACCGGCCCAATCTGCCTGAGGAGACGCGCAAGGAGTTCAGTGATCTGGCTCAGACGGAACTCAATCGTTTGAAGGCGGTCGTGACAAACTTTCTCGAGTTCGCCCGGCCACAACTGCCTCAACAGAGAACGACCCAGCCTGCAGCGATTCTCGAATCGGTCACTCGCCTGGCCGGCGAAACGGCGAAGATGGCTGGCGTTTCGATTCACAACGATTTACAAGAAAGTGTCTCATCGGTCATGCTCGACCCGGAGCAGATCAAGCAGGTCATGTTGAATCTGGTGATTAACGCGATCCAGGCGACACCGCCGCGTGGGAGCGTTACCTTGCGGGCAAAGATGAAAGGAAGCACTCTCGCCCTTGAAGTGGAAGATGATGGGAAAGGCATACCGCAGGAAGACCTGGAAAAGATTTTTGATCCGTTCTTTACAACACGGGCCGAGGGTACGGGACTCGGTCTGTCAATTGCCCACTCGATCGTTAGCCAGCACGGGGGAACTATTGAAGTGACGCGGAACAAGGATAAGGGAATGACCTTTGCTATCCTGCTGCCGGTTGGCCAAAACGAGCAGCAATCGACAGAAATTTTTCGTTCAGGAATGCATGATGCCACATAAACCGATTCTGATTGTCGATGACGATGCCGGCGAGCGGCGGATCGTGCAGTTCTGGCTGGAAGAAGAAGGATACTCGACAGTCACGGGAAACGACGGCGAATCGGCCTTGAAGCTGTTTGAGGAGAAGTCGCCGTGCCTGGTGGTCAGTGATATTCGCATGCCGGAACTCGGAGGCATGGATCTGCTTGCGCGCATCAAAGCTGCCGAGCCGGATGTGCCGGTGATTCTGATGACGGCGTACGGGACAGTCGGCGACGCCGTGGAAGCCATGAAGCTGGGTGCAGCCGATTATCTTCTGAAGCCCCTCAATGCCGATGAATTAAAAGTTGTTATCCGACGCGCCCTGGAGCGCCAGAAGCTGCTGGACGAAAATCGCTATCTGCGAGACTTTGCCGGAAAGGCGTTTCGCTTTGAGAATCTCATCGGTCAGTCAAAAAAAATGCGCAACGTTCTCGAACTCTGCTCGCGCGTGGCGCCGAGGGATTCCACTGTCCTGCTGACGGGAGAATCGGGCACGGGAAAAGAGGTACTGGCCAAGGCCATTCATCAGAACAGCCTGCGGGCCGACAAGCCTTTCGTAACGGTCAACTGCGGAGCGCTCCCGGAAAACCTGGCTGAATCGGAGCTCTTTGGCCACCGCAAGGGAGCGTTTACAGGCGCTCTGACCGATCGCGCAGGCAAGTTTGAAACCGCCAATCAAGGTACAATCTTCCTGGACGAAGTTGCCGAACTGCCCCTGAACCTGCAGGTCAAGCTCCTGAGGGTGCTTCAGGAACATGAAGTTGACAAGATCGGATACCCACAGCCAATCAAGGTAAACGTGCGTGTTCTGGCGGCGACCAATAGAGACCTCACAAAGTTGGTGGAGGACGGCGGGTTGCGAGAGGATCTCTACTATCGCTTGAGTGTCATCGTGATCGAAGTTCCGCCGCTCAGGGAGCGCCGCGACGACATCCCTCTTCTTGTTGACCACTTTCTGCGCCGTCTTGCCGAACAATACAGCCAGCCGGCTCTCAAGATTTCTGACGGGGCGATGGAAGTGATGATGCGTTACGACTGGCCGGGTAATGTACGTCAACTGGAAAACCAGGTTGAGCGTCTGGTGACCCTTGCTTCAAGCAACGTCATTGGGTTGGAAGATCTGCCGGGCGAACTTCGAGAGACCGGATCACGAGTGTCGAGAATTCGCCTGGCGCTGCCCGACGACGGCATCGACCTGGAGGAGGTGGAAAGAGAAATCCTTCTGCAGGCCCTCGAAAAAAACGACTGGAACCAGACCCAAGCCGCTCAGTATCTCAACATCACGCGGAAAACCCTCATCTACCGGATGGAGAAGTTCGGACTCGATCGGGGCGAACAAGCGTAACGTTCCGCATCCGACATTGGTGGCCCCTTTGCAGGCTGAGACATCGCAGTACGATAGGGTTCACCGTGTTCTTCTCGTAAGCACAAGTCACGCTTCCTTGCCGATTAAAAGAATTCTGGACCCCGATGAATTTGGGCATTTCGAGTTAAGCTGACTTGCCTCGACCGGCCATCTCTTCGCCGGGTCAAAGAGAACCTTCCCGCTGGAAACCGGGTGAGTGTCGCACCCTCTGCTAGGGGCTGGCAGAAGCAGATTGGGCCGTAGTTGAAGGCCACGTAGGCACAGGTGTGGAGATGTCGCCTGGCGGGCGTCTCTCAAAGTGCGCTCAAATGTTCTTGGCAGAGATACCCAGCTTTCGCATCTTGGCAAGGAGAGTTGTCCGTTTCAGGCCCAGGAGGGCAGCGGCACCCTTTGGGCCAGCAACTACGCCTTTCGTCTCACGAAGGGCGCGGAGGATGAGCTCGCGTTCCGTAGCTTCAAGTGTAGAGATCTCAACCGGCTCTTGTTCAGACTCATCGGCCGAGGCGAGTTCGGAGAGTGGCGCCCGAAGAACGGTGCCGGGAGAAAGAATGACCGCTCTTTCGATGAAGTTTTCCAACTCGCGCACATTACCTGGCCAGTGCCATCGCTCCAGCACTTCCATGGTATTCGGTGGAATCGTCTCAATGTTCTTTTTCACCTTCATCCTGTGTGCATATTTTTCTACGAAATGATGCACCAGAAGCGGGATATCCTTTTTTCGCTGACGCAATGGAGGAACATGAATGGGAAAAACATTAAGCCGATAATAAAGATCTGAACGAAACTGGCGATCTTCAACCATTTGAGCCAGGTCCCGGTTGGTCGCGGCGATCAGACGAACCTCCACCGAAATTGTGCGTGTGCTTCCCAGACGCTCGAATTCCTTTTCCTGCAATGCGCGCAAAAGCTTGGGCTGAAGTTCCAAGGGGATGTCCCCCACCTCATCCAAAAAGAGAGTTCCTCCGTGAGCCAGTTCCAGCCGGCCGATCTTCTGCGAGGTTGCGCCAGTGAAGGCGCCCCTTTCGTGGCCGAATAGCTCACTTTCGAGCAAGCCTGCGGGAATCGCCGCGCAGTTAAGCTTGAAAAAAGTACGCTCGCGCCGAGAGCTTATGTTGTGGATGTCGCGCGCAATCAATACCTTTCCCGTGCGGGTTTCTCCGAGGATCTAAACTCTCGCGTCAGTGGGAGCAACGGTCTCAACCTGTTTGAGGACGTGTTTCAAGGTTGAGTCCTCGCCGATGATATCTTCAAAACTATATTTGGTGCGGAGTTCGTCTTCCAGATAACGCTTCTCTTCGAGGAGCCGCCTGTTCAAATTTGAGAGTTGGGAGAAAGTGTCAGCGTTATCGATGGCGAGCGCGACCTGGTTCGCAACCTGGCTTAGCAACGTCAGGTTAGTCTTTGCGAAAGCTCCCTTCTTCATGCTGCCAACGCTCAATACGCCTAACACTCTCCCTTGATGTGCAAGCGGGAGTAGACATGCTGAATTGATTCCTGCTGCAAACAGACCCTTAACCCTTGCAGAGGGAAAACGCTCGTTATCAAGGCGGTTTAGGACGACTGGCTGCCTTGAGGAGAAACACAGGCCCGAGGGCGTACCCTCAAGCGGAATATAGGGATCGCTGAGGTTGACTTCCAAGTCGGGAGGAGACTTGAGCACATGCATCCGCAGCTTCTGTACCTTTGGATCGTAAAGCGCCAAATTTGCCGAGTCGTGTGGAACGACTTTCTTGAGGCTGGCCGAGATTGCAGAGAGGAGCTCAGAAACCTCCTTGTTCGAGACCAGTACATTGGTGATCTCGAGCAGTAACGCCTCTTCTGCACGCTTCCTAGCCGTGAAGTCGCGGGTCACCTTGAGATACGCCTCGACGTCTCCTGCTGAGTTGCGAAGAGCCGTGATCACTACATTGGCCCAGAACAGCGATCCGTCTTTACGGACGCGCCAACCCTCGTCCTCCACACGCCCGCGCGCGGCCGCCAATTTCAATAGGCGCTCTGGTTTACCGTGCTCAATGTCCTCCGGCAAGTAGAATCGCGAAAAGTGCTCCCCGAGAATCTCTTCGGCAGAATAGCCCTTGATGTGCTCCGCCGCCGGGCTCCAACTTGTCACTTGCCCGCTGAGGTCCAGCGTGAAGATGGCGTAATCCTTCACGCTTTCTACGATCGAGCGCAGCCGCTGCGCGCTCCGCTGCAGAGCATCCTCGGCCTGCTTGCGCGCTGTCACATCGCGAACCACCGCGAGGATCATTTCGCCTTCGTTCGTCAGCACAGAGTCGTAAGTAACTTCAACCGGCACAATACAGCCGTCCTTCTGGTGCACATTGAGTTCAAGGGTTGGATGCGATCCTTCGATAGGCTCATCGAGCCGGTGGATTACGGGACGGAACCGGTGACGTCCTTCCGAGCCGAGCAGGTCTTCAACGGAACGGTGGAGCAGTTCATCACGGCGGTAACCAGAAATCTTCTCGGCTTGGGCATTCGCGCGAATGATCCTGCCTTCAGGGCGAGTCAGCAGCAGGATGGCGTCTGGCGAGGAGTCACAGATCTGTTCCAGCATTGCGTGGCTTTCTCTAAGTGCCTGCTCGGCGCGCTTCCGGTCACTGATGTCTCTGACCACGGCGATCACGCGCCAACCGTCGCCGGTGTCCAAAGGGCTGAGCATGATGTCGACTGGGAATTCGCTGCCATCCTTGCGCCGCGCGTAGAGTTCGAGGCCTGTACCCACAGGGCGAACGCGCGGCTGCAAGTTGTAAGCATGGCGTTGCTCGACGTGTGATGCCCGGAACTGCTCCGGGATGAGCATTTCTATGGTCATGCCAACCAATTCCGTGCGGCTGTAACCAAAAAGTCCTTGCGCTTGCTCATTTGCATGGAGGATTTTCCCGCTTGCGTCGGACAGCAGGACGCCATCCGGAAGCGATTCGTAGAGACGCTCGAACAACTCCGTTTGCGTAATTACTGGTGTTGCTTCCTCTGACGCCATCACTGCCAAACTATCATTGGGCTGGAACGGATGCGACTACACGCCACCACACCACGCGTAGCCTCGCTTCCTTCAAAAGGTGAGCAGAGCCCTCGTCCCTTATTGTGACCTCATTTTAACAGATGCGCAATGGGCGACAATACGTTGCCAGACCTCGTGTAGTCTCACTTTCTTCGAAATGTGAGCGGAATCCCTGATCTTCATTATGACCATATTTTGACAGATGACCAATGAGTGACACTTTCGACCTTCAGTTCTTTCGGCATACGCGGCCTTTAGCCACTATCTAACCTAAGTAAAATCAATGAATTGGCTCAGGCGACCAAGTTTGGTAACTTCCCTGCTTCTACCCACCAATGGAAAGCGCTTGGAGAGCCGACCATCATAAGTTCTTGAAGATCGGAAACCGATGAACGCAGGTGGCATGCAAACCTAACGAGAGGAAATTCGACGATGGGTGCAACGGTACAAGAAGCAGGAACGATGGGTCCGGAAAATCCCAAATTCAATCTGGAATCATTATTTGAAGAATTCTCCAGCGGTCCTGGCGGATTAAGCAGCGCGGAGGCGCAAAAGCGCCTGCAACACTACGGGCCGAATGCGCTGGAAGAAAAAAAGGAAAGTGCGCTGCTAAAATTGCTCAGTTTCTTCTGGGGACCGATTCCGTGGATGATCGAAGTAGCCGCGGGTTTATCTGCCATCTTGCAGCACTGGGCTGATTTGACCATCATTCTGGTTCTCCTGGTTTTCAATGCCGTCGTCGGTTTCTGGCAGGAGCACCAGGCGGCGAATGCGGTGGCAGCACTCAAGAAGCAACTCGCGCTCAAGGCCAGGGCCAGGCGTGACGGCCGGTGGACTGAGATTGACGCGTCACGTCTGGTGCCCGGCGACGTCGTACGGCTGCGCTTGGGCGACATCATTCCAGCCGATGTACGACTGATCGAAGGTGATTACCTCAGCGTGGACCAATCGGCGCTGACCGGCGAATCGCTGCCTGTGGACAAGAAAATAGGCGACCTGGCCTACTCCAGCTCTGTGGCCAAGCAGGGCGAGATGGAAGCGCTGGTGACGGCCACAGGCTCGAGCACATATTTTGGCAAAACCGCCAAACTTGTTTCCTC
>JBJKQK010000204.1:0-4625 GCA_046705285.1 Terriglobia bacterium
ACGGGACTTAAAAGTCCGATCGGGTCAGCCGTTGTGCTACCTTTTAATTAAATCGTGCGGGCGTGGCGGAATGGCATACGCAGCGGACTTGAGAATAACTTGAGTGCCCGCCGGGAAACCGACGGTGCAGAACCGCCCAAATTCGGGGAACCCTCGGAAATTCTCGTGGCAATCCCGAGCCAAGCCCGGCGGCAAAAAGCCCGCCGGGAAAGTGTAGAGACTAGACGGGCTCCGCTTCGCTCCGGCCTTGACACGGCTGCTCCCCGGCCAAGAGATCTCTTTTTAAGAAAGCAAAGCTGAAAAATGTAGGGTATGATCTCGTACACGGAATCGGGCGGACAATGGGGTCAGGGCAGAAGGAGGAGCTGTTATGGAGAAAAACGTAGGAAAGACGTTGAAGTTTGTAGTCTTCGTGATAGCGGCTTTGGGAATGGCTCTCGCCGCTAACGCTCAAAGAACTGCGGTTTGGCCGCTAGCGCAGCGCATTGGAAATCCCTTGCCGATACTGCAAACCCGGCCATGGGGGCATTCCCATGGCGCAATTGGCCTTAACAGGTGCACGCCTCTTGTCGATTCCGGCAGAATGGACGTAAACTTTATGCCCGGCTTTCCCCTGTTTTGCGAGTCGCAGCCCGGAGGCGGCCCGGCCGAGCACTTCCACCAAACTGTGGAAGAAATGTTCACCCCCTTGACTGGAGCGCTGTGTCTCACGATTGACAGCCACACCTCGCTCATCAAAGCGCCAGCCGGAGCGCCGCAGCAATTGCACCACTCGCATGGCAACCTCAACTGTACCAAGCAGAATGTTTATTACCTCAACTATGATGTGACTGAATACAAGGGACACTACGACGCTGAGAACCTGCTCGACTCGCGCTTGCACGTTACGCTCGATCCGATCCCACAGTTCGTCGTCATGCACCTGGATAGGTCGTTAATGAGGCCGATCAAGAACTACCATGGGGGAACCGGCACGGTGCTGTACGCGAGAGCTTTGGATGATGATATGTTCCTGACCAACTGGGCCTTCATGGACCATGAAATCATTCCTCCTGGTGCATCGGACGGGCTGGAGTACCACCACGGCGTCGAAGAGATCTATTTCGTAATGAACGGAAGCGGAATCTTCCAGCTGAATGGCGAAACAGCGCCAATCCATAAGTGGGAGGGCATCCCGGTGCGGTTCAATGAGCCGTACTCCATCACCAACAACGGTTCTTCCGATCTAGAATTGCTCATCGAGGGAGTTGCTGCGAGGAAGGGCGTCCTTGATACCGAAGTTGGCCCATTGCCTCACAGGCAGTAGAGGCCGTGAAGTAGATGAAGCTAGGCCGCAAATTGATTGGATTTCGGTCAAATAACCGCCGAGAAAGTGAGAACGAAAGAGTAGAGTCGATGAAAAGCGGCGTTCTAGTGCTGATAGCTGCGTTGGGGATGGCTATGCCCTGCCGCGCGCAGTTGTTCCGAAATCGTGAGCCGCTTGCACTGGGGAGGAGGCTTTTTTGAGTAGCAGAAGACGTCAACTCGGGCTGTCTCTACAGCGCAGAGTTCCGGCTCATTTGCAGAACGTCCTACGCCTTGACCTGGCTCTGGATGCTCTTGTCCCCCGGGACGCCAAGGTGGAGAAGGTCGCAGGTGGATTCATCTTTACCGAGGGGCCGCTATGGCGTCCCAGGATGGGACTCTGGTTCAGCGATATCATCGGAAACGTGGTTCGCCAGTGGTCTCCCGATGGCGGGGTGATCGAGATACTTCACCCGATGGGCTTTCCTGCCCGGATGTGGGGTGGGCGTGGGTTGGTCGGACCGAATGCAATGGTCGCCGACAAAGACGGCGCCGTGCTGCTTTGCGAGCACGCCAATCGTCGGGTTGTACGCATCACGAAAGACATGCTTATCTCTGTCCTGGTGGACCATTATCGAGGCAAGAGGCTCAATAGCCCCAACGATCTCGTTTATCGGTCGGACGGCTCTCTGTATTTCACAGACCCTCCATATGGCCTGCCCAAACAGGATAGTGACCCGGCGAAAGAGTTGCCCTTCAACGGTGTTTTCCGGCTCTCCCATGGCAAGCTGCAGGTCATCATCAAGGACCTCAACCGACCGAACGGGATCGCCTTTTCCCCCAACCAGAAGGTTTTGTACGTATCGAACTCCGATCCGGCGCACAAAATCTGGATGATGTACGATGTGGCGGCGGATGGAACGGTCAGGAACGGTCGAGTCATGGCCGACGCGACCGCGGATAAAGGCAGTGGCAACCCCGACGGGATGAAGATTGACGCTAAGGGAAACCTCTATTGCGCGGGTCCCGGCGGATTATGGATATTCTCCCCCACAGGTAAGCACTTGGGGACCATCAAGGTGCCGGAAGTCGTTTCAAACTGCGCGTGGGGAGACGATGGTAAGACGTTGTATATTACGGCACGCACCAGCGTCTATCGGATCCGGCTTTCCGTGCCCGGCGAAAAGGTGCTTTATCAGCCCAACATGGGTCGTTGAGGAAGAGCCTTGATGACGCGCAGAAACTGCCTTAAGAGTCTAATCACCGGCGTCGGCATGGTGGCCGCTCGTGTTGCAGCCGGAACTTCTGTTCCCGTGGCACAGCGGCTAGCCCTTAGATGGGGCGATTGAGGAGGCAACGGCAACATTCCAATGACCTCCGGGTATGCGCATCCCGCATTCAATGGCCGAGCATTTCCGCCGGGCTAACCTGCAGGACCACATCAAGAGTTTGCTCTCTGACGGGAAACCGGCCTTCCCAATGGATTTACTGCGGAATGGAAACAAACGCAAAAGAGTAAAGATGGCGCGAGTTGCTGTGGTGGGAGTAGGTGCAATCGGCGGCGCGCTGGCCGGGTTTCTGGAAACCGCCGGCGGCCATCAGATTACTTAGTTAGCGGCGCTCAGCGATCTGGCGGTGCGGAGGGTATCATGGCACAAGTTGTGGTTGCGGAACAGGAATCGGGTTATCGGTGGGTCATGTCCTTCATCTGTGGGCTCCTCATGGTCACCAGCTTTATATCTCTGACCGCATTTGGGGTTGCTGCTCCAGATATTGCGAAATCCATGAGCGTGCCGCTGCAAACCTTGACCACTTATGGAGTGGATAGTTTTTCCATCGGCCTGTTCGTTGCCTTCTTTTTGGGGCACGGGGGTTTATTCGACACGCATATCAAGACCGGGGTCCTGGTGGCGCAAATCCTCCTGATTGTTCCTCAGCTTCTGATTCCCGTGGTCCAGTCTCTTTGGCTCTTGGCGATTTTGAGGTTCTCGCAAGGCCTAGTGATTATGATGGTGGCATTGTTCTCGATCCAGCTCGCAGGATGGTTCAAGCCTTCGGAAAGGGGCATTTCGTTGGGTGCTTCATTGGGCGCCCTCCCTTTGGGCGGAGCTGTTGGAGGCCTCATATCCGCCAGACTTGCCAGCCTGGGATGGCAGACCATGTATTACGTGACGGCCGCAATTATGATCTTCGGCGCCGTGGTTTACTCCATCGTTGCCAAGGACTCCGAAACTCAAAAAAAAGAGTTGGAAGCCGCCAGAGGAAAGCCCCACGCCAGCGCATGGAAATATAAGATGACCTGGATTATGGGTCTGGTGCAGATCCCGTTGAACTGGGCGCTGTTCAGCATCGGCGGCTTCCTGCCGGATTACGGATACCACCTGGGTTACACTCAAGGCCGGGTGGGTAATGTCATGTTTGTGTGGGGCGTCGCAGGGTTCTTTGCGGCATTCTTCGGCTCCTTGATCGGAGATACCTGGTCCAGGGGCAAAACCACCAATCAGGGCATTGTGAGGTCGCGGCTGAACGTCATTAGCTTAGGGAATCTTGTCATGGGTATCGGGGCGCTGATGATTCTCTACCTTTCGCCGATTTCCTATGCCTGGTTCATGATTTCCGCCATCGTGGTCGTCTTCATGATGATGGTTGTTCCGAATTATTGGGCCACACCGGGAAATGTTTTTCCTGCCGCGACGCTGGGGGCAGGCGCATTTGGCATGGGTCTGATCTCCAATTCGACCAGCGCCATCGGACCTCTCGTCTCCTCGGCCATGGTGCCTACCGTGGGCTGGAGCGGTGTTTTTTGGATTATGGCAGTGATCGCGTTCCTGGGCATTGGGATCAATATCTGGGCTGCGCATTCGGAGTTGCCCATTGATTTGGAAAGCGAAAACTTAGTCGTTGGCCAATAGCGATCTCTGTAAGCGGCGACCGGAGAGTTGCCGGGCGAGATCCTAGACTTTTGCGCGGAGACGGCTGCGGATGTGGTTGAGCTGCCTCGGGAGGTTTCACACGGCGGCAACGTTACATCGGGATGAATCCGACGTTTCAAGATCTTTGAAAGAAATCCTTATTCCGCCAACCATGCGGGCATCACCGCCCCATGGTGCACCGGCATCCTCGTCGAGAAAACGAGGCACTTCAACGCGCCTCTGATGGCGACCGGCTTTTGGCTGTTAATGGGAATCGATCCGGTCGCTTCGATCCCCACGCGCACCGGCTCCGACAGCCCGGCATAGAACTCCCGCACCTTGTTGTCTTCGTGCGCCAGGGTCTTCTCCACCACCTCTCCCGTTTGGGTGTCCAGCATCGCGATCGTTTGCGGGCGAGTGTGCAAGTCG
>JBJKQK010000205.1:0-21017 GCA_046705285.1 Terriglobia bacterium
TAGCCGAGGCGTCCCAAAGCTATTACTTGCTGTTTCTTATCTTCACTCAAGACATTGGCCATACCGACCGAGGGTACAAACCCTCGCGCCGGAGTCAATGTCCCGGAGGTGATCTTCGTTGGCCGGTTTTGGGCGACCGCCGAGGGTCCAGGGCTTGAATCTGGCTCTTTTCATCCACGCTCAACACCAGAGCGCGCGCGGGGGGATTCAGATATAAGCCCACCACGTGACGAAGCCTCTCGACAAAATGGGGGTCGCGGCTGATCTTGAAGCGTTTGACCCGGTGAGGCTGCAGGCCATGCGCCTTCGAGATGCGCAGAATGGTCATCTTGGAGACGCCCAGGCGCCGAGCCAGAGTGCGCGAACTCCAGTGCGTGCCCGCGGGAGGTTTCTCCTGGGTCGTGATCTGGACCACGCGCTGCATAAACTCCGCCGTCAGGCAAGGCTTGCGCCCAGGCCGAGTTCGGTCCTCGAGCGCTTTCAAGCCACCCTCGACCCAGCGTCCGCGCCACAGCAGCACGGTCTTACGGTTGGTATCCAGTGCCTGGGCTACGGCGTGATTCGCCATCCCTGTAGCAGCCATCAGGACGATGCGGGCGCGCAACACCAACTTCTGCGGCGTGCTCCGCCCGAGTATCCATTGATTCAGGATGGAGCGTTGCTCGTCGGTCATCTTCAAAGGCTTTGCAGGCTTCCACATGAACAAAGCCTGGCACGATTCCATGCTATTGTCCATCTATATAAGTGGCATATGACTAGTCGGATTGCGTCCATAAGCGATCATGGCCCCTCAGAGGGTTCCTCAGCC
The DNA here is from genome assembly GCA_046705285.1 of Terriglobia bacterium. Taxonomy (GTDB): domain Bacteria; phylum Acidobacteriota; class Terriglobia; order UBA7540; family UBA7540; genus SCRD01. Next base: position 809 of record JBJKQK010000205.1, read on the forward strand.
GCCAGTCAAGGTAGCGGAGCCAAGGTATTAGAAGTGGATCTTTGCAGCAAATTGAATGATTCGCGGGTTCCCGATGGTCTGAGTTATGGTACCGAAATTGCCAGATGCCATGTCTCCGTTGGGGTTGGCGAAATGAGGCGTATTCGTCAGATTGAAAAATTCGAACCTGAGCTGTAGGGAAACTCTTTCATTGATAGCTGTATTCTTAATCATGGAAAAATCGAGATTGGCAAATCCGGGACCTCGCACCATGTTACGGCCGGCATTCCCCAAAGCATGGCTATTCGCTCCGGTGAACGGAGAAACGTCAAAGGCGCTAGTATCGAAGTAGTGGGCCAGCGTGCGATCAGGGCCTGGCATATTGGGATTATGCAAAAGATCGGGACGAAGGCCCTGATACCCCGTGTCTTCCGAATTCCGCACGACATTAAGCGGCAATCCTGAACGTGCAGTGAAAATACCATTCATCTGCCATCCACCCCAGACCTTCTGTGATAGACCTTTCAGGTTGGGGAAAAACCGCTGGCCTCTGCCGAAAGGCAACTCATAGATATAGCTCGCAACCAGGTTGTGGGTGACATCATCGTCGGCTACGGCATGCTCCAGGGAAAGGTTGAAAGGGTCTTGTGGCTGGTTGTTGGAGTTCAGGTTGTGACCCAAGTTGAACGGACCCGGGCCGTTGTCCATATTCTTGGCGTAAGTGTAGGCCACCAGGAAACTCAGGTGGCGGGAAAATCGCTTTCTCGCCTTGACCTGGAGGGAATTGAAGCTTGCAGACCCTTCTGAAAAAAGTGCCTGTACCTGCCCAATCTGGTCGCTGACCCTGTTTGCGACGTTCAGGTTGCCGACAGCATAAGAGAGTTTACGGCTGACGGAGCCTACATAGCCGGCCTGAAGGGTGAGCGTAGGCGTCAATTCGCGCTCAACCGTGAAGTTATAAAGTTGCGAATAGCCGATTTGGAAATTCGGATCGACGGCGAAAACGTTCTGTGCCGTTCCGGTTGCGGACTGAATGTCGGCGGGGCTGAGACTGGACGTTCCTTGTGCGATGGGGATGGAAGTGATTCGGGGAACTCCGGTGTCCAGTTCATACGTAAACGGCAGACCACCGTAGATATTATTATAAAAAGTCTGCTCGACGGCGTAGGGATAATTCTTCGTCAGGACATCGCTGCGCGCGTCATTTTCCGGGGAATAATAGAATCCATAGCCACCGCGCACGACCGTCTTGCGGGTCAGTTGGTAGGCAAAGCCAAAGCGAGGCGCCACATTGTTGCGGTCTGGCCTGACAAGTCCTGCCGAATTTCCACCTCGCCCGGCCAGCAAGATCTGGTCTGTGGCCAGATTGAAGTTGGAAGCCTGGTTGTTCGCCTCCGTATATGGGCTCTGGTATTCGTAGCGAATCCCATAAACGAAAACCAGCCGACGAGTGGCCTGCCACGAATCCTGGGCGTAGAGCCCCAATTCATGACTCATGGTCTTTGGATTCGCCAATTGGAGACCTTCGGTAACGGTCAGGGGTAGCCCCAGTAATAAATCGGCGATATCTGACCCTCCGTTTCCGTAAAAGGCGTTCGGGTCGTAGAAGGAATAGTTGGGGTCACTGGTCAGGCTGGAATACGGTCCGCCGTAGTACTGGAAGCCGGTGGGGAAAAGAGAGAAGTCCGGATTTGAATCAAGATGACGAAAGTCAAGACCCACCTTAATGCCATGGTGCCCGTAGTGGGCCGTGATGTTATCCGTGAATTGAAGATTGCTGTCAAGAAAGGTCAGGGGCTTGTACGTCGATCCGCCCGTTTCGTAACCCGCTCCAAGGAAAACGTAAGGGAAACCAAGTGTCTGAGGGAATCCCGGAAGATTTACATTGCCCACGCCGAATTGCGTCGCTAGATCTCTACCATTCAGGAGGCTGAACTGGTTCAGCCGAAAGCGCGTGTAGCCGAAACGGAATTCGTTTATCGCCTGATTCGAAAGAACGTGGGTTTCAGTGACGGAAAGCGACTGGCTCCGTGAGGTTTCCTGATCACCTGTGTCCGCATCACCTCCGCCTTGAACAGGAATGTGCCCTGCAAAGCGGTCGCCGAGCAGGCTGTTGTAACCGTTGTAATGATAAACGCCGGAGAGACGGTCTATTTCCGACAAAGAGTGATCAATCCGTCCATCAATCGTGTTGGCGTTGTAGGCATACGTCTGACGCGATACGAAGTTGTTAAACCATCCATTATCAATCCCCGGTTGAGTAGGTGCCGGGAAGAAATCCTGGAGAATAGCCCTCCCGGCCGGGCTGACGCGGTTGGCTGGAATAATGTTGCCGGAAAATTGCTGGGAGTAATAATTGGTGGCATAGAAATTCGGATCAAAGATCGGAATGGAATTTCCAGTAAAGGGGTCTTTCAGACCGGAGAGATCGACGCTGCCGTCGGGTAGAAAGACGATCTGGTTCTTGGGCGGGACGGAATCTAGATAGGAATAAACGTTGCGCAGCCGCTCACCCTCATAAGACCCAAAGTAAAACGTCCTGTCCCGTTTGATTGGCCCACCCAGAGTCCCGCCAAAGTCGTTCTGCTTTAGCGCTGAGGTATCTGGAGAAAAAAAAGTCCGTGCGGTCGTGTTGTTGGGGCGGAGGAATTCATAAAGGTCGCCGTGCAGATGGTTCGTCCCTGACTTGGTTTGGATAGCGATCGCCGCTCCCGACGCTCCACCGAATTCCGGCGCATACGCAGAAGTCAGTACTTTGAACTCTTGCACGGATTCGAGGCTGGGGCGAACCCCGGTGTCGTTATTCCGATTGGTTGTTACCTCCACGCCATCCACCATGATGGAATTCGCAAATTCTCGCTGACCGTTCACTGCAAGATTGACGTTGTTGCCTCCCGAGCCGTTGTAAACCCCGGCAGTCAGCTTGGCCAGGTCGAGAAAGTTTCTTCCTAGCAAAGGAAGGTCGAGGATCTGGCGTGACTGAATCACTTCCCCTGTGGCGGGAGACTGGGCTTCCAGAATGGGAGCAGCGCCACTGACCCGAACTTTTTGAGTCGCCTGCCCGACAGCTAGCCTGAAGTTGATTTGAAGCTTGTCGTCCACTCTCAACTCGATGCCATTTTCGCTGATGGTCTTAAAGCCGGCCTTTCTCAATGTCAGCAGATAGGTTCCGGGAGGAAGGCTGGGAAACGAGTATATCCCCACGCCGCTTGAACGCGTTTTCCAATTAAGTCCGGTGGCTTCATTCGTGGCTTCGACTGAAGTCTGTGGAACCACAGCTCCGCTCGGATCCGTCACTACGCCAAGAATAGAGCCGGAGGTGGCCTGCGCCCAAAGAAATTGAGCGAAGAAAAACAGCAAAATGAATCCGAGGAGGCCGAGAAAATACCTGCGACACTTCCTTTGGGTTGAGCGGTATCGAAATTGAGTGCGAGAGCGCAAGCCTTCCCACGGTTTGTTCAATTCAACGACCACGCAAAATCTACTGTTTGCCCCAGCGGTTTGATATAGCAAAGGCGTATCGGCTTGTTGTTCGGCGAGCGGTCAACAACCTAAATGGTTGAGGCAGGCCGCCGCGAACATCGGATTTTACGTCAATCGGTTTCTCAAGAAAAGCACTTTATTCCCCTCTTGCTGTCAAAAAAGATGGAACTGCTCAGTATGTTGTGCTTTGAGAGTTGAATTCACGCCGATCCAAGCAAGAAGTCTGATGACGGGTGCTGTTGCTCCATACGGCAGGTGTTCCTGACAGCGGGAAATCTCCTGAGGGCCTTGGCGCGTCGAGAACAATCATCGCAGCGACGAACGGTGGGATATTTGTATCAGAGGGGGGAATTAATGGCATTTAGGACATCCCCGTCTCGCGCTTTGGCGAATCTGATAGCATCAACCTGATAGGCGGGGCCCATCGCGAAGGCAGCGGCCCAGATGAACCAGATAAACCACATAATTGAGTTTTCCGGATAGAGGAAATACCCGTGTGCCGTCATCCAGTGAGCGAAGCTTTCCACAGAAGTGAGGAAAATCGCGACCGCAAAGGCGCCCCATGTCCGTCCAATATAGCCCGGTCCCATATCGAGAGTGGTTCTCGTAAGAAGGATCGCTTCAAACAATAGCAAGGCCAATAATAAGTCGTTAGGCCAAGTTAGGGTCCAACTCACTCGAATGGCTGAAGGATTCCTTATGGCAACGTGGATGACCGAATCCAGGACGTACATAGCGTAGATTCCAACGCCCACGATCAAGACCATGTCAAATGGTCTCAGCTTACCCAACATCAGAGCTCTTTTATGATGTTGAAGGCCCTTATACATTGCGATAGACAGGGCTCCCAAAAAGAGCGGACCTGCCAGCGCAATGCCCCACAGATCAAGAAGATTTCCTATGGATGTATTCCAGACATGCCAGACATAGTGCAGGGGATTGATATAGGTATCGATGCAAAGCCAATGCTTCAAGAGGTCACCTGTAAGACGGAAGAACATCGCAATCGAGATAACCAGCCAGGCCCCGCCCAGGGGTTCCCGTTGCTTGAACTCTTGCCATGCAACGATACAAAGCCAAAGTCCGAAAGTATCAAGAAGAATGAAATAGATCGCCCCTTGGTATTGGAAATAGCCTCTAAGCCAGACCTGGTTCCCGGTAGCTTCCCAGGCCCAATAGCACAAGCCGCCCGTCAGTAGTTGAATTGCGGCAGCCCACAAGATAATGCGGGAGTATAAGAAACGCATATCAGAGTGCATAAAGGATCTAGGATAACCGCAATTAATGGGTTAGGGAAGGCGGTCCGGAAGGCTTTGCGGAACTAAAGAGAAATGCCACGCGCCGTGCCACGGCGGCCCCGCTCTCGGTACCGAGTAGCCCGCTCATCAGAGGCTGAATAGTGCTAACGAGTTCCTGACCGGTGTACGAGGTGGTTTTGGCTCTGGTCAACAATTGCATGGCAGCCCGTGGGCCAAGATAGATCTCCAATTCTGAGCGCACACGCACGAGAGCATCCCCCGGAAGTTCAAACCAATCGTCGACGCTTTTGGCATCACGCCTTTGAGCGGGCTGGTTTTCTAAGGCGTCCTGCAGCTGAAGGATTCCGATTTCAACTCTGCTATCCGATACATCAGCTCTTCTCGCCACCGCTTCAAAGGTCGCAATCCCAAGTTCGAGCGAGGCAAGCGTGGCCTGGCAAGAAGCGCAGTCCCGGAGATGACGCTCAATCCTTTCGCGCTCACGAGGCGATATCTCGCCCTCCCGATACTCCATGAGACGGGCCTCATTCGGGTGGCTCCGAAGCTTCGACGAAACCCATGTAAAACGTATTTTCAATTTACCTCGTCCTTGATACCGTTCTTATCCCGGAGGTGTAGAGACTGCATTTTCTTAAGGGCGCGGGCTAATATAGCCCCCACGGTTCCGGATTCAATGCCAAGGATCTCAGCAATTTCCTTGTACTTAAATCCCTCGAATCGTAACTGGAGACATTCCAGCTCACGCGGCGCAAGAAGCGCAGTAATCTGGCATATCGTCTCTAAACGCTGGAATTCGGACTCGGGGGAGCAACGATCGTCCGGAAGATTTGCGGCGTCTCCCAGATCGACACAGTTCCTCCTTCGCTCCGCGCGTATTCTGTCGATCGCGTAGTTCCGGGCAACCCGGTAAATCCATCCCGGACTCATCGGAGCAGGTTCTTTCTTCAGCCGGCATTCATAATAACGAAGGAACGCTTCCTGCACGACCTCTTGTGCGAGGTCAAAGTCTTTCACAATGCACACGATGTATCGCAATAGACCTTTGGCCCATGTGCGATAAAGATCGAGAACTTCTTTGCGGATTTTGCTTTCGGGAGCCGACCCCCCACCCGTTAAATCTTCTTCTGCCCTTGCCAGCCCGATAAACTCTGCAAGCAACCGACCACCTCCCCGGAGCACGGCCCCCTATATTAGCACAAAATGCAAGTTCAATGCCCGTAAGGGGTTATGCCATCCAGGCAGCTCGCATGATTCGTGTCTACTCGGCAGATTATTAACCACTCACTAAACACGCGAGGACGTCTCGCACTTCGTGCTTCCTTCTTGTTGCGTGCAATTTAGTCGCCAACGCACGAATTTGGCTGCATTGCAAATAAAATCCGGTTCGCCTCCGTAATTAATAGTAGAGCGGCGACACGAACCGGCTCACAGCATGCGCATGCGCGGGAATAAAGGTGTTGTGAGTTGACCTCTCACTCGGTGCCGATCGCTCCAGGTCGCTGCATCAACTTTCTGGCGGCGGACTTGTGGAGATGCCATGTGGCATCCGGCTAATGAGGCGATGTTATCAATATGCAAAACGTACTTGACGGGTGTACATCGTTTCCGCCTGTCATCATTCAGTGACAAGTGAAAAAGGGGGGAGGCAGCATCCGTGAACACGAGGGGCCGTGGTACGTGAAGATCTTGAGCCAGCAACGAAGGTAGCTGCCGTCACTGTTGCTAGTGTTTATTGGCAGGCGAGGGCGCAGGTGCACACCAGTGAAAAGATACATTGCGAGGAATCGTGTTGCGTTGGAAGAACGAAAACGGACAAGCCCTGATTCTTGCGGCGCTCCGTGTGGTGGTGCTGATTGCGTTTGTAGGGTTCGGCGTGGACACGGAAATCTCGTGCCATGAGAAACGCGTCTCACAGGGTGTTGCCAGCCGCGCCATTTCGAGGTGCTTAAGCACCCATTTCAATTTGCACGATGCCACGATCACGGCGTAGTCGGTGTGCCTGAGTTCCGCTGACTTTGGGCTCTTCCTGAGTCAGAAGGCTCAAGGACAGAGGAGGTTTGTCCCTGTGTGCGCTTACAACCTGCTTTTGCGATGAGTTTCCGGTCGACCCGGCCAGTGCACACACTTGCCCCAGGCACAGGCGTTGTCACCATTGCTAAACTTGATAACGTGTGAGCAGGCCATTTTATTTACACGAACGCGCAATTAATTTGACGGAGCGCGTTGTCACCCTTGTCAAATAAGGGTAAGGATCGACTGGCACCACTCGCTGTTTTTAAAGTAGATAACACTTTCGTATGAGAGCAGTGATACCATCGTGCGATTGTTCCATGCCATCGTCCAATGTACTATTGCCTTGAGAGCGGCACTGCGATCCTGCCCTTGTAATCCATGAACCGATTACCTGCAAGCAGTGGACGTTCGCTAAAGACAAAAGGAGAAGAACAGATGTTCATGTCCAGATTGTGGAAAAGATTGTGGCGCGAAGATAGAGGTCAGAACCTGACGGAGTACTCTTTGCTACTGACGTTGATCTGCCTGGGTTCGGTGACGGCACTTGCGGGCTATGGAGCGAGCTTGCAGGCCAGCTATTCGAGTGTAAGCTCCGCCATAGCCGCCACGTCGACATCGAGTGGATCCAGCTCAAAAAGCGGCAAGAAGTCGGGCGGCAAAAAGTCAGGCGGGAAAAAGTCCGGCAGGAAAAAATCAAAGAAGTGACGACTTTTCTCGCTCGCAGGCGGCCCGACTGATCTCGTGGTACTCGGGAGCGATGCGAAGTTTGCGGCGGGGACGTTCCGGGCGGCGTTGTCTCTGGCAATCACGCTGGCTGCAGGCAATCTGATGACGACTTACGTCGACCACGAGAGAGCAAGAAACCGGGGATAGAGGAGTTCATGTGCATATGCGATTTTCTGGTCATGTCCTGATAATTCCAGCGGAGTGCGACCGCCATGCAAACCGCGGCGCTGGAGAAGCGGTTACCCGGGTCCACCGCCTAAGGCATTTGCTGCGCGGATCCCGGTCGGCGGAGGGGCAGACCATTCTCGAATTTGCCGTGGTATTTCTGCTTTTTATGTTTCTGGTCTTTGGGGTGTTCGACTTCGGTCATTTGTTCTTCGTTCAGATGGCGGTTGAGAATGCCGTTCAAGAAGCTGCCCGATTTGGGTCGACGGGAAATCACCTGCCGGATCCGAACAACCCCGGCAGCAACCTATCGAGGGTGGATTCGATCATTGCCACCCTTCAACAAAGTCCGGTAGCTGCGGACATTACGAACGTTCAGATTTCCAGCCTGAACGGCGGCACAGGCAGCGCCGGTGGTCCGGGAGACATGGAGACCATTACGGTTACCGCCAGCGTGCCTTTGCTTACACCGCTGATTGCGCAAATGTTCTCCAATGGCACGTACACATTTACTTCGAGTGTCACGATTAAAAACGAGCCTTTCCCAGCGAGCGAAACGAAATAGATGGGGAATGAAATCATGAAGATGCGACTCCTTGGCGGCTTGGCCCTGGCAAGACTCCGTAGGGACGAGCGTGGACAAGCTCTGCTAGAGTTTGTGTTTTGTAGCTTTACGCTGCTTGTCCTGGTCTTTGGACTCATCGACTTTTCGCGTGTTATTCACGACAAGCAAATAATGTCCGGGTTAACCAGGCAGGGTTCGAGCCTTGCTTCCCGAGGAACGACCCTGCAGGACACGGTTTCTGCGCTTGTTACCCAAGGTGCTTCATTGGATGTGGGCACGCAGGGAAGGATTATCGTCACGTCTGTTGCCGATGTCAATGGCGCGCCTGAAATTACGGGGCAAGTGGAATCGACTGGCGGCATCTCGGTCAACAGCAGGATAGGGACTGGGATAGGCCAGCCAGCCAATCTCCCAGCGACGGCAACTCCGGTGCTTCAAAAGGGTCAGACGATCTATGTGACAGAGGTGTTTTACTCCTTCCACACGGTCACTCCAGTCGGGAATTTTTTGAAGCTGGCTCTTCCCTCCACGTTATACGAGGCGGCATATTTTTGAGAGGTGGATCAAATGTATCTCATTCGAAAGCTCAAGGTCACCGGAGAGGATGGCGGGCAGGTGTTGCTGTTGTATGCTCTCCTGCTACCCCTCTTAATCCTGTTCGTCGGGTTCGGGATTGACTTCGGTTTTGCCTATCTCACAAAGGCTGAACTCTCGAAGGCCGCCGATGCGGCTGCGCTAGCGGCTATGCGGAATCTCGGCCAGGGGCAGGCTCAGGCGGAGGCCATGGCGATTAGCGAGTTCGACTTGAACTTCAATACTACCTCAACGCTTTACACTGCGCCCCCCACGGTTACTGTGGGCTTTACCACAGACTCCTACGGAGAACCCGTTGTGACCGTCAATGCCAAAGTAACGATGAAGACCTTCTTCATTAAACTACTGCCGGCCTTTAAGACTCTGGGCGTAGCTGACACCTCTCAGGCCACACGCCCCCCTATCATCCTTTCGCTGGTGTTAGATCGGTCTGGTTCAATGAACTTTAATGGCGGGGCACAGGCTTTGCCCCCCTCTGTGCAGGATTTCCTTGGCTATTTTCTCGAAAATACCGATCAGCTTTCAGAAGTGAGTTTTTCGACGACCGCAACGGCCGACGTGCCCATGACCACGCAGTTCAACTACGCGATTAGCAATTCCGTGAACAACATGCAATTCGGGGGCGCGACTTACGCAGAAGGTGGGCTGCTGGATGCGCAGTCTCAGATCAACGGAGTGACATCCCCAGCGCCAAACGCCGTGAAAGTAGCCGTATTCTTCACGGACGGCTGGGCCAACACGAATCAGGATAAGCTGAGTTGTGGAGGAGGACGGGGACCGGGATCCGGGTCCACCTTAGTGAACTATGGAGGCTGCTCTCCTATTGAGGCGCAGGTCGGTTGGTGCAGTGGAGTGTCTTTCCTAAACCCTAACCCTCCCAACGTTAACGGGACAGTTTCCTGTAACGCGAGCTGGTTCCCCGACCAGCTTATGGGGGGTGCGAATGAGCCGCTTAGCCAAAGCACAAATACCCAAAACCTTATCTGCAACGATGCGATGTATCGTACGGAACAACTGGCAAACACCATGCGGACCCAAGGAATCACGGTTTACTCGATCGGCTTGGGTGACAAGATCAACCAGCAGTACCTCCAGGAGGTTGCAAATGACCCTGCCAGCCCCACGTACAACAAAAACGAGCCAGAGGGAATAGCAGCGTTCGCCCCCACGGCGGACGACTTGGACAGTGTTTTTCAGACGATTGCCTCGAAGATTCTCCTCCGTCTGACGCAATGAAGTCATAGAGCAGAGGCTGACCTTGACCGGACCGACTTTTTGACCTACGGCGAGTGTGAGGGTTGCCCCTCCTGACCGGGCCGGCTTTTTTGTACCAAATCTAAGGTGAGTTTTCGGCTGTTTTGAGGCCCATGAGATCGCGGCTAGCCGCGATCTCATGGGCGAATTCGCTAGGGGTCCGCTCTCCGAGAGCCCTGCAAGAATGGCTCGCATTATCTTCCCTTCGCCAGGCTTCGATCATCTCCTTTGCCTCTTCCCTTGTGCCGAACCAATGCATGGATGCCTTTCGCGTTTTCCGTGTGTACTATGGCGAAAAGATTGGTTCCCGCGAATTGCATCTTCCTGCTTGCAAATAAAAAGCTCCGCCAGTTCGTCATAGAGCATAGGCAGGCACACACCATCTTCGGACGTGAGTGCGTGAGCCGGGAGTTTTGCCTTGCACGTAATTGACTATTCCCTGGGTAATCGCTGCAGCGCGCGCTTGGTCAAACACGTCCAGATCAACGTATGGATTGTGTTCGCTGGGTTGTTCCTTCCGTGGGCCTCATTTGCAACTGGCACTCTGTCGGGTGCCAGTTGGGGCCATGCACTCGGGTCTATGGGCTGGCCGGTGCTTAGGGTGCCCGCCATTGGAAAGATGTTTTTGGAGGAGTTGCGATGCGTTGGAAGAGCGATAGGGGACAAGCGCTAATTCTTGCCGCACTCTCTATGGTAGTGCTCATTGGGTTTTTAGGTCTAGGTATAGACATGGGAGTGATGCGGCACGAGAAGCAAGTCTTGCAGGGCGTTGCTGACAGTGCGGCAATTGGCGGAGCATCCGAACTGAACTATGGCGATGTTACGACCGGGGCGCAGAACGCCGCCGCCCAAAACGGATTTGTCGATGGGGAGAGCGGAGACACGTTGACGGTCAACAACCCACCGCAGAGCGGGCCGCATGTTGGCAACTCTCAGTACGTTGAAGCGATTGCGACGCAGGTTGCTCCCACGTACTTCATGAAAATATTCAACATCAATACGGTGACCATCAGTGCCAGGGCGGTGGCGTATCTCGGCGATGGTCCCGGCTGCATCTATGCGCTGAATCCTTCCAAGACGGACGCGATTCTGATGAACGGTTCCTTCAACGTGCAAGCCCAGTGCGGCGTTTACGATGATTCAAACGCCAGCCAGGCATTGCTGGCCAACGGAAGCGGCACCTTCGACGCCAAATCGATCGGCGTTGTCGGCAATTACCTTAACAATGGTAGCGGAACAATCAGTCCCACTCCTGCAACCGGAATGGTTCCGTTGGCTGATCCCCTGTCGTACCTGACGCCGCCTTCCGTCAACGGGTCGTGTTCGGGGGGCTATCAAACTGCCAACGGTTCGGGGACCTATACACTCAATCCTGGCAATGTCATCATCAACGGCAATCCCACGGTGACACTCAATCCGGGAGAATATTGCAGCCTCACGATCAACGGCAGTCCCAACGTGACGTTTAATCCTGGCACTTACGTTTTGGACCAGGGCGTGACCTTCAATGGAACAACAACCGTCAATGCGGACGGTGTAACGTTCTATGTTGCCTCTGGAAGCATGACCATCAACGGGAATAGCGGTTCGAACTTCACCGCCCCGACTACCGGCTCTTACGCAGGCATCCTGGTCTATCAGTCCGCGAGTGATACATCCCAGCTTACGATCAATGGCAGCAATTCGTTGAACGTCACCGGCGCGATCTATGCTCCCAAGGCGAATATTACCGACAACGGTAGCAGTGCGACATCCGCTTACAGCATCCTTGTCGCGGATTCGATTACCATTAACGGCTCCGCTACTTTCAATGACGACTACACCTCGCTCCCGAGCGGGTCGCCAATCAAGGCGGCTATGTTGGTGGAATAAATCATGAGGGTATTGAAGCAAATAGGATTCCGGAGCAAGGTCGAGCGCCGATTGGCTGGCGGAAGAATCCTCGTGGGGGACAAGTCCGGGCAGGCACTCCTCGAAGTAGCCCTCCTGTTACCGTTATTGCTACTGATGCTCATTGGAGTCATCGAAATCGGACGAGCGGCTTACGCCAGCATCATCGTTTCCAACGCCGCCCATGCGGGAGCGCTGTATGGCGCTCAGAATCCTGCAACTGCCGCGGATAATGCCGGAATGGTCCAGGCTGCGCTCAAAGACGGGCAAGACGTGAGCGGACTCACGGCCACTGCGACACATCTGTGCACCTGTTCTTCGGGGTCAAGTGCGCCTAATTGCGCGCTCAACGATTGCTCTAGCGGGCGATTGATCGAATACGTCCAGGTCAACACTTCGGTCGTCTTCTACCCGCTGTTTCATTACCCGGGCATGCCCGCGTCATTCAAATTGAAAGGGCAATCCGTGGTGAGGGTGGAGCAGTAGTGGAAACGATGGCTTCGCGGGCGAGACTTGGTCCGATGGGAAAGCGAAGGGACCGACGGGAAATATGTATTTGCAGATTGTCAGCGGAACAGCGCCCCGGAAGTTTGGTGTAGCGGGCAGCGACAAAGGCTCAACCCTCTTGGAGTTCGCACTGGTCTCCATTATTTTGATGACCATACTGCTTGGGGTTATGGAATTTAGCCGGGCGCTCTACAGCTATCACTTTGTCTCGAACGCGGCCTGCGAAGCAACACGGTACGCCATTGTTCGAGGTGCTGACTGCAACAGTTGGGCCAGTGCTTGTCCAGCGACCGCGGCGGACATTCAAAATTACGTCCGAAGTATCACCCCTCAGGGAATCAACCCAAGCGCAATTACAGTGACAACGACCTGGGTACCTGACAACAAGCCCGGAAGCCTCGTCAAGGTCAATGTCCAGTATAAGTTTAGTTTTGATCTTCCCTTACTTCCTGCGGGGGCAATAAACATGGTGGGTGACTCAGAGATGGTCATTTCACAATGACACTTTTAGCGGGATCGGCCTCCGAGCGCCATGCGGATCAGCGAGCGTTGAGACGTTCCCTGAGTGAAGTTCGAAAGGGATGATAAGTGGAGGATGAAGTATGTCTGTGGCAGGCGATCGGACGTGAATGGAAAGAGCAAGGACTTCACGCCGTCAGTTCTGAAAACAAGAAAGAGAAAAGTGGATGAGAGTATTCGGAACATTCCTGGTAATAGCGTCGCTTTTGGGGTTTGTTGTTGGCCTTGGCCCCCTAATCCCTGAAGACCTCGGACTGCCTCTAAGCAGCTACTTCGGGGAACTTACCAAGACAGGTGGGGAGGCGGTTTGCGTTCTCAGTGTCTGCGTGCTGTGCCTTGGGGTGAGACTAATGACACGTCAAACCAGCGACCAGAAACAGAAACCGGATCCTGGCCCTGGCTCTCACCTTTTCAATAAGTAAGTTTCAGCGCCGATCCTCGGCGCGGCAGGCGATCCGCCTGCCGGAGCGGAAGTGATCAATTCGGAGGCACTACGCAAAAGCCCTATTCGCTGAGGAAGATGTTCGAAATCCCAGGATCTTTCAATCAGTTGGAGGGAAATGGACCTCATTAATACACTGACACTGACAGCCGCAGGATGGGCCGTTCTGATTGGACTCACGGTTGCCTCAGCTTTGATCCACGAGGCGGGCCACGCGATAGCGTGGAGCATGATGGGAGCACAGGTGCACGAGGTGGGCTACGCCAAACCTGGCGGCACCGCTTTAAGATTTAAAGTTGGCAAGCTCACGTTTGCCTTCAACCCATTCACCGTGTTCGCCTACACACTTGTTGAGAGCCCCGAGGAACAGCTTCGCAGCATGACCAGGGTTCAGAGGATATTCGTGCACGGTGCAGGTATCATGGCGAACTTGCTTGCTGCTGCAGTTGTTCTGCTGCTAAGCGGTGCGGTGGTTCATGTCTTTGCAGCGTTCTCAGCCGCCCTCGCGGTCCAAAACATCTTTTTCCAGGATGGGAGAAGGATTTTCGCTGCCCTTTCCGACAGGTGATCCGTGCGCGCCGATTTTCGCTCCTGCGAGCTGCAGAGAGCGTAGGTACTTGAGAGGGTTTCTGCGGCGTATTACCGAGGAATAACCCCACTGCTTGGTCAATGTGGCCCAGACCATGGACTACCGCTGTAGCCTTCATCCTCTCTCAATGGTCCAGCGTTTACACACAAACCGTCGCTTGGTCTCACCATCCGGTCTAGACTGCGGGCGACCTTCGAAACCGCCTGTGCACTGACCCCTTCGCCCGTTAGGATCGCCACCATCGTCCCACCTGATGCGTCGAGATGCCCCGCAGAGGCACTTCCCGAATCATCATCACTTTCGGTGCCCGCTGCTGGAATCGCTCCAGCCCCGACGGCCGAAAACTCCGGTCCCTGCGTCGCGCTATCCTTAGCTGCAACATTCGCAGTTGCATCATCCGTTTCGATAGTCGCGCCGTCCTTCTTCCGCTCGCTTGTAGCTTTTCCTCACCAACCGGTCTCGTGCCCAGGAGCGCTCCCTCGCCAGCCGCGTCTTTCCCCCGTAAAGGTTTCTCCAGAAACTCTCCTTCAAACCCCGTACAAGCGGAAAATGCCGCCAGTTTTGTTACTGTGAGTCCCGCAAGTGCTGGCCAGTGCCAACCTCTTGAAATCAGCCATTATGATTCCAGAAAGCATTGCGAAATTTCCGGGGCCACCGTGGCTTTTGTGCCTACCCGCAGGGCGATGCGTGGGCCACGGATGGGTTCGAAAGGCGGCTTGACGCTTCCTCGACGCGCGACTCTGCAATCCTGATGGCATCGATCTGGTAGGCAGGCCCTAGTGCGAAAGCGGCGGCCCAAAGAAACCAGACGTACCACATGACTGAATATTCCGGAAGGGATATGTGGCTATAATCCCACATCCACTCAGCCAAGCTTTCCAGTGAGGTCAGGAAAATCGCCACAGCAAAGGCACCCCAAGCTAGTGCAACGTAACCTTGCCCCATATCCATTACAGTACGCATGAGAAGGATTGCTTCGAACAGCAGAATCGCCAGCAGCAGGTCATTCGGCCAGGTGAGAACCCAGCCTGCGTGAATTGCTGATGGATTGCTGATAGCAACCTGGGCGACCGTTGCGATGACATATAAGGCATAAATCCCTACACCTGCCACCCATATCAGGTCTGAGAGCCTCAACCTCCCGAGCATATGAATATGCTTGTAGTGCTGAAGCCCCTGAAAGAGTCCTACTGCCAGGATAAGCATAAACAGCGGCCCTGCAATCGCGCTTCCCCAAACATGCAAAAGGTTTGCCCTTACTGGGTTCCAGCTTGCCCCTAAATAGTGGAGTGGGTTGATGTACGTATCGACGCAAAGCCAATGCTTAAGAAGGTCCCCCGCAAGTTGGACGGCCATGGCTAGTGCAATTACACCCCACGCCAAACGCAAGGATTCCTTTTCCCGAAATTGCTTCCAGACGATGACACACAGCCAGAGCTTGAAGACATCAAGAAAAATAAAGTAGATCGCGCCCTGGTAGTCAAAGTATTTTTGCAGCCAGGAGAAGTCACCTGAAGCTATCCAATGGATGTCCAGAATGATCCCTGCCGTAACTTGCACCGTGGCAAGCGCCAAAATGACCCGCGAGCATGGAATGTCCCTAAGGGAACGCAGATGAATTCCCGTGTTGTGAATCTTCATTACGTCACCGAACGGCGTGCTGGCACACTCGCCGTCTTGCAGAGCAGAGCGACCCTTCCGGCCACAGCCGATCCGCCCTTATTTCCCAGGAGACCTCCCATCAAAGGTTCAACAAGATTGGCCAGGTCCTGGGCGACAAATGAGGTTGATTGCGCCTTTTCCAGGAATTGCTGTGCCCCACGCGCACCCAGGTAAATTGCCAACTCTTTCCGTACAGATGCAAGGATCTCAGATGTGGGCCGGGCTTCTAGGCTTGTCACAGGGGTTCGCTGAACCTCGGCGTCGTGACGTTCCATTGCCTGCTGGAGCTCAAGCAAGCTCGCCTCGACGAGTGCATCTGTGTCTGGGTCGATTCTCCTTGCCAACTGGTCGAAGCGCAGTAGACCTTCTTCAATTAAGGCTACCTCTTTCCGGCAGCGCTCACAGGCTTCGAGATGTCGCCTCGTGGCGGCGCGAGTACCAGGCGGAAGTTCCCGATCCCTGTACGCAATGAGGTCGGCGTTCGATGGGTGCAATCGAAATCGTCCTAGTAACCCGAAGAGACCGCTATTTGTTGACTTTGGCATTCGGCGTCCTTACTTATTCATTATTATTCACGTGGAAGTCCCGGATTTTCTTTAGTCCATGTGCCAGGGTAGCTCCAACAGTTCCTGATTCAATTCCCAAAATTCTGGCGATCTCCTTGTATTTGAAACCCTCCGCCCTCAACTGGAGACATTCCAGTTCGCGTGTCGTTAGAAGCTTGGATAATTGCTTGAAGGCTTCCACACGCGCATAGGCATCATGAGGACAGCAAGGGTTGTTAGTGGCCGACACTTCCTCTTCTTCCATGCTGACGCACTTCTCCGGCCTGGTGGCTCTTATTTGGTCGATAGCATAATTTCGCGCAACTCTGAAGATCCACCCTTGACTCTCGCGCACTGCACCGCCTTTCAGCCTGTATTCGTAATACCGCAAGAAAGTCTCCTGAACCGCTTCGCGGGCAACTTCGAAATCTCTTGCCAGGTAAAAAACATAACGGAATAGGTTTTTTGCAGATGCCCTATATAAATCGGTAACTTCTGATTTGATCCTGGCCAGTTGATCAGCACGTGCTTCGCCGCCTTCATTATTTGCAACACCTCGCTCGGAGATCTGCTTCCGCAAGTGTTGGCTCCACCTTCAAGTCAAATAAGATAAATCGTCCAGATTGTACTCGGTTGCCCGTGGCATTTCCAGCTATACGAACGAATGAGGCGCACAACGCCTCCGGCCAGATCCGATATTCAACGCCATTTGCACGCCTACTGCACCTGGTCTATAGGAATATGATATCCCTTACGCAAGATTCGTTCGGCCATGGATCCAACACGCATTGGTCCACAAATCATCATCGCGCCTGAAAATGGTGCAGATTACTCAGCCCTTGGCTTCAGCCTTTCGGCGAGTGGATAAGCATTCGGTTATAGGCCACGGTGGTGCTCGGGAATTTTGAACACCAGGTTCTAATGGCTCTGGGTTTCTTCATGGCGTAAACAAGAATTAGGTGCTCGAGCATCTTGGTCATTTGAAGGGAAGAACAAACAGAGACGCTCGTTGCGTCAGGGGGGATCAGCGTGCGAAGACTCTGCGGGGCCCGACGGAGTCGATGGGCGAATTCATGACTTCCAAATGCCAACGTATTGTCTGACCTTCTCCCTCGATTGAGCGCAAATATGAAATATGCACATGGTCCGAGAGGGAAATTCCGCGGCGTCGCTTCAGCACACAAGCCCGCACTTACCGGATGGCAACACTGATATCACATTTTTGGGGACCGGAGACCCAAAACGAGATGAGAAGCCTTGAAAGATCCGCTGTAGTTGCCGTAATTCCTGCAATCATCTTCGTGGTTATTTTGGTTGACCAGAAACTCCTCGGCCTGGCCTTGCATGTTGATTATGGACAATTCTTCAGAGTGTCTCTCAACTGTTTCCATCTCCTTTCTGGTCGGGACCGGGCTCGTCATCGCACTGGGCCATTCTAGCAGGCAACAAAATCAAGGGCGGGAGAGCGAGCCGCAGTGCTTTCCCGATCAATATCGCTCTTCCCGTCCTCGCCACAAGTATTGTTTGCCCTGGTTGATGGCCGTGACGGATGATATCACGACCATCAGGCGAGGTGATTTACTCGGAGACAGTCGATGGTTTCTATCGAGCTCCAATCGAGCAGAGTAGAACGGAAGAGTGCTCCTCAATGTACGAATTCGGGCTAAATTACGGTGCGGTCGATTGTGAATCCTGAAGCTGCCTGCGATACTAGGGAAGGCTTGTATGGCTACCGCGGTGGAACGCCGAAAAGTACTGATTCTTAGGAAAGAATCTTCTATCCGAAGCCTGCTGACTCTAATGAATAGGGTAGGCGCGAGAATGCGGCGGATGGTCAGAAAGCGCCGGTAACGGTCAGGCGTAAACAATTTCATGCTGCCCTTTTCGATGTACGATATTCGGAGCGGCGCTCTGGTGATATAGGGTTCGTGGTTTCAAGGAGATCCGGCCTGGTTCAGTGGGGAAACAACTCGAGATAACTGCCGAGATCAACGGCCCTAAACCACTGAATTTTGGCGAGAGGTACATTTCCAATGGCCTTCTGCAAACCCTCCTCTGGCTTATGACCCGTCGGCACTAACCGTTGTGACACCAATGTATTCGGGTGAACGTTCTTGGCGCCGCACCTTTTGTGGAGAAGTTCCGTACGAGGTCAGTGCCTCCAGAATATTCCCGTTGCTGTATATCCCGCGCCACAGAGTTTTGAGCACCTGGCAGATCCGTCTGGAGACGTCACTTTGCATTAGCTTCTGCGAGATCCTCGGCACGGGAGTGGCGGTTCTATGGCCAATCCGCTCATTTGAGGAAGGACAAGTGGCCGATGGAGTTTTCCAGCTTTGCAAAGGGGCATATTTCTTCGTTTGAAATAAAGAAAAGCCGATACCTATACGTCACCGTAATAGCATAGTAGCCGTCCGGGCTATGCAATACGGACGCGATGTTAAGGGAACATGCGTTGGCAAACGGTAACGTGTACGAACGGAAGATACTGAATCTGGAAAACACAGATCTGCACTTGTTGAAACGGTTGTGGTATGGGTTTTCGAATGTCGAAGTCGTCGTGCTGCTGCGTATCTCGGCGGTAATCCCAGGTGTTGCCATCCTTGGCACCGGCGTTTTGTCCCGGGTCCATAGAACCCAGCTTATTTCACCTGCTCACAGCACAGACGGCGCGCTGATGCATCCCTACGATGGAGCGGTCCAGCAAAATCAGATTCTCTCCACAACTTACGATGTAGGATGCCTTCCGGGGCAGGGAGTGGATCTCAAGGATCACGGTGCCTTCGGCTTTGCAGAGTCTGAACTCCCGCATGTGCCAACAGTTGAGAGGGTTAATGACAGATCAGGCTTTCCCTCTCTGGCAGCGATGGGAACTGCGTCTCACTGCTCCACGGTGCCGGTCGGCGTACGGACCATATTCTCGCCAGCGGAAATTGCGAGTTACACGGGACGTGGTTCGTAGTCGGAACAAGGCATACCCGCAATCCCTTTGCCGTCAAAGCCAGGTGACATAGGGACGGGCTAGAGTCAAGGTGACTGCAGAGAGAGCCTCAATATTGCAAACCTATGGGAATTTGAATGAAGGAGGCGCGGGCAGGCATCGAGTACGACGTCATTCATATTAGCAGGATGAGCGGCCTGCTTAGCCACAAGGTGGTCGCCTTTCGACAGACTATTCCTTTCTTCCTCAGACCGAGAAAAAGGTGGTTATCTTATTAGTTAATTATAGCGTGCGAAGTATGGATCGAGCCGATTTCACTAAATTCACAATGGCTTATTTTCGCGATGTGTTTGGAATGTTTCATGCTGTTATACAAGTTGGCACCCAGCCAAATGCCGGAAGCGCAGCATGGCTGTTACTTTTCTCTGACAGATAGTGGGCCGCGCCAGTCAACTCTTGTGAACGCGGATGGCCTGGAAGCTTCAGGAGGTGCCAATTGAATCATGGATGGAGGTGGGATTAAAGTTGCAGACCTTTAGTACACCAGATCGGAATAGGCTCCGGCGACCCATCGAACAGCCTGGGGATTCCGCCAGCTTATGGAGGGCGCGTACCCGTGCCCTGGTTCATGCGGATTCGGGCGCCGAACTGCTCGAATTTGCGTTCATCGTTCCTGTCTTGTTGATGTTGCTCATCGGCATTTTTGGGATAGGCCGCGCCTTCAACATTTATGAGACCGTAACCCGTGCAGCCCGCGAGGGCGCGCGCTATGCCGTATTGCCAAGCTCTGTTGCGGATGGAAACGCTCCTCCTGACCCGCTCAGCAGTTCGTGCGCGTCAAACACCAGCACCTTCAATAATTATGTGACGCCGGTGTTGAAGGCGGACAGCCTCGATCCGGGCGCAGTCGTCAACTACTGCCAGAAGACCGCCTGGCTGGAAAACACCCACCCGCAACAGTGCGGAGTCGACATCAGCTTCAGCTATCCACTCCAGGTGGAGATTCCATTCACAACCATTAACGCCACAACCATTTATATTCCCGCTCAGGCCCAGATGCGCCTTGAGAACCAGAC
>JBJKQK010000206.1:0-29926 GCA_046705285.1 Terriglobia bacterium
GCGTTTGCGCAGCTTCGAAAGGGCGCCATTCGCGCCATCGCGACCTACGTAAGAACCGGAAGGGAAACCATGGCAGAGGGCGCCTGGGACACGGCGGAAAATGGGCCCTGGCTGAGGTACATGAGCGACGGTTACAATAAGTTCCTCGACCCGCAAGGATATCCTGCCGTGAAACCACCCTGGGGCACCTTAAATGCCATCAACTTGAACACCGGGAAATTAGTTTGGCGCATTCCTTTCGGCGAGTTTCCGTCACTGGTGAAAAAGGGAATCCGCAACACCGGCAGTGAGAATTACGGCGGCCCTCTAGTGACCGCCGGCGGGCTTGTCTTTATCGCGGCCACCGATCACGATAACAAGTTCCACGCATACGACAAGGCCACCGGCAAATTGCTCTGGGAAGCAACACTGCCTGCGGCGGGAAATGCGACCCCGGCAACGTATGAAGTCGGAGGTCGCCAATACGTGGTGATTGGCGCGGGAGGAGGAAAGTGGGGGGCGCCATCAGGCGGCAGTTACGTGGCCTTTGAATTGTCGCATTGACCAACCCGGAAAATACGCCGCGTGCTGTCCCGGGAGTTAAAATAGGGAATGGAACCCGGAGAGAGGGCGGCATTCCGGGCTGGAGTGATGTAGATCACAAACTCTTGTGATCGCCCTCACTGCTAATACGTGGATTAAGACGTACAAGTTGTTGTATAATAATGGGTTGCTAAGGGAGTGGCAAAATGGGAAAACTACATGATCGATTGGCGGAACAGGCGCCAGGTCTCCGCGACAGAGTACACAAGGTTGTCGCCGAACATGGGGCGACCGTCGTATCCGAGGTAACAGTCACCCAGGTTTATGGTGGAATGCGAGGTGTAAAAGGCCTTGTCTGCGACACCTCGGTGGTTGAACCGGATAAAGGTCTGGTGGTCCGGGGCGTCCCGATCGGCGATTTAAAGAAACGGCTTCCTGAAGAGATTTTCTACCTGCTTTGCACCGGTGAGCTTCCGGACTCCGAAGCGCTAGCCAGCCTGCAGCAGGAACTTCGACAGCGCGCTGAGGTTCCTTCTTACATATGGGATGTGCTGAAAGCCTTGCCCCCGGACACTCACCCGATGGCTATGTTCAGTACAGCCATCCTTTCCATGGAACGTGAGTCCGTGTTTCGAAAGCGGTATTCGGAGGGGATGCACAAGATGGATTACTGGGAACCGGCCCTCGAAGATGCCCTCCGCCTGCTTGCCCGGCTCCCAGGGGTCGCCGCAGGCATCTATCGCATTCATACGGGCAAGGGCGACCCGATACCTTCCGATCCCAAGCTGGACTGGGGAGCTGACTATGCCTCGATGCTAGGCTTGCCGGACCCCACCGGAGAATTTCACAACTTGATCCGCCTGTATATGACCCTCCACTGCGACCACGAGGGCGGGAACGTCAGTGCTTTCACCTGTCATACCGTTGGGTCGGCGCTGTCGGATCCATTTTACGCCGTCTCTGCCGGTATGAACGGCCTTGCCGGCCCGTTGCACGGACTTGCCAATCAGGAATGTCTGCATTTTGTCCTCGACACTCGCAAGAAATACAATGGCGTGCCAACCGACGATCAGTTGCGCGACTTTGTCCTGGCGACTCTCAAAGATGGCCGTGTGATTCCAGGTTACGGCCATGCGGTTCTTCGGGTCACCGATCCCCGCTTCACGGCTTTTCATGAGTTCGGGGACCGAGTCTGCCCGAATGATGAAATCTTCAAGATCGTTGATCGCTTATTCCATATCACTCCGGGAGTCCTCAAGGAACAGGGCAAGGCCAAAGACCCCTGGCCGAACGTTGACGCAATTTCCGGCTCCTTGCTCTACCTTTTTGGCTTGACCGAATTTGACTATTACACGGTGCTATTCGGGGTTTCGCGCGCCTTGGGCATGTGCTCGCAGCTCGTCCTCAACCGATTGCTCGGCACGCCGATCACTCGCCCCAAATCGGTGAGCACCGACTGGGTCATCAAGGCAGCAAGCGGAGCGAGCGTTGCAGCGCGTAGTAATCCGAAATAAGGCTGATCCCGGCTCGCACTATACGAATAGGGAAGATTATTTTTACCCGCAGGTAGCCATTCATGGTCCGGGGAAAGTTGCATCTCACGACAGTCGAAGATGGGCGTCAATTTGTGGGCGAATCTCCTGCCGGCCATACGGTCGTCATGGATGATACGAAAGGAAACACAGGCCCCAAGCCCATCGAACTAGCTCTTCTGGCCCTCGGAGGATGTACGGCTTTCGATGTAATCGGCATCCTGCGAAAGATGCGCCAGCACGTAACCGGCTACGACGTGGAATTGAGCGCTGAGCAGCGCGAGGAGACCCCAAAAGTTTTTACCCAGGTCACGATCATTCACAAACTTCGCGGGAGCGTCGACCCCGAAGCTGTCAAGAAGGCTATTCACCTTTCTGAAAGCAAGTACTGTTCGCTGAGCGCAATGATCGGCAAGACGGCCACAATTGACACACGATTCGAGATCATTCCCGAGAAAGCAGACGCGATGATCGTCGACCCCCCTCCGTCACGCTGACACTTGCAGCATGCACCCTCCTTCCAACGGCCGAGGGTCTGAAAGTCCAGCCGATCAGTTTACCGGACGGAAGAGCATAGAAGTGGAAAACATGTTCAGGCGGCTGATTTGAGCCGGAGATGAGCGTCTACCGAGCGCATGAAATCGCGGGGCGCCGCGCATCGCTCAAGATAGTCGGCCGCGCCAATTTCCATTGCTTCCAGATAGCAGTCGATGTCCAGTGTCCGCGCCACAACCAGAACCGGCACATCCGGGTTGATCTCCAGCGCGCGAGAAAGAACCGGCCGCCCCTCAAAGGCAGGACTCCCCTGCGCCACAACCACCATATCAAAATTCTCGCGGTTCAAAAGGGCCAGTGCTTCCTGGTACGAGTTGCAGGCAACAACATCGTGGCCGATGGCACTCAGAACTCCATAGTAGTACCGGACATCGCTCGAGTCTTCGTCCACAAGAAGCGTCCTGAACCTAGGCCAGCCATAAGCCATATCGAATCTCCTACCGCCTGCTTTAGTCGAACTTGCCATGAGTTCCTCCTGGCCAAAGGTAGTTCATGAACACACTTCCGCTTTTCGCTCGAGCAAGAACCACCTTCGCTTCCTCTACCCCACAACTAACACACCCGGCGTGTGAGGGAAAAGTAGAAAAAATCAATTCATTCGGTCTGTTTTCTCTAAGGATTCTCACACCGCCAATGGAACGCCTTCCCGCAGCTTCCTCCCGCGCGCAGAGCAAAATCACTGGGGCTCTTCGGAATTCCGTCCACCGTTGAGAAACCGCTGTGGGCCAGAAACACTCCGAGCGCGTTTATCCGGTTTGCAGGAAAAAACGAGTCCAGCTTATAATCACTGTTCACTTAAGTCAGATGGGATACTCGAACATGACCTCAGAGAAAAGAGAACCAGCAGAAAATCAGACTCTCACGGCATTCAACCAGCGCGTTGCGCAAAAGACGGCGCGAGTGGGAATCGTCGGCCTTGGATATGTGGGGCTACCTATTGCTCTGCTTTTTTCCCGCAAAGAGATTTCAGCCACTGGATTTGACATCGACTCCTCGAAGGTAGCTCAGCTTCAGCAAGGCCGCAGCTACATCAAGCACATCCCGGAATCCGACATTTCCGATGCGCTTCGCCGCAAGCATTTCGAGGCCACAACGGATTTCGCACGCCTGAGGGAAATGGACGCGATCATCATCTGCGTTCCGACGCCCCTTGACGATCATCGCGAGCCGGACCTCACCTATGTCCGGAACACAACGGAGTCGATCAGCAAGCATTTGCGTCCGGGGCAGTTGGTTGTGCTTGAGAGCACCACCTATCCGGGGACAACGGAAGAAGTCGTAAAGCCTATTCTTGAGCGTTCCGGGCTGCTCTGCCCTGTGACGCCCTACACGGTCCAGGATGGCAAGGCAGTTGGACCGAGTTCAGCGGAGGCCGATTTCCTCCTGGCCTTCTCACCTGAACGGGAAGATCCTGGCAATCGGTCGTTTAAAACTCATCAGGTTCCTAAGGTCGTGGGGGGAGTCAACGCCGCCAGCGCTACGGCGACCCAGGTGCTTTACCGGGCAGCGTTCGACAGTATTGTACTGGTCAGTTCATCCCGTGCGGCCGAGATGACCAAACTGCTGGAAAACATCTACCGCAGTGTCAACATTGCGCTTGTAAACGAATTAAAGCTCCTGTGCCAGCGCATGGGGCTGGACATCTGGGAGGTCATTGACGCTGCCAAGAGCAAGCCCTTCGGTTTTTCAGCTTTTTATCCGGGGCCGGGCCTCGGCGGGCATTGCATCCCCATCGATCCGTTCTATCTGACCTGGAAAGCCCGGGAGTATGAATTTCCGACTCGGTTCATCGAACTGGCCGGCGAGATTAACACTTCCATGCCGTTGCACGTGATTGAGCGGCTCGCGGAAGCTCTGAACCACCGCAGCAAATGCCTGCAAGGCGCCCGCATTTTGGTCCTTGGCATTTCCTATAAGAAGGATATTGACGATCTGCGGGAATCGCCTTCGCTCAAAATCATCCAGCTTCTCCAGGAGCGTGGCGCGAAGGTCGACTACAACGATCCCTATTTTGAGCGCCTGCACAGGATGCGCCAGTATGACTTAGGGCTTACGTCCGTTCCGCTGACGGCCGAATCCCTCTCGAGCTACGATGCGGTGATTATTGCCACCGACCATTCGTCTTACGACTATGATCTGATCGCGCGCCACGCCCAGCTTGTGATTGATACGCGGAACGCAACCGGCCGCCTGACTGAGCATCGGGACAAAATCGTCCAGGCCTGAACATTCCATTCCTGACGCCGTGTTCTGATTGTTCTTGAGGCTTGAGCGTGACGGCTGAGATTTCCGCGCTGGATGCAGTCAGACCGTTGAATACTTGCGGCAAAGAGTTTTGATCCTGTCCATCAGTTTGGGAACGCCAGTCAAGTCGTCTTCCGTGCCCTCGTACTCGGCCGACATGTAACCCTTGTAGCCCGCTTCCGCAAACAGCCGCCACACGCGATCCATGTCCACCGGCATGCCGTCGCCAAAGTGATCGCGAATATGGCTGTGGGTGGCATAGGGAAGGCAGGCCCTAATCTGGGCGTAGGCATCTTCGCTGGGGGTCGTCTTGAAGTTGGTGATGTCGAGGTTGATTCCCGCGTAAGGGGAATCCACACGGTGCATGATTTCAAGACAAACGTCGGCGTGCTGGGTGACGCCCTCGTGGTCCTCGACGCCGAGCGTGATCCCTTTCCTGCCCGCATAGTCGCAAGCGGGCTTCATTGTTTCCACCACCCAGTCGGTTCCCTGCTTCACCGTTGTGCCCGGCGGCAGGGGGCCAGCAAAGATTCGCAGATGCGAAGCCCCCAGCAAGTCCGTCACGTCCACCCATTTCTTGATGTCCGCAAGAACCTGGCGCCGCTTTGCAGCAGTGGCCTGAACCATGCTTGACCCACAAGCAGCCCCGGAAAACGGAATTCCGTGTTTGAAAGCCCGATGCCGCAGATTTGTCAGATAAGCTGGATCAGTGGACTTAAACCAGTAGACCGTCATGTCAGCTCCCACCGAGCCCATCTCAACAATCTTGTCGAAAAACTCCGGATACGTCATTTTCCCCTTGGACAAGTAGTCGTGGAACGAGTATGCGCAGCAGCCGGGGAGCAGCCTCGGTTGCCGGGCTGCGAACTCCGTGGAAGCCGGCTGGGGTGCACTGGCCGTCTTCGAGGGGCTGGTTTCTTTTTGTTGACCACAGCTCAGTGAAAAGGCGCTGGCGACGGCCAGACCACCCGTTTTCAGGAAACGCCTACGCGCAATTTTGTCAGTCATGGTTAACTACCTCTTCTTAAAGCCTGACATCGAGTGCGACCGCGAATCACCTGCCTGATCGTTACAGCGAGGTTCACGCCATTGACAGGTCAAAAGTCAAGGCAAGCGATTCCTGGTTAAACAATCTGTTCGGATTCGGCATCCCAGCGCACTTCCCGTCCCTGACGATAGGAAGCCACAGCCATCTGGCAAGCGATCGCAGAGCGGTAACCGATCTCAAAGGGACAATTCGTTTCTTTCCGGCTACGCACGCAGTCCATGAAGTTCCGCATGTGCAGGTCCGTTTCGTTTCCTCCGCCCACAATGTCTGGGGCGACCGTTTTTTCACTGGAAGGGAAAGTTGTTCCACGCCGAGACTTGCCGGAAACATATGCCAAGGCTTCGCCTTCATCTTCGCGCGTCACAGCCCCTTCGGTCCCCAACACAACTTCATCGATGTCGTAGTAGCTGGAGCCGAAGCCGGAATTCCAAGTGAACAGAATCTTTTCCGGCAAGGCCATGGATACATCCATCGTGTCGGGCACCTGCATTTCCGGAGAGAAATAGTTCGCGCCGCTCATCGTGGCCCTCCCCGGAATCCGCAGGTCCATGGCCTTGAACCAGAAACCCACCTGGTGAACCATATTCTCGAAAATGTTGCCGCCGGAGTAATCCCAGTAAAATCGCCAGTTGATGACCCGGTTCGGATCGAATGGATGAAGTGCCGCTTCCCCCTCGAAAGCTTTCCATTCCACGTGCTGAGGGTTACAGTCGTCGGGAATCGCCCGCTTCCACCCGCCGTACGGCGAATTGCGGTACATGTGGGCATGGATGGCTGTAATCCTGCCCATAGGCTTTGCTCGCACAAGGTCCCTCGCACGCACCTGCGCAGGGCTGCTGGTGGACTGGATTCCGACCTGTACCACGCGGTTGGAAGCCAAATGAGCGTGGCGCATTCGACGCGCATGGTCAGGGTTAAAGGCCATCGTCTTTTCCTGATACACGTCTTTGCCAGCCTCGATGGCAGGAACAAAATTGAGCGCGTGCTGATGCTGTGGAGTTGCGATCAGCACCGCATCGATGCTTTTATCTTCCAGCAAGCGGCGGAAATCGGAATAAGTCTTGACTCCCGGGGCGATGCGTTTGGCCTCTTCGAGACGCCGCGTATAAACGTCGGCGACGGCCACGGGCTCAGTGTTTGGGGCCTTGATTGCCGCCTTGAAAATCGCCTGCCCGCGTCCTCCGGCGCCGATCAGCCCAAACCGAATACGGTCATTGGCGCCCAGGATGCGGCCGGAAGGAGTTAATCCGGAAACCGCCATGGCCGTTCCACCTCCAAGAACCTGTCGCATAAAGATCCGCCGGTTTGACATGGTACCCTCCGCTAAACGCAAATAAGAATCGCCAGGAACGCCGGAGTTTTCCCTCGGATCAAGGTGCCATAGGCTATTCGTCCAGACGGCATTCTAAAAGCGGCCGTATTGCCGGTAGGCTGCTACGGGATGCACTCCTTCAAGAATCGCCTTCCGCACAAGATTCTCTGTGCCGACCACTTCTTCCGCCTTTTCGAGCACCTGAAGTGTAATCTCCCGAGGAATCGCCAGGACACCATCCTTGTCACCAACGATAAAATCGCCCCGCCGGACGGCAACCTGCCCGATCTTTATTTCCTTGCCGTAGGAAACCAGCTTCCATCGCCCAATCACATCCTGGGGAGTCTGGTAACGGCAGAAAACGGGAAAGCCCAGCTTGTGGATGTAGTCGATGTCGCGCGCGCCGCCGTCGATCACCGCTCCCCGGGCGCCGCGAAATTTGGCTGTTTCGCAGGAAAGCTCACCGATGTGCGCGCTGAAGCTGTCGTGCGGCTGAGAAACGATCACATCACCAGGGTGCAGGTCGCCGAGCATCTGGAGGATGGGGATATAAACCTCTTCCGGGTCCAGACTTTGCGTGGACTCGCCTTCCACCGTCAGGGCGACTCCCGCTAACCGCTGACCTGCCTCAAGCGCCTTGATCGAGGGTGGCATGACCTGGTGGCGATAACCCATTTCGTCCAGCACATCGGCAATAGCCCCCGTATAGATGACCGAGAAACGCCGGCAAACATCATCCACATTGAAATCTACGATTTGGTCTTCCCGTTCAACCACGAGATATCCTCCTGCAGTTCCGATCAAGAAGTGGCTGTGCGAAGCGGCGGCAACCTTCTTTGCCAAAAAGCCTAGGCTTCGGTTGAGGCAACGGCCGGTACTTTCTTCGAGGCACGGACAAGCGAACTGAGCACCGCTGCCAGAAGAAAACCGATGCCCAGAGCAGCGAATCCGTACGAAAAATTCCCGGTCTGCTTGTCGAGATAGCCAACGACAAGGGGGCCGAAGTAGCCACCCAGGTTGCCCAACGCGTTGATCAATCCCATGGCGGAGCCGCTGACCGAACGCGGCAGTGTCTCCGAAGGGATGGCCCAGAAGGGGCCGAGCGCCCCGAACGAGCCGGCGCCCACCACTGTGATAGCTATGAATGAGAGGACAAATGAGTGCGGGCTCAGCAGAACAGTGGCCAGCATAAATATGCCACCCCAGGCCAGTGCTCCTCCAACATGCCCTTTCCTTTCGTGCTTTCTGTCGGAATGCCTCGAAACCACCACCATCCCAATCCCCGTTACCACGAACGGGATTGCGAAGAGGATGCCTACTGCCAGGTCGCTCAGGTTTTTCTCACTATGGAGAGCGCTGGGCAGCCAAAAAAGATATCCATAGTTGCCGCTGTTGAGCAGGAAATAAATAAGGACCATCAACAGCACCTGAGGCCGCAGCAGCAGCTTCAGGAAGGGTTCCGGCTTTACCGGATCGAGTTCCGCGCTCTCGCGCTCCAGCGTGGTCTCCAGATAATTCCGCTCCTCGGCTGATATCCACTTGGCCTGGTGCGGGAGATCTTCAATAAACAGCAACCAGATGATCAGCCACACAAAAGGTATCGCACCTTCTGACATCAGCATGACGCGCCAACCCCAGCGGCCGAGTATCCAGCCGGAGATGGGTGATGAAACAACCACAGCCATGGGAAGGCACAGCATCCAGTAAGCATTGGCGCGCGCGCGTTCCGCCCGGGGAAACCAGTGAGCCAGCAGAACCAGCGTTGCCGGCCACACCCCGCCTTCCGCGATGCCAAGCACAAAGCGCATAACCCAGAATTCTTCCCAACTGCGAACCAGGCCGCAGAGGATTGCCGCCAGGCCCCAACAAACCAGCAGGATGCTGATGAACCGTTTGGCGCTCCAGTGCTCGGCAAGGTAGCCGCCCGGAATCTGGAGCAACAGATAGCCCCAGAAAAAAATGCCCGCAGCGCTGCCAGCCTGTGCAGGATTCATGTGCAGGTCGTGGCTGATGTTGGGCAACGCCAGAGAGATGTTGGTCCGGTCCACGAATGCAATCGTGTACATGATGAACGCAACCGGAATAATGTGCTGCCAGCGTCTCTCAATCATTGGCTTATGGCGGCAGGATTATATCAAAGTCTGGTTGATACTCAATCTTTAACTGCAGAGTCGTGGAAAAAGTGAAAGGGAGGGTTTTGCTGCGATTGAAGCACGAATCACACCGCAGCGTCCCAATGGCGGTTCTGCGATTGCGGGACGGAGGCGCCAGAAGCAGGTGAACGGACACTGCGACTGCCGGCTTAAGGCACGGCCAATACGAGCGTTGCCGGACTAGACGTGTATTTTGTCGCGCGAGAGCCAGCAGCGGATGGCGTATAGCCTTCGCCTACAGGGCAGGTTCCGGTACGCTCGGCTCGGAATCGGTTACACGAGGGGTCTGGTGGCTCCGATAGAAGTGATTCAGAAGAATAGTTCCCGATGCTGTCACGTAGCCCTTCCGAAGAGCCTCGGTGACAAAAGCCTTGGCCATCACAACGGCATCGTGCGGGTGTCGTCCCTGCGCAAGGTTGGCGGCAATCGCAGCGGAGAACGTAGATCCGGGGCCGAAGGGGGCTTCCACTTTGAAACGCTCGCCCGCAAGGGTTTCGTTGACTTCTTTGTCGAAATAAATGTCAAACGGCTTTTCAAAAACCCCGCCGGTTACCACGGCTGAGCTCGCTCCCATCTCAACCAGTCTGGCGGCGGCCACCTTCATTTCCGCGGGAGACTGCACCCGGAGCCCGGTCAGCGCCGCGGCCTCCGCTGCGTTTGGCGCCACGACCGTGGCGCGACGCACCAGCAAATCACGCAGGATTTCAGCGCCTGTCGTTCCTTTTCCGTCGGTATTATTTTCAGTACCGCGCAGGTCCGGATCGAGGACGACAGGCACGGACGGGCTAGCGTCGAGAATTTCGCAAATGGCTTCCGCTTCGGCCCGGCCGCAGAGCATGCCGATCTTAATGGCGCGAATGCCCTGCTCGTACAGGAGCGTGCGGCTGGATTCCTTTAACCACGCGGAAGCTGTGGGATGGAATGCCGGTTTGGCGCCGGGTTTCAGGAACGCCAGCGCGGTGACAACCGCAACACCGTAGCAATTGTGGGCGGCAAAGGTTTTCATGTCGGCTATGGTCCCCGACTGGCCGGAAGGATCGAATTCGGCCACCGACATCGCAACAGGCGGACAATTGTTCTGTACAATATTCACGTTAGCAGGCACCAATAACTGCGGGGCAGCATTGAAACACTTCCCCGGACCTTCCCAAAAATGTTTGACGACTCCATCCCCTATTTTGCCCCAGCATGCGCCGATTCGTCATTCAAGACCGGGCCGAAGCTGACACCTTTGCAGTCTGCTTCTCATATTTCTCCAAGCAGTCTTCCGAGCAGAAGTGGAGGACCTCTTTGCCCTGTACCAAGCGGTGAGAAACTTCGGTTGACACGAACATGCCACACACAGGGTCACGAACCGTTCGGCCCTCGACAGTGCTCGCGCTCGTGCTGGCGGCCCGCTTTCGCTCACCTTGGACAGAACCGCGGAAGCCATGATGCGTCCCGCCCATCAACCCTCGAATCGTCTTCGAAATCGTATACACGACACCGATCAGGAAGACCATGTCCATGACAGCATCAATTAAACGTCCCACGCTAATTTGACGGCATCCGTCGAAGTGAGGATGCCTTGCCTTTCCCCGGGTCACATTGTTCCGCTGGCGCTCCCGCTGGCAGCGTCCAACCTTGCCTTGATCTCGTTAAGTCCCGGGTAATTCGGGTTTCGCCGGTGAAGTTCATCCCAATACTTTCTGGCAGTCTTGAGGTCGTGTGTTCCCTCGAGGTTCACCACAATCATGTTGAACATCGTCGGCTGGTGATTCGGATTCAGGGCAAGAGCCTTCTTATATTCCGCAATGGCCTGCTGCGGCTGGCCGACATAGAAAAAAGATGTTCCCAGATCGGTCCGGGCATTGACATCCTTGGGATTCAGAGTGAGGGATCGCTGGTACCACTCGATGGCAAGGTTGAAATAGTGCTGATCATAAAGGTAGTTGGCCAGACGGAGCGGAATCTGGGGGTTCTGCGGATTCAGATCGGCCTGCCGCTGGTACTTTTCGATAGCCTGAGCCACCTCAAGCGGCGGATGTCCATTGGGAAGCCCTGTTTTAGGATTAATATTGGTATTGCTTCCCGAGGCCATTGCTCCCGCTGAGGGTGAGCCGGAACTTGCGGCGGTTGCCACGGCAGCCTGGGCGGAAACGCCGGCCTGCCCGTGTGACTTATAGATGAATCCGGCTAGAAAACCTACGCTGAAAAAAACAATAGCGGTAACAATGGTTTCTATTTTCACTTCATCCTCATAACCTGATTCTCAAACTTCACTCTTGAGAACTTTATAGTACGATATAAGGCTGGCCAATGGTAGTGTGAACGAGGGGCGTGGTTGCCTTGCTCAGGGCACGCTGCCATGAGTATGTCGCTTTCAAAATGTTCTGCTGATGTAATCCCAGCCATGATCACACAGGGAGGTTCTATGCCACAAACCTATAGAAACCTGATTGGAGGGCAATGGATTGAGTGTGGGTCCAGGCAAACGTTCGCCAACGTCAATCCGGCCAATACCGACGAACTGCTCGGGCACTTTCAGGCCTCGGGTGCCGAGGATGTTCAGGCTGCTTGTGATGCAGCCGCCAAGGCGCAGTCCGGGTGGGCGTCGTTGCCTGCACCGCGCCGGGGGGAATATCTTTTCAAGGCCGCGGAATTGCTCGAATCCCGCCTCGATGAAGTGTCTGAAGACATGACGCGCGAGGAAGGCAAGACCCTGCCCGAAGCAAAAGGAGAAGTGAAGCGGGCCATCAACATTTTTCGCTACTTTGGCGGCGAGGGCGCCCGCTCGTTCAGTTACCAGATTCCTTCCGAACGGCCCAACGTTTTTTGTTACATGATGCGCAAGCCGCTCGGCGTGGTCGGACTGATCACGCCCTGGAATTTCCCCAGCGCTATTCCGGCCTGGAAGATGGCACCGGCGCTGGTGGCGGGTAACACAGTAGTGATCAAGCCGGCTTCGCTGGCGCCACTCAGCCCTTACCGCCTTGTGGAAGCACTGGTTGAGGCAGGCATTCCAGCGGGCGTGCTGAATTACGTCACCGGAAGCGGCGGGGCAGCCGGCAATGCCCTGGTGGAGCATCCCGCGGTGCGGGCGATCTCTTTCACGGGTTCGTGCGACGTTGGAAACCGCCTCCACGCGAAGCTTGCCGGGCGCAAGGTCCGAGTTCAACTTGAGATGGGCGGCAAGAATCCGACCATCGTCCTGAAGGATGCGGATCTCGACTACGCGGCGGACATCCTGATCAATGGGGCGTTCTTCTCGACCGGGCAAAAATGCACTGCCTGCAGCCGCGCCATCATTGAAAAAGACATTTACAAGGCTCTGGTCGAACGGCTGGTGGCGAAAACTAAGGCGCTGAAAATCGGCAACGGCGTCGAGCCGGGAGTGCAGATGGGCCCTGCTGTCGATGCCAAGCAGCTTGAAACCGATCTCAAATATATTGAAATCGCCAAGAAGGAAGGCGCTAAACTGTTGTGCGGCGGAAATCGCCTGACCGGAGGCATTTACGACAAGGGCTTCTTTGTCGAGCCGACAGTTTTTGATGATGTCAAACCGGAGATGCGCATCGCTCAGGAGGAAGTTTTCGGGCCCGTACTCGCGCTGATGCCTGCCAATGACTTTGACGACGCCATGCGCCTTGCTAATTCCATCCAATTCGGGCTTTCTGCTTCCATCGTATCGCGCGACCTGACGCGCGTGCACCAGTTCATCAATGGAATCGAGGCAGGACTGATCACCGTTAACCTGCCCACAGCCGGTGTGGAATACCAATTGCCGTTTGGCGGCACCAAGGAATCGAGCTTCGGCATGCGCGAGCAGGGACCGCTGGCGCTCGATTTCTACACCGAGTCGCGCACCGTTTATCTGAAGTACACGCAATAGGGTGTATGTTTTTGCGCTTCGCGTGAGGTCCGCGAAGCGATGCGGCCTACACACTTCAGGTGTCTAATCGGAGCCCAGGAATGCGGACATCGCCAGGAGATCGCTATGAAAAAGACACAACAATTTCTTGCCAAGCTGAAACTGCCGTTTGAAGATAACCACACGCTCAAGCCGACATCGCTCAGGTTCAAGGACGGCGGGCAATACCGCTTTGAAATTCCCAGCGTGGAAGGTCCGAGGGTTTTCCGCGAGGTATTGGACGCGGCCAAGAATCTGAACGTTCCGATCCATCGCGTCAGCCAGGGAAGCGGCATCATGCTGTTGACCAAGGCCGAGATTTCCGAAATGGCCCACATCGGGCACGACCAGCGCATTGAAGTCTGCCTGTTTGTCGGGCCGCGTGCCACTTTCGAGACTGGAGCACAAACCGTCTCCAGTGCGGGCAAGGTGATCGGCCTCCAGCATCGTGGCGCCGATCAGTTGGTTTACGCCATCGAAGATGTCAAGCGCGCCTGCGATCTGGGCATTCGCAGCGTTCTTCCCGCCGATCTGGGCCTGATCTGGGTGATCAACGAAATGAAGACGAAAGGCGAGTTGCCGAAGAATCTGATCATCAAAAGCTCGGTCACTCTGCCGGCAGCCAACCCTGCCACCGCCCGGCTGTTCGAGCAGGCAGGTGTTTCCACGCTGAATATTCCGACCGATTTGACTCCCGCCCAGATTGGCGCCATCCGTCAGGCAGTCGATATTCCTATCGATCTCTACATCGAGGTTCCGGATAATTTCGGCGGATTTATCCGCTTCTACGAGATGCCTCGGATCATTCAGGTGGCCGCTCCCAATTACTTCAAGTTCGGCCTTCGCAATGCCCCGGACATTTATCCGTCCGGCGGCCACATTGAAGATCTTGCGGCAAGGATGGGCCGCGAACGAGTCCGCCGGGCCAAGATTGCCCTTGACTTGCTTGAGCAGTATGCGCCGCAGCTCAAGATGTCACCGCTGGGATCCAAGGATCTTGGCATCCCTGAGGTCTGACGACGTTCACAAGGGCCTGAGGCGCGTTTTCTGTTCCACTCTGTGGCGTGCCCGCAGGCATTCGGCTCGGCGGCATGCCTGCATTCTTAACTGGGGTTTATTTCAAGGTTGCCGCTGCATGGCCGGTGTGCAGGGCGCGCGCTATCAAATACCGATCTATATTCCTGCAGCATCCTACAAGTTTTAAGGAGGGGGTGGGATCGTGCGTTCGAGACGCTTCATCTACATCGCAATCGTGTTCCTGGCAACTACCGTAGTCGAGGGCTTCGCTCAAGCGCATGTGAAATCTGCTTCAAGCGCCAGCACTGAAAACCGGAAACAGGATGTCTTCAAGAATCTAAAGTTCCGCGATCTCGGACCGACGGTGGCGGGCGGTCGCGTCACCGCGATTGTTGGAATTCCGGGAAACCCCGACGTTTACTACGTAGGTGCTGCGGCCGGTGGCGTTTTCAAGACCGTGGATGGCGGAGCCAGCTGGAAGGCCATCTTCACACACGAGGGTACGGCATCCATCGGGGCGATTGCCCTGGCTCCCTCGAATCCCAACTGGGTTTGGGTTGGCACCGGCGAAGCGAACATTCGCAACGACATCATCGATGGCCACGGCGTCTACTTTTCACCCGATGCGGGCAACACCTGGAGGTTCATGGGACTGGCGAACGCCGGGCAGATTTCAACCGTTATCGTGGACCCGCAGAATCCCGACATCGTGTTCGTAGCTGCGCTCGGGAATGCCTGGAAACCAAACGCTGAGCGTGGCGTTTTTCGCACCTCTGACGGTGGCAAGACGTGGAAAAAAGTCCTCTACGTTGACGACACAACAGGAGCAGCTGATCTGGTGATGCAGCCGGGTAATCCCAAGGTGCTGTTTGCGGCCATGTGGCACTTTCGCCGCTATCCATGGACGCTGGTCAACGGTGGCGCAAGCAGCGGAATTTACCGCTCGACAGACGGTGGCGATACCTGGAAGAAGCTCACTACTGATCTGCCTCCGGAACCATGGGGAAGAAGCGCACTCGCCATTGCGCCAAGCAATCCCAACCATGTTTATGCCTTGATTGACGCTAAAGGTGGCATGCTCTGGGCCTCAGAAGACATGGGACACCACTGGACGAAGGTCAGCGACAACCACGCGTTGGACGTTCGTCCGTTCTATTTCTCAAAAATTGTTGTTTCCCCAAACAACCAGAACAAGGTTTTCTTTCTATCGATGAAACTGATGGAATCGGAAAACGGCGGCAAGACCGCGCACTATGCGGACAAAGGTGTTCACGTCGACCATCACGCCCTGTGGATCGATCCCAAAAACCCGGATCGAATTATTCAGGGAAATGACGGCGGCGTTTTCCTTTCAACCGATGGCGCCAAGTCGTGGCGATTCCTCAACAATCTCCCTATCGAGCAGTTCTATCAGGTTGCCGTCGATCACAGCCTTCCATTCAACATCTGCGGCGGGTTGCAGGACAATGGAGCGTGGTGCGGGCCATCCAGCGACCTTGGACGAAAGGGCGAAAACGGCTGGGAATGGTACACGGTGGTCGGCGGAGACGGGCAGTATGCCGTTCCGGCTCCGAGCGATCCCAACCTCGTCTATGCAGACGCCCAGAATGGCTACCTCATACGCCGGGATCTCAAGAGGCACTTTTCCCACTTCGTTCAGCCGTACCTTCCAACCGTTAACGAAGAGAAACCCTCGAAGCTGAAATATCGCTTCAACTGGACGGCCCCCATCGCAGTTTCACCTGTAAACTCGCAAGTGGTTTATCTGGGAGCCAACGTCGTCTTCAAGTCCGCCGATGGTGGCCTTCATTGGACGGTAATTAGTCCTGACCTTACGCGCGACGACAAGAGCAAACAGATGATTGCCGGAGGGCCCGTCCGCCATGACATCAGCGGGGCCGAAGACTATGACACCATCCTGTCCATTTCCATCGCACCCACCGACCCACACGTGATCTGGGTCGGAACAGACGATGGTCTTGTCCAGGTCACTCGCAACGGAGGAAAGACCTGGACGAACGTGACCTCGCACATTTCTGGCGCACCCCAGTGGGCCCGCGTGGAACAGATCGGGATTTCCCCTTTCAATGCTGGAGCCGCCTATTTGACATACGATGCCCACATGCTTGGCAATCCTCAGCCTTACGTTTACAAGACCAGTGATTACGGCCAGACATGGACAGAAATTACGAACGGGTTGCCCCCTGATACGCCGGCCCACGTCGTTCGGGAGGATCCCAATAAGCGCGGGCTTCTGGTTCTGGGGACCAGCACCGGCCTCTACTATTCCAATCACGACGGCGACGATTGGCATCCCCTGAAGGCCAATTTCCCCACGGTGCCAGTGGTCGATCTGAAATTTGCCAGGAAGCCTCACGATCTTGTAGTGGCAACGCACGGCCGTGGTGTTTTTGTTCTTGATGATATCCGGCCACTTGAGGAAATGACTCCGGCCATAGAGTCGAGCAGCTTCCATCTGTTCCAACCTGGTCCAGGTTTGCTGCTTCATCACTGGACCAGCGACGAAGGACAGCCCACAGGCTACCTAGCGGCCAACGCCCCGCATGGCATCGTGATCGATTACCTGCTCAAATCGAAAATCAAGGTCAGCAAGAAAGAAAAAACCGACCACAAGACCCCCGTGAAGATCGTCGTTGCGGACGCTCAAGGGAATGAGGTGGCCACAATGTACGGTCCTTCGAAGGCCGGCATCAACCGCTACGTCTGGAACATGAACTATGATGGTCCCATCACGCTGAAGTATGAGAAGCTTCCACCGCCGCCGCCGGAGGCCGGCCCCAAAGGCCCGCAAGTACTCCCTGGCTCCTATAACATTGCGGTCACTGTGGATGGTCGAACTCAGCAGGCCAAAACAACCGTCGCGTCCGATCCCAACCTTCACATTACTCCGGAACAATTTCGTTCCACTGCAGAGGCGGCTTTGCAGGTTCGGAATGAACTTGATGCTCTAAACGAAATGCTCAACCGCATCGGCGCCATGCAGAAACAACTCTCGGACTTCACACATTTCGTGCAAGGCAGCAAAAATCTGCAATCGAGATATGCTTCCATTCTTGAACGTACCACGGCCATCCAGGGAAAATTGGAAACTCTGAAGGCGGGCGTCTACAATCCCGACATCCAGCACGGCGTCGCCGAAGACTCCCTCCATGCGCTCGAAGATTTTCACGAGAAACTCTCCGGGCTTGCTTCGGACCTTGCGACCACCTATCCGGGCGAAGCGTCCATGTCGGTCTTTGCTCCCCAGATGGACGAAATGCAAAGTGAATTGAACCAGCACTTGAAAGACTTCAATGAGTTTCTCAGAACCCAGGTAGTTGGCTACAATAAGGCAGCTTACTCGGCTGGCGCCCCCACGCTGCCGGCAGGCAGTCCGATCACCGTTAAACCGGTCGGGAACCTTTGACCGGGTGCCGTGACTGTGTGCGGCGATACGGCGCCGAGGACAACCTGTCTTTCTGGCTGCACCCCATCAGGCCTCGGGATTGCACACGGGAAGGCTTTCGACGCCACCTCCGGATAAGTTTGGCCGATTGTGCCTGATTGAGGCGCTGTCGCTGCGTCGCGACCTGAGCGCACAGTCCGTGCTTGAGTCTGTCATCCGGGAGGTTCAGGGGTCCGGCCGACAGGAGCAGGCCGATGACATCACCCTCTTTATTGCGCGTTGGAGGAGGCGCATATCTATCTGCGGCCAAGGTGGGTTTTGTACCCAGTTGAGTGCGCCACCGGATCGAATTTGTGATAAACTTCACCTATGAAGTACCTGCTGGCCATTGCTCTTTTTCTGGCGGGTGCGATATTTCCTTTCGCCCTTAGTGCTCAATCGTTTCATCCGAGACTCAGTCCGCCAGGTGTGGAACCTTTCCAAACTGGTGGTTTAGGGTTCCGACCTTTCCGGGGCGGTGCGCCGCGGGTTGTTCTTCCGCCGTTCTTTGGATACCCGTCAAACTATCCGTTTGAATATTTCTACCCAGGCCTCTGGCCGCCAATCGATTACGAATACGAACAGGCTTCCAGAATTGCCCACGGTGACGTGGCTGCTGAAGTAGCTGCTCAGGAAAAAAACCTCCTTTCGAGCCGGGTTCAGCAGCTGACTGATGAGGTTCGCTCGCTGCGGCAGGAACAATCTGCGCGCCATTATGCGGCGCAAGTTCCTCCCGCTCCGCCCAGTTCTGAACTTCGGCCGCGGCCTTCACCCCAGGCGCAGCCCGGCACCCGGCACGAGTTCCCTGCCACTGTATTCATTTACAAGGACGGCCAAGAGATGGAAGCGCGCGACTACGCCATCCTGGGCAAGACATTATGGGTTTTCCATGGCAAGCTGGCGCACAAATTTCCGCTGTCTGAATTCAATCTTGAGGCCAGCCGGCAGGTGAATGAAGAGCACGGCGTCGAATTCCCCTTATCTGTCCCCTATCCGCAGTAGCCCGCCAACCTCGGAGCCGAAATCCCGCATTGCAGCAATCCATACTTGCGTTCCTGCCTGGATGACATCATAATCGGGCTTTTCTGTATTCAATATGTTGACGAACAAAGGAGGATTCATATGTCATCGGATGAGACGCAGTTGTCTGAGAACCGTCTTGCCAAACCATCACGCCGTAATTTTCTGAAAAGCGCTGCCGCTTTCGCCATGGCTGGCTCTGCAGTCGGGTGCAGCAGTCAGAGCGGAGTGAAAAGCACACAAGAAGCACAGCCCGCGCAACCTTCAGGAAAGCCCCGCCTGGTCTATGCCGGATGCTACAGTTCCACAGGGCCGTATGGCGGCAGGCGCAACCACGGCGAAGGGATTTACCTTTTCGAAATGGACTCTGCAACCGGCGCGCTCACCCAGCGCGAAGTGTTTGCCACTCCCAATAACCCTTCATGGCTTGCACTCAATCCAGCAAAGACGCACTTGTATTCTTGCGATGAGCTTGCGCACTACCAAGGCAAGTCTTCCGGCGCCGTCACCGCTTACTCCATCGACGCCTCAAACGGACACCTTACAGAGCTCAATACAGTTAGTTCGGAGGGCGCAGTCCCCGCTTACATCAGCGTGCATCCTTCCGGGCGTTACATTCTTGTCGCCAATTACGGTGCTGGAAGCGTGGCAGTTCTTCCCGTCCGCCCCGATGGCAGCCTGGGCCCAGCGACTGACCTTCACGTGGACAAAGGTCCAGTTGGTCCCAAGCACGCCGCTAGCGCACCTCCGGGAAGTTTTGCCATCAGCGGGCATGATCATCCCCACTGTCACATGATTCACGTCGATCCCAGCGGAAAGCGCGTGATTTCCACTGACCTGGGCATGGATAGAATCATGATCTGGAATTTCGACCTGGCAAAAGGCAAACTGACTCCGAACAATCCTCACGAGATTGCCGTTCCGCCCGGCGACGGCCCGCGGCATTTTGTCTTTCACCCGAACGGTCGCTGGTTCTACTGCATTCAAGAGGAGGGGTCCGCCGTGGTCGTCTTCGATTATGATGACTCCACCGGAAACATGACGCAGAAGCAGGTGATTTCGACCCTCCCCAAGGACTTTGTCGGATCGAACATGGCCTCCGAAATCAGGATCTCTCCGGACTCAAAATTTATTTACGGCGCCAACCGCCTGCATGACACGATCACCACTTTCTCTATTGGGCCGGACGGCAAGCTGACTTACGTGGGTGAGGAATGGACTCACGCCGACTATCCACGCAGTATCACTGTGGATCCTTCCGGCAATTTTATTTATTCCTGCAACCAGCGTGGAGATAGCCTC
The DNA here is from genome assembly GCA_046705285.1 of Terriglobia bacterium. Lineage (GTDB taxonomy): Bacteria > Acidobacteriota > Terriglobia > UBA7540 > UBA7540 > SCRD01. The sequence goes on from JBJKQK010000206.1 coordinate 20,040, forward strand.
ACAACGTTTCGCGTGAACCGGCAGACCGGCAAGGTCAGTTTCACCGGCCAGTTCACGGCCGTGGGGACTCCGGCCGTCATGGTGTTCCTCACCTAGGAATTACCGTACCGCCTTTGCTATTCGAGCATGGATCGCGGCGCTGCGGTCATTTCAAGTTCCAGGCATGGCGGGCTCCTGCTCAGGGAAGAGCCCGCCGCGTTTTTCGGGAGCACTAGCCGTGCCTCCGATAGCCGCAGATGAGCCGGGTATTCCTCGCAGTTGCGCGAGGGAGAGATTGTGCGGTAAGATTTTTTCGGTCTGCATTATGCGTTATCCTTCTTTCAACCGCGGCTTCACCTGAGCGTAACCCTCCAATCGCGGGTCGATTCCTTCAACTGAACATCCACAGGCCAGTCTTGACGAGGAGGTTTCCATTGAAGCTGCAGTTTATTGCTCTTTGCAGTTTGTTGATGACAGTCACGTCATGCGCCGTGCGCAAGACCGCTGCCCGAAGCGCTGAAAAACCAGTCCCTGCGCGCGAGTTCGATTTCACCTATAGCGTTCGTTTCACGAGGCTGCCGAAATATGTCCGCACACTGCGAATCTGGATTCCTGTCGCCACATCCGATCAGCACCAGACCGTCAATCTGCTCAAGATGACTGGCACAGTCCCCCTCCGTATCACTCAGGAATCGGAATATCACGACCGCATGGCATACGCCGAAATCCAGCGTCCACGTTTCTCGACGGCAAGCTTCACTCTCACCTATCACGTCAGGCGTGGCGAGTATTCCGTCGGATCATTCCGTCAACTTATGGCGGAGAACAGCGATCCCTTGCATATTTCCCCAAGCCTTGTGCGCTTTCTGCAGCCGGACCGCCTGATTCCTATCGACGGAGAGATCAAACAGGTTGCCGATCAGGCCACGGCAGGCAAGCACGGCGAAATCGAGAAGGCCCATGCCATCTACAATTACGTTTTCCACAGTATGAAATATGAGAAGACGGGGACGGGCTGGGGTCACGGAAACGCCATTTGGGCTTGCAACGCCCACCATGGCAATTGTACAGATTTCCACTCACTCTTCATCGCAATGATGCGCGCCGAACACATTCCTGCGCGTTTTGTCATAGGCTTTCCGCTGCCTCCCAATAAATCCCAGGGCGCGATCCCCGGGTACCACTGTTGGGCGGAATTTTATTTGGCAAACAAAGGTTGGGTTCCTGTGGATATCGCTGAGGCATCGCTCGATCCCGCAAAGTATAACTTCTACTTTGGCAGCGTCGATGACAATCGCGTCCGCTTCTCCAAGGGGCGCGACATCACCCTTTCGCCCAAACAGTCTGGTGCGCCCATCAACTACTTCGTCTATCCCTACGTCGAACTCAACGGAAAGCCTTACAGCGGCTTCCAGGACCACTTCTCGTTCCGTGAGACACACTCCTGAACCGGGCGAAGCATCGTGTGCACACAGAGTCTGTAGTGCTTTCCCTCCCCCGGGAATTCTCAGCCTTTCGGCGCCTCCATTTTCACCTTGATTCCAGAAGACTTTTCGAAAGCATCCAGAATTTCGGCATAGTTCTTCTTGTCCAAACGGAAGACGACCTCTTCGTCCTCACCGCCCTCGGCTTGCGGCTTGCAGACGATAGTGAACCAGTGCTTCTTTGATTTGGACAAAAGGAACAACGGGGACACAACGACAGCCGCACCCCAGCGGCGTTCCGCTGAAAACTCATACGTCGCTCCTTTGATCCGGGAGTATGGTATGGTTCTTTCGGCAAGAGCCGCCTTTCTCGGCTTGACGAGAAGCGAGGAATCGTTAAAGGTCAGGGTGACGTTCCGTAGCACCATCTTCTTTCCTTCAACGACATACATCTGCGACTTCTGGAACGTACTCTCTGCGCCTGCCGCAACGATGCCACTGAGTAGAACTGCACCCAGCGCAATGGCCGTACAGCAGAGTATTTGTTTACGGTTCATTGGTCACCTCCCAGGGAAACATTCATTCCCCACCTTAAAGAAGAAGCTCGGTAAAGCCGCTGAAATCCAGGCAACTGGAACCTCTTCCCGCGCTTCGAGCCCGCCGTGCTTAACCCTGGAGGCCCTTTCATCCCCAGAGGGTAGCCACCCCGGGAAGCTCGCTAATACAACGCAGGCGTTTCAACTCTTATCCCTGACCATGACAATCGCCACTTTCCCGTCAATCTTCACCCTCGCAGAGACCCAGGAAATTCCGTTTTTTGTGTCCTTGGCTTTTACGCCTTCTCTGTCCAGCTCGACAACCCCATCCTTCCAGATATTGAGTGTCGCTTGTTGAGTAAACTCTAGACCTGCTATACGCGTATATCCCACGTCTTTGTTTATGGCAACTTCGATATTCTTCGATCCCAATGCATCTGGAAAGTAACGGCCTTTCCCCGGGTCCCCACCAAGTGCGAATTCCATTGGCACGCTACTACCTCTACCTTTCTCAAGAGCTGTGATGCTGAAAGTACCATCTTTCTGTGTTTGGACCCTTACATTCATTGCCCAGGACGACCCTTTGTAGCCGGAACTGTGACGATAAACATCTTCCGGGGCTACTCTACGTGTACATGACGACGCCAGCAGAGTAAGAGCCATCACCGGCAGAATGACTAAACTTCGCAGCTCTCGCGTCATCTTCCTTTTCCTTTCCGGCGACTGCGACACCAGGCTCGCGTCCAGGCAGTCTCGGCCACCCATCAACTATTTCGTCTACCCTTAGGTCGAATTGAATGGCAAGCCTTGGAGTGGGATTCAAAACTACTTCTCATTTCGCGACATCTCGTTCTGATGCAGTAGGCGGGCGGCGCGGACCGTGCTAGCCCGCGCCGATTGCTTGCGACCATCATCCCGCCTCACTTCACGACGAGTGTCAGGCCAGAGTCCAGGGTATGGGTCACACTGCCGGAAGTGGCCGTCACAGTCATCGAGTAGGTGCCCGCCTGCGTTCCCTTTTGAATCGTATCTTCTCTGGTGGTAGCACCGCCTCCGCTGCCTCCGCCGCAGGCTGTCCACAGCATCGCCAGGAACAGTACCGATGCAAGGGTTATGGTCAAGCGCCGCCTTCGCAGGGCGAGGCTTGCCAGTGCGGCCAGCCCCAGCAGCCAAATCGCCAGATGGGACACCGGGTAACTATCAGGAGTCGGCGGCTGAGGAATCCGCACCAGCGGCGCCATCGAGCGCGCCGTGGTGCTGACGCTTACTGCAACATTGGCCGTATTCGTTCCATCCAGATTGATCGTTGCTGGTGAGACCGAGCAGGAAGCTGCTTGCGGCTGCGGGCTGTTCCACTTGCAGCTCATTGTGGTGGCGCCTTCGAATCCTTCAATCGGCGCAATACTCAGGTCATAGCTTGCAGACTGCCCTGCGTTGACGGTAGCGCTACCCGACTCACCTGGCGCCGTTTCCACTGAGAAATCTGTTCCTCGACCAGACAAGGTCATGGTGTGCGGATTGCCAGGTGAATCAGAGGAATCGACCGACAGCAACCCCGTGCGCGCCCCCGTATCGCTTGGGCTGAAGATCACGTCGATAGTACAGACAGCGTTCGGGGCCAGTGATCCGGAACACGTGTCAGTCTCCTGGAAATCTCCTGTTGCAGAAATACCAGAAAAAGTGACGGTCGCGCCGCCCTGGTTGCTCAAGGTAACTGTTTCCTGCTGACTTTTAGAACCGACCAGGATACGACCAAAGTCGAGGCTTGCGGGTGACATCGTCAGGGATCCTGTAGCCCAAAGGATAGATTTGCCGTCGGTCAGGCTGGCTGTATTGAAGCTGTACTGAGTACCCGTGTACCGGCCAACTTGAACACCAACAGTAGCGGAGCCTCCATTGTCGGCGCCGCTGCATGTCCCTCCGAAAGACACATCCTTGTAGTTGAAAAGGATATCGTCTTTCTTCTCAGAGAAGACCACCTGAAAGGTAACGCCTCCCGTCGAAGTGCAGCCGTATTCGTGAACGTCTCTCCACTCCAGGACAAATTCCCGATCAGGTGACGAGCCAATAAACGTATAAAAGACGTTATGAGTAGTTCCCAGTTGGGGGGCGAGCTGGTCCCAGAATGGCGCTACAAGGTTATAGGCGCCTGCATCTGGAATCGCATGATTCACGGAGGGCGCATAGAGGTCAGTTAAGCTTATGAATCCACTTGCTCCGATACAAAAGCTATTGAAGCTCGCGCCACCGAAGTGAATCCTGAAACCTGTCGAGCCAAAATTGTAACAACTGGTTTCCCCTGGCTGTAAATTCAGGTTGGAACCGGTAGTGTCGCGATAAACAGTCGATGGATTAGCATACTGATAGCCGCGCAGCCCGTACGTTGTAACCGAACCACCCCCCGGGAAGGTGAGTTCGAAGGACCCAGCATAGGCCGGAACGAAATGTCCAGAATAAATGCCGTCTCCTGACACCTGATCTGGCGGCGCGCCATTATCCTGAAGGGTCGTGGCGCCCTCATCACCGTTCACCGTCACCTGCACTTCTCCGTTCGGTTGAGCACAATTGATATTCAATGCCGCAACCTCAATTGGTTCCCCCACAGCGGTTGAGGTCAACGATTTGCTCGGTTGCAGGCCGGAAAGCACAGTGCCGCTTGAGCACGTTAATGCCCCGTTTGCATTAAGCCGCTTCCCAGTCACTGTTCTATTATCCAGAGATGACACCTCGTCTCCACCGGCCAAGATCAGGTTCTTCATGGCCCTCCAGTCGAGCGATGCATCATGCGATTTCAGAAGAGCCACGACACCTGTGACGAAAGGTGCGGCCATCGAGGTGCCGGGCAGTGAACAATAAAGAGCATCCGGAGGGCAGATCTCGGGAATCCCAAGATTATTTCCCGGAACCATCGTACTCAGAATGCCGTCGCCGGGAGCGCCGAGGTGAACGGTATGCGGTCCGTAGTTGGAGAACAGTGTCTTGGAATCTCTGCTGTTTGTTGCAGCAACCGAGAGGATGTTCGGCAGGAAATAGTTCGACGGATAATTCGGTATCTCGTCATTGTCGTCACCGATCTGGTCTGGCCCTCCGTTTCCCGCGGATGCGACGAAGAGGATTCCTTTCGCTTGCAAAACACTAATGGCGGCAGCCAGATCAGGGTCGGACCCAGTCCCGCCAAAGCTATAATTCACTGCCACAATGTTGACGCCCCGTTCTTTCATAAGGGCAATATACTGCATACAAGCAGTAGCGTCGTCGGTATAACCAGTCCCTTCTGCATCCCCGAACTTGCAGGCGAGTATCCTCACGTTCCAGTTGACGCCAGCCACACCAACTTCGTTATTTCCTACCGCACCGATGATGCCCGCAACGTGGGTGCCGTGACCGTTGTCATCCATCGGGTCCGAATCACCGTTGGCCGTGTCAATTCCATAACAGTCATCAACATAGCCATTCCCATCGTCGTCTACGCCATTCGCGTTGCAATCCTGTTCATTTCGGAACATGTTGGCCATCAGGTCAGGGTGAGTATAATCGACTCCAGTGTCCACAACTGCAACCACAACGTCGTTGCTTCCCTTTGTCAGCGTCCACGCTTCAGATGCGTCAATGTCGGCATCCGGCGTACCACCGTCCTGACCCGTGTTGTTGAGTCCCCATTGCTGGTTGAACAGTTGGTCGTTGGGAATATCCATTGGCTTCTGAGCGTAGACTGGGTGCGCGTATAGAACATTGGGGTTCTTCTGGTAGTATTTAACTGCCTGCTCGACACTCATGGTTTTCGGCAACCTTACCTCTTCCAGTCCGGGCACGTTGCGAAACTTTCGAAACACTTGTCCTCGCACACCCGCGTGAGCCTCCGTCATAGCCGATTGTGTGACGCCCGCCCGGAACCGCACCATGACGACACCGGGTTTGTATTTCGGTGCCACAACCTTCCTGGTTTGCTGCAGGTCCTGTCCGCTCACGACCATTGGAAACAGCACGGTGAGAGCAAGGATGGAAATCAGGCTAGCAAGCGTAAAGATCCAGCGTTTCATGACTGACCTCCTGGGTGACTGTTCGGCAAGGGAACACCCCACGCGCTTCCGGGGCTGTTGCCGGCTGCAGATGTCTCGGTCGCCGCTCGTGCGGCGCGTTGAATTTGGATTTCTTATGCAGGAAGACCCAGGAACATAAGACTTGAAACGGAAGGAACGACCAGCACTGCGGCGAGAGGTTTATGGTGGCCAGCCAAGGTACCTTCATTGTTCCCCCCTCCTCAAATATCTCAGGGAACGGTCGAACCCGCCAAGGTTCGACTCAGGCTGCAACAATGAACGCCTATAGCACTTACGCTACTAAGATGAAGCGGCGGCCGCAATCGGACGATCGCACTATTTTTCTGGTCAATTTGCACTAGATGAGCAGGATTCGCAGTTTCGGGATTGCCAGCCCGCGGCGAAATTACAAAAGCCCGGCACGATAAGCGTAGGCTACCGCCTGGGCTTGGGTGTGGAGGCCGGTCTTGAGAAGAATGCTCTCGACGTGGCTGCGGACGGTGAAAGGACTGACCACCAGCCGCTGGGCAATTTCCCTGGTAGAGAGGCCACTGGCCATCAGTTCAAGGACCTCAATCTCCCGGCGAGTCAACTGAGCCACCGAAGGCACACTCGATCGCGCGGGACATACTTCGGGCTCGGGGTCGCCGGCTGTTCTTGGCCGCCCGTTGTCGATGCCGTAAGCCTGCAGAGTTTCAAGAACTCTCGTCAAGGCCTCTTTTGTGTGTTCCTCGCGCGTCATATCGTGCAACAGGTGGATGCTAAACCACCGGTTCTTCCTCTCAATAGAAAAAACACTGACGTTAAGTGAAATCTCGTGTCCGTCCCGCGCGGTGACCCGCATGTCAAAAGTTTGAAGGGGAACACCCCGCCTGGCAAAACGCTGCACAAGGCATCCCGCGTGGCACCAGGACTTACCGAACGCCCTGCCACCGATGAATTGATAACAGGGTTGGTCCAGAACCTCGGCCTCGGAGTAACCCAGGAGTTTCCGGGCTCCAGCGTTCCAGCAGACGATGCGCTGCGCACTGTTCACCACGTAGACAGGGTCTTGCGCTCTGCCCAACTCCCGAAGCCACTTCGGCTGCGACTTCAACGCCGTCCCCCTCCCAGGGCGAGTTGCAGTGACGATCGCCAAACAAGTTACAGCAGAAAGCTGCAATTAGTGGGGAAACCCAACTGCCTTTCTCGGACTCGCGCAACCCGCATCAGAAGCGTCAAGAAGCCTGAGCGAATTATGAATTAGCACTGCTTACGCCCAGTTTATGAAATATCAGGATGAGTGTCAATCGCTTGCAAGCGGGACAAATTTACGGCACGCACCGCGTTCAGCCCGTGGCGCGAAGCGCGAGTTCTGTATGGTGGGTCTTTCCCTGCTTCCGTCAGTTTGAAGACGTGCGACGATCGAAGCAGCCTGGGGGCTCAGCTTTCTAATGTGGCTTCTTCCGGGGCCTGAACAGACTGACAAAAAGTGCGCCTATGGCGATCAAAAGCCCTCCCCACCATACGGGCGCGTGAAGGTTGGCCAGGACGGTATGGGGCGGATGGGACCACTCCGCTAGTCCGGTGATAAATATCAGGATGCCATATATGAATACTAGAATCCCCACAAAAAACCAGACGGGAATCATTTGCCGTTCTTCAGTCATTCTATTACTCCCCAGTTCTCGATTTCAGCATGACTCACGATCCTCAATCATATCCCACTGGCGGCTATCGGAAAATCCACTGCAAGACCAGGAACACGCCGAAGCAGACTCCCGCCCAGAAAACCGGCCGCTTGAGTAGCGGCAGATGACCTTCGCTGGGAACGTCGGTCAGGCCCATCACCAGGCCCTGCAACTCAGCTTCCGGCCTTGGCTTTGTGAACAGCGTCACCACCCCGGATACGACAACAACGACAAGGAAGGCCCACAGGGCCTGCCACATCTGTTGCGCCAGCGACTTGGCTCCGGCATAGAGGCAGAACCATGCGACGCTGCTCGGATGTACGCGGATCGTCACGAAGATGCCGACGGCGGTCGAAATGCCGGCCAGCAGGCCCCAGAAACCTGCCGCCTTCGTGGCGCGCTTCCAAAGCATCCCAATGATGACGGTGCCAAATAGCGGCGCGATGAAAAAGCTGAAGAGCGCCTGGACGTAATCCATCAGGCTTCCGAAATGCGTCACGATATACGCCGCGCCGATGCTGATGAGAATCCCGACGATCGTGCACCAGCGGCCCATGGCAACATAGTGCCGGTCGCTCGCATCCTTTTTGATGAAAACGCGGTAGATATCGTAAGTCCAGACGGTGGCAAAAGCGCTGGTGTTCCCGTCCATGCCCGACATGAATCCCGCGATCAGCGCCGTGATCCCCAGGCCCAGCAAGCCCGGGCCCAGATACCGTGCCATCATCAGCGGCAGGACCTGGTCATAGCTGTGAAGATGGTGGGCCAGGGCCACGCTATCTGGATAAAGGTGGAACGGCAGGACGGCCAGGGCCAGCAAACCGGGCAGAATCACGATGAATGGTACGGCCATCTTGAAGAATGCGCCGATAATGGGTGCGGTCTTGGCGGCGCGAATGTCCTTGGCGCTAATCACACGTTGCACCACCAGAAAGTCCGTCGTCCAGTAGCCCATCGAAAGCACGGCGCCAAGGCCGAAAACGATGGCGTACCACTGCACGCCCATAGGGTTCTGTGAAGGGTTAAGCATTGGCCCCCACATGTGCGTAAAGTCTTGCCCAGGAAAATTGTGATGGATTCGCGCCACCATCCCGGACCACCCGCCCGCTTCTACCAGCCCCAGAATTGGAACCAGCAGTGCGCCCAGCCAGATCAAGAAGAACTGAACCACTTCATTGAAGATGGCGGAATAGAGCCCCCCCAACCCCACATAGATTGCGACGATCAGCGAAGAAACCCAGATGCTGAGGTCAAAGTTCCAGCCGAGGATCGTCTGCAATACCACCGCCATCGCGTACATGTTGACACCGGACATCAAGACAGTCATGACGGCGAAAGTGATGGCGCTCAAGCCGCTGGTGGCGTGGCCGTAACGCAACTCAAGATATCCCGGCACGGAGTGCGTTCTGCTGATGTAATAGAACGGCATCATCACAATGGCGAGGAAGATCATCGCCGGGATGGCGCCCACCCAATACCAGTGCGCTGCAAGGATGCCGTATTGGTAAGCGTTGCCGGCCCAACCCATGAGTTCCAGCGATCCAAGGTTGGCGGAAATAAAAGCGAGTCCGGCAACCCACGCTGTCATTTTGCGGCCGGCCACGAAAAAGTCTTCGCCGGTTGTGGCGAATCTCTTGAGGTAAAAGCCGATGCCGAGGACTGATATGAAGTAAAGGGCAATAATCGCCACGTCCACCGGCCTGAGGCCTATGATCTGGCTGGTCGCGGCCGCTGGGGCCATCACTATACCTGAAAGAAGAACACTGATGTGGATCATCTCTCACCCTTGATTTTGGAGATCAGTGAAGCAAGGTACGCAAAAAGTGCAGCCCTGTGACCTGCTGCACCCGCCTTCGCAGACTCCGCCTCCGGACTCGCCGATTGCCCTGGCAAACGCCGACCTGGCGGACAGGACCCGAAAACCAGAAACCAGCAAGATGGCACGTTATTTGATTATGTTCAAGAAGAAAGTTCTGTCGCCTGCAATTCAGGGTGGCGGAACGCCCCTGAAAGGGTGTGAAAGCTGGGTCCCCAAATTCCATTTGCTTCCTGCCAGGCTGCTCTGTATGATCACGAACGGCGCGCCTTTCCTTTGCGGGAGCCGGCAGCAAATCTGGATTACCTGGGGTATACACCATGAATCGCCGAACTTTCAATCGAATCCTCGCAGGCGCGGGTCTGGGCAGTGTAAGTGCTCCCTCTGTTCTTTCAGCCGCGTCGCCAAAATCTGCCCAGGAA
>JBJKQK010000207.1:0-40946 GCA_046705285.1 Terriglobia bacterium
CGGATTCGGCTTCGCCGCCAGGGCAAGTGAAAGTTGTCTTTCCTTTTCCCGCCCGGCCAAAGCTGAAACCACAATGCCGGCCAGCATTAGAACGATGCCGACAAAGAAGAACAGCCCTTCGAGCGTGAAGACCCGGTCCGTGTGCTGCGAAAGAAAAGGCACGATGGAGCCGAACGCCGTCGAAATGCCGATGGCAATGGCAAAGTTCAAAGCGATACCTACAGCTGCAATGCCCAGGCCAAAGAAGATCTGCGCCAGGCCGAATCCAATGCCGAAAAGAATCAGCAGGGACCACTGGCCCGCGGGTGTGTGTTCGAAGAACCGAACAGTGTGGGGAATCGTGGCAAAAGTCAGGACCCACGGCAGGATGAACATTGCCCACACGCCCCACACCGACCAGATATTTTCCCATCGCCACTTGTGGGTGATTTTGGTGGGTACTGCAAAGCTTCCGTTCAAGACGCCGGCGATGGCCGACAAAATGACTCCAATTGAGACACCTGACATGGCTTGCTCACCTCATCACTTCGAAAGTCACTGCAGACCCCAGCAATCCGGGTATTGAAAAGAGACGCACACACCGCCGAGCCGCAAAGCGCGGCCCGCGCCGGCAACATTCTAGACTCTTTCGCCAGCGCAAGGAAGTGTATTCCTGGTCGAACGGTAGTGCAAGCCTTTCGCACGCTGACCCGCAAACCGTCCCCAAAGCACCCTGAATAGAGCCTCCCTCCAGCGTTGCAATGACTTTGCGCTACCGCAGGGGCTTGCACTGATCATCATGACTTCGTGTTGCTGCACATCAGCTGAATAGCTCCCACCAAATACGCCGAGGCCCTTGCTGGCCACAAATCGCCCGAACCGGCACGATTTGCGACGCCGATCTGGCTGAACCTTGTCGTGATCTTGATTGTTGCTTGCTCGCGGTTGAAGAGGACAACAGCCTTGCTCCCGTCGGAGGGGGGACTTCATCCAGATTCGAGCGGCCCGTCTTCCCGCATCCGGCATCCTTCACGGCCCAGCCGGGAACAAATCCATGAGGCTACGATGGATCTGGGTTCAGGTCTGGCACGTGCTTCCAGCCACGACGCACACTCAGGGAATACTCGCCGTGGAAGGGAAAACTCAGAAGCGTCTCGTGTGCCGAACGAAATTCCTGCGACCCCGAATTGAGGCGGTTGCGAAACCGTCTTCTGCGCATCCTGCCGCCCGGCGATCCCCACACCCTTGGAGTACCGCTCACGAGGCCGCATGTTATCATAAGAAGCAAGCAGGTAGCACGCGCCTGCAGCCGGTTTCAGCTGGCCGGGGTCACAGACCAGGCAGGCCTGACCTACTGTTCAAAGGTTGATGAGGAGAGAAAACGATGGGCAAGATCAGCAACACCTGGGCGCTCGTCAAGCAGAGCTTTGCCATCCTGCGCTCGGATGAGGAATTGATGCTGCTGCCGATTCTTTCGGCGATTTCGTGCATTGTCGTAACGCTGTCATTGCTGGCGGGAAGCGGCGTGTTCTTCTATCCACAAATCAAATCCGCCATCGCGGAGCAGGGAAGCTGGCATCCCGGCAACACGCTGGTAGTCGCCGGAATATTTCTCTTCTATCTGGCGAACTATTTCGTCATCGTATTCTTCAACACGGCGCTGGTCTGCGCGGCTTCAATTCGCCTTGAGGGCGGCAATCCCACCGTGCGCGACGGCCTGCGCGCCGCGTGGAACCGTGTGGGAGTCATCTTCCAGTGGTCGATCCTGGCCGCCACGGTGGGCATGATTCTGCGCATGATCGAGGACCGCTCAAGCCTGATCGGCCGCATTGTCGTGAGCCTGGTCGGCATGGCCTGGACGCTCGCTACCTTCTTTGTGGTTCCCATCCTGGCCTTCGAAAATCTCGGGCCCATTGAAGCGCTCAAGCGCTCTGCGCAGCTTTTCCGCAGCAACTGGGGTGAGGAAGTCGCGGGAACATTCAGCTTCGGGCTGATCTTCTTCCTGCTGGCTTTGCCTGGACTGCTGCTGCCCATGGTTGGCGGTGGTCTTGCGGGAAGTTATGGAATTACAGTCGGAGTTGCGTTGATGATTGTCTATTTCATTTTCCTGGCCGTCGTCAGCGCCTCCACCCACGGGATTTTCATGGCCGCGCTCTACCGCTACGCCAATAAAGGCCAAGTTTCCACAGGCTTCAGCCAGAACGCCCTCGCCTCCGCCTGGCAGCCCAAGTCAGGGTACAGGTATTAGGGATCAGTGGCGAGTGGTCAGTGGACAGTGGTCAGTAATCAGCAGTCAGCTATTAGCATCAGGCGTTGATGCTGGCCACGGCATCGATTCTGTACCGTAGGATTTTGCGGCCACGGAACGGCAGCGATCACAGAAACCGCCATGTAAGCGCGCCTCAAGAGATGGAATGCGCTTGCTAACTTTGAGGATCGGATAGCCGCAACGTGTGAAAGAATGTGCGGACGGGCGCAAAAAGGCCTGATGCCAGATGTCCGGGGAAGAATCGGGGGCGGCGCACCGCGTCAATATCGTGGAGTATTCCGGGAGCAGTGGCCTTGCCGGTAACCACCAAGACCCGTCCAAGACGGCTGACCCGAAGATTTCTCACCCGTGGGGAGATGCCGGCCGGTGGCTCTTTAGGTCTTTGCAGTTCAAGGATCATCCTGTCGCAGCCGCTCTTCGCGAAGGTCTCAAGGCTTGGATTTGCACCCGGAATCCCCTCATCTTCTGATGTCCCTGCTGCAAAGACAAGTGTGAGCACATTCCGCATGACGGATGCTCTGGCAGTAGTAAGGATATACCTCTCGCTGTCCTTCATCATCAATCCTCCACTGGTGTCCCCCCCAATCAGAGAATTTGACGCCTGTATAATAACCAGATAATAAAAACGAGACAATGGAACAAAAGTACCACGTACCTTTGGCCGAGGCCTGGTATGGCCACAGCTTCTCCGGCACGAGTTTCAGCTCGTTCCGTTCGTCTCCAGTCAGGATAGGGCATACCACCGTTTGTTCCATCAGTGGCTTTCGTTCTGATCGGGGAAGGAGCCGACTGGGACCAAGAAATGCACGCCTGAAACAAGATCTGCGGACCTCAACAACGGAGGTCGCGCCGCACGCTTGGGCCGCATTGTGCCAAGAAAGTCCGTATGAAAGTTGGTGCGTTAACAGCTCGCTCTGGCGAGCCAGGAGCGTTTTTGTGATCCATATTACATGCGCGTGTGACGAAGATTACAGAGCTTCACTTCAGATCGGTCTAGCGTAATGGGAGTCGTTGTATTGTAGCGCTACCCTTCAGACCCTACCCCTGGTGAAGCGAAGGCGTGGCGTGTGTCGGCCGGCTAGTGCGCCGGGCCAGAGCCCGGGGCAAGGCGGTCCGAGTAAGGAGGCGCTATGCGAACCCATTTGGGCTGCACAGGAAGAATTGACCTTGGGAAGCTTACTCGGGAAACACAACGTCGCCTTGAGCAAGTGGATGCCACATGGCTCGAGTTCTCGCCTGACCCACCCTCGCTGGTGGTAAGGCACGTCCAGCCTGACGCCGTTTCGCCGCCTCGCGAGATCGGTGGGGAGTTGCTGGAGTTCCTGACCCAGGTGTCTGACATGGAGCGCCAAGCCTTTCCCGGCGGTGCGCTGTATTACCTGGACGACCAAACCGGCCAGTATCTTCGGCTGCGGGTTTGGCGTGGCGGTGACTTGACCGTTTCGTGGGCACATCCCACCTATGAAGATGCCAAGCGCGTTTTATATGAGGGCAAGGCTACGCCCGTGGTATTTGAACCGTATCAATGCTTGAACGGCTCAGTGAGTTTGAAAGCAACACGCGGCGCCGCCGATGAAATCCGCCTGACCGTCGAACGTCCTGCAGGCCTCTGTCCGCAAGGGGAATACGAAATCCACCCGATTGGCGAAGTGCTCGGCCTGGAACTTCGGGAGGTGAACTCGAGCGCGGTGCCACTGGTTGAGACACTGCGCCAGGTGGCTGCACCCGGTTCGCTGAACGGACAGATCGACGTCAGCTCCTTCCGGGCCGGAGATCTGGACGATTACTGCCGGTTTGTCTTCAAAAATGGGGAGATTTGGCTCCTCCGCCCGTCGCTGTGGAGCGACGCCCCAGCCGACCGCGTGCCGGCAAAAGCGGCATAGGATTTGGATTTTTGACTGTGGTTCGATGATTTGTGACTCGCGAACGATGGTCCGGGATCACCTTTTGGATTCTGGTAATCCGCATCTGGGAATCACAAATCAGAAATCACAAATAGTTGACGGAGCGGAGCATACCGATGATGGATTACGGCTTCACCGAGTATCAGACCGCAATTCGCGATTTGGCCCGTGAGATTGCCGACAAGGAAATCCGCCCGGTGTCGGCGGAATACGACCGAGAAGGCAAATTCCCGTGGCCCATCGTTGAGGTGTTTGCCAGGACCGATCTGTTCCGGGTTTTCATCGATGAGCAATTCGACGGGTTGACCGAGGGTACCCCCATCATGAACATGGTGATCGTGACGGAGGAGTTGTCGAAGGCGTGCGGCGGCATTGCCCTCAGCTTTGCCGGCACAGCACTGGGCACCATCCCCATCATCCTGGCCGGCAGCGAGGAGCAGAAGCAGCGCTGGCTGCCGGACATTGCGGCTGGAAAGAAACTCGCGGCTTTCGCGCTGACCGAACCGCAGGCGGGCTCTGATGCCGGGGCGGTCCGCACCACGGCACTCCGCGAGGGCAACCATTACGTTCTGAATGGCACCAAGCAGTGGATCACCAATGGCGGCGAGGCCGAGATTTATAGCGTCATCGCGCTCACCAACCCAGCCAAAGGTCCGCGGGGCGCTTCCTGCATCGTGGTGGAAAAAGGGACTCCCGGATTCACGTTCGGCAAGAAGGAAGATAAGCTCGGCATTCGCGCCTCGGCCACGCGTGAGTTGATTTTTCAGGATTGCCGGGTGCCGGTCGAGAATTGCCTGGGACGCGAGGGCACTGGCTTTATCACTGCCATGAGAACTTTTGATGCATCGCGGCCGGGTGTCGGCGCGCAGGCACTGGGAATTGCCCAGGGCGCGCTTGACTTGGCCATCGAGTACGCATGCTCGCGTCGCCAATTTGACACGCCCATCAGTTCTTTTCAGGGCATGCGTTTTCTGCTGGCTGACATGGCGATGAAAGTGGAGGCAGCTCGCGCCCTCGTTTACGCGACGGCGCGCCACATTGACAAGCAGCCGAAGGAGCGTCCCACGCTTTACTCCGCCATGGCGAAGTGCTTTGCATCAGATGTGGCTATGCAAGTTACCACCGACGCTGTGCAGGTCTTTGGGGGCTACGGCTACATGCACGATTATCCGGTTGAGAAATATATGCGCGACGCCAAGATCACCCAGATCTACGAAGGCACCAACCAGATTCAGAGGGAAGAAATGTCAAAGGCGCTCATCAGCGGCTTCCACGGACGGCCCACCTCTGCTGCCGCTCGCGCAGCATGAACTGAGCCGGCTCTAACTCCGGCTGCTGCGATCCAGGCATATTGGTTTACATGTTTAAGGGAAGTGAAGCCTAAAAGGGGATATCGTCGTCCGTTATTTCGCCTTCCGGTGGAAACTCGGGGGGAGCGCCGGCTTGTTCTTCGGAAGGTGGAGACGCCGGGCGCCCGGAGCCTGCTCCAGCCCTCTCAGTATCGGTTTTAGAGCCAAGCATCTGCATGTTGCGGGCGATAATCTCATAGGTCGTACGCTTATTGCCTGATTGGTCTTGCCATTGATTGCTACGGATACTTCCCTCTATGTAGACCAGCTTCCCTTTAGTGAGATACTCGCCACAGATCTCTGCAAGCTTGCTCCAGGCAACGACTCTGTGCCATTCGGTATGCTGCTTCTGTTCTCCGGTTCGATCTTTGAAGGATTCGTCGGTGGCAACAGAGAAGTGGGCCACTGGGCTACCGCTGGAGGTATAGCGGATCTCGGGGTTCTGGCCGACGCGGCCAATCAGGATAACTCTATTCACAGTCCCGGCCATACTATCCTCGTTGTCTGGTAAGATATTCCGCCGGCCGTTCTATCACGCACTATCCGCTGCGCCGGACGCGAATGATAATCCCCAGCCTTCGCAATCGCTGCGCCGCAAGTTCGGATTCGTGGGCTTCCGGGTGCTGCTCGACAAGGGCCCGGAGTTCTCGAATTCCGGCTGCTTTCTGACCGTTAGCGAGCAGAGCATAACCCTTCTTGAGGCGGGCCGCAAGAGCCTTGTCACCCTGGGGGTAGCGCTCAATGCATTTATCGTACGCGCTGATCGCATGCTCGTAGTCGCCGTTGTTGTAGTAGGACTCACCGATGTAAAACTGGGCCGAAGAAGCACGCGGCGTGTTTCCATAATACTGCAGGAATTCCTGGAAACCCTGGATAGCCAGAGCGTACTGCCCGCTATTGAAGCTGTTCATTGCAGAATTGAACAGCGAAGTTGGATCAGGAACAGCAGCCGCAGCGGGTACTGCGGGCGCGGCGCTTGCACCGGCGCCCCCTGGGTTGGTGCCGCCCGCATCGCTGGTTGTACCGGGCGTTTGCAGGGTTGTTGCGCCAGCCATGCCTGGGGCTGGCGGAGGAGGAGTATTCAGGGTCTGAATAACCTTCTGTGTGTGGGCCAGTTGGTCGCTCAGCTTAGCCAATTGCCCCTGAGCCTGCTCCAGGCTGGAATTGAGAGCCTGGATCTGGCTCGTCATGGAGTCTAACTTGTTCGCCGAAGCGGCCAGGTTTGCCTCTGTGTTCTTTTTCAATTCCGCCATTTGCGATTTCATCTGCCTGACGTCCTGGTCAGTCTGCTGAAGCAGCGTATGCAGGATCGCCGTTTGGGAACTGACCGTGTTCTGGAGAGTCTGAACACTCTGCTGCAGCGTATCCAATTGCTGCATCATCTGGATGATTTCGCGGCTCACGCCAAAGGCTGGGGAAGCTGTGACAACTGACAACAATGCTATCAATGCCAAGGTAAGGCCATACTTTTTCACCGTCAGTTCAACCTCCCTTAACGAGATACGAACTGTAGTCAGTCTATCCTCAGGATGAAGATCTGGTCAACTGGCATGGCACCACAATGGGGAACGGCCGAAAGGCAACCAAAGATCCACCCGCCATGGGCATCCCCTTGGCGTGCGACCAACTCATAACCCTTCGGTTCCACCTGGAGCGTTGGCAAGATCCCTTTTCGGATAATCAGGTAGAGCCGGGAGCCCGACCCGTCTTTCCCCGACGGTTTTTCGGGCTCCCAGTGGACCCTGATTATTCGCTGCCCATGACCAAGTGGGCGCGCCGGTTCTCCTGCCAGCATTTCTCATTGTTCTCGGTGCAGAACGGGCGGTCTTTGCCGTAAGAAATCGTGGTGATCCGGGACGCAGCTACGCCCAGATTTACCAGGAAATTCTTGGCGGCATTTGCCCTTCGGTCGCCTAGACCAAGGTTGTATTCCTCGCTACCGCGGTTGTCACAATGCCCCTCAATGGTGAAGTTAATGCTCGGGTGGGCATTGAGGAAATTCGCATCCTCCGTTAAAGCCTGTCGAGCGTCCGGCCGGATGTTGGACTTGTTAAAGTCAAAGAAAGCATCTTTGATGTTCTGTTGAAACAAGGTTTCTTCCGAGACAGCCGGTGGCGCTGGTGGCGGTGGTGGTGGTGGTGGTGCGGTAACCGTCACTCGGGCTGTAGCCTCAGCCGTTCCACCAGGTCCCGTAGCCGTCAACGTATACGTAGTTGACTCTGTGGGTGAAACGCTGGTTGAACCGCTGGACTGGACGGCGCCAATGCTCGGTTCAAGGTCAAGGCTCGTAGCGTTTTCCGATGTCCAACTCAGAGTGACTGACTGGCCGCTCTGAATGGTGCTCGGCACAGCGGTGAGGTTGACTGTAGGCTTGGCTGCTGCCGGTGGCGGTGGTGGCGGCGGCGGTGGTGCAACTGCCTTCTTGTGGCAAGACGCCGCGAAAAGAACTATTCCCAAAGTACCGACGAGAAGCGCGAGATTGCGTTTCTTCTGTCGCATGTTGAATCCTCCTTGATAGGTGGGCACTTTCGCTTTCCCGAAGATGTACGAAATAATGAAATCGAATACAAAATCCCGAAACAACTAACTTAAGAAATCCGTTTGAAGCCACGATAAACAGCAACAAAAACGACGAAATTCAAAGACTTGAATCCTAGCATCAAACAAAAACAAAAAACAACCCCCATTTTTGCTTAATCGAAGGAATTCTCGGGTTCAGTTGTGAGTTGAAGGGTGTACAGCCCGCGCTGGCTCATCAACCCTGCAAAACCTCCCCATCATGCTTCCGTTTTCCGACCCACAGACAGTCGGAGAATTGCGTCAGTTCACACAAAAGCTCTTGGTCTGGCCGGTGGCGGCACAGAATAGACCACAGCAACGGGAACGGATCAAGGACCAGAGATCAGTTCGACCAATTCGGGTTCCAATTGCTCCCTTGTGTTGTCAGCTCATGGGGGTCGGAGCCGTCGGCCAGCATGCTCCAGATTTGCCGCTTGCCGGAGCGCGTTGACTCAAAGACGATGTGCCGTCCATCCGGCGCCCAGGAAGGGTGCTCGTTTCTTGCCTCGTTGTGGGTGAGCTGCACAATGCGTCCGCTAGCAATCTCTATCACATAGATATCCCAATGACCCGTTTCCCGCACGTCCCACGCGAAAGCTATAAAGAGGCCGTTGGGAGACCATGAGGGGGCCTCGGAGTCGCCCCCGGCCGTGATCAGGCGCCGCAAATTCGTGCCGTCTGAATTGATAATATAAATCTGTGGGGAGCCACTGCGGTCGGACACGAAGGCAATTTCTTTGCCCGTTTTGGGATTCCATACAGGGGAGATGTTAACACCCGGAGCGAAGGTCAGCCGTTGCAGGTCCATGCCGTTAGCGTTGGAAACATAGATTTCCGGATTGCCGCTCATGCTGGAACAGAATGCGATTTTCTTTCCATCCGGAGACCACGCAGGAGTAGTGTTGAGCCCCTTATACGTCGGGAAAAAGATTCGCCGGTTTGTAAGGAGGGAAAAGAGGTAAATTTCCGGATTGCCACTCGCGTAGCTGGTGAACGCCAGCTCGGAATTGTCGGGGGACCAGCGCGGCGTCAGGTTCAGCGAGGGATAGTTAGTGACCCGGTGCTGATTGTATCCGTCATAGTCCATCACCCAGATTTCAGTATGGCCACTTCTGTTGCTGGTGTAGGCGATTTTTGTCAGGTTAATTCCGGGGATCCCCCCACCCAGTGTCTGAATAATTTCATTGGCAAAGCGATGAGCGGCATCGCGAGCGGAAATCACGTTCATGTCGGCCACATAGCGCTTGGCCAGTACGCTGGGGTTGGAAGGGTTGTGGAGATCAAACAGGCGCGCCGTGATTACCAGGTTGTTGTTCCTGACATCCGTGTAGCCGAAAGCCAGCATCTGCGCAGAGGCAGGCGGACTGTTCCAGGCATTGAAGTCAACATCCTTGGGTTCCTGAGGAGTGTTGAGAGGATAGAGGCTCTTGCTGATGACGTCCAGAATCCCGGAATTATTCAGGTCATCCCGCAGCACGTGGTTGAAAACCTGCGTCAGGCTGACCAGTCGCGGGTCCGACGAGCGAGCTGGGAAATCTGTGACCGCGATCCGAACCGTGGTCTGTCCCAGGTTGATTCCAGTGCGGAACCACCCCTGGCTTCTTGCTATAGGAGCCAGGCCCAGGAACACGGCAATTGGAATTGCAAGCAAAACGAGATATTTCAGATGTCGGTGTTTCATCGCTAAAATGATGCGTCAGCACCCCGAATAGATGTCTTGTAAAGGCCTCCCAAATAGGAAGCCTACAAAATTCAACGCCTTAGATCAAAGTAAAACTCAACGGAAACCTTACTTCCTGAATAGCTGGATGGAAGTGGCGCCAGCGGGCTGGACGCCAGAACTGCCCTCAAAGCTGACCTGTCGACCTCCGGGATCCCGCTGGACTTTGCAATTTTGGCATTGCTGATGCTGCCGTCCCGATTGATGTCAAAATCAACGTAAACCCGGGGAGCGCTCAGAATGCTGGGACTGATCATCGAAATCAACCAGTTGTTGCTGATTCGGTTCCGGACCGCTTGGACGTACCAGCCAAATTGCTCACCAAAATTCTCCTGGCCGACTGCAACGCCGGCCTCGCCGGCCGAAGTTGCAACAGAGCTGTAGCTCATTGTCGGCCTGCCACCCTCGCCATAAGGAATGGCATTAGGCGGCGGCTTAAGATGCTCCTTCTGAATGCGAGGGTTCGCGAGCATCTTTTTCTTTGGAATCTTGACAGCTTCTTTGAACTTGGGGATTTCCTGCGCCAGCATCGATGGCGGTGGCTTCGGAACTGGTTCGTTCTTGTAAAGGCCTGGATTCTGAACTGCCACGGTGTTTGGCGTGGTGATTTTGGGCGTAGGCAGAGGAACGCCCGGCAGGGAAGCCACGGCGCTTACATGGACAGCGCTGCCAGAATTCAATGAATTCCCCCATCCTTTGCCAACTCTGCCACCCCAGATCGTGTAGATGACTGCAACCACCACCAGAAGCACATGGAAAATAATCGACGCCAGAAGCGAGCCGCGAAGGCTCTCACGATGGTCGAAAACGGGAAACGCTGCAGCGCCCATGCCTCAATCACTTCTCAGGAATGATCCCCTTGAAGTTACGTTCGGCCCTTGGTATTCAAGGGCTGAGTGACAATGTTGATGTTGTTCAGCTTGGCCTGTTTCAGCGCGTCAATGACCTCCGCGAACGCCCCGAATGAGACGGCCTGGTCACAACGAATGTAAACGGGCGATTTTGCTGAGCCTTTCAGTTGCTTGAGAATAACGTCACCAAGTTTGTGGATGTTGACCGGATTGTTTCCGACGTATATGGTTTGCCGCTTGTCGATGGTCACGACGACGCGTTCCTGGGAGATCACCTTCACCGTCTTGGTTTTCGGCAGGTCCACTTCAATTCCCGATTCAAGCAGTGGCGCCGTGAGCATGAAGATCACCAGCAAGACCAGCATCACATCCACAAAGGGGGTTACGTTGATGTCGGCCATCGACGTTTGGGTTCTTCCCCTGGGAGTTGTAAAGGCCATCATTTACCTCACTGACCGATCTTGTCGCGCTCCGCTTCCGAAAATAAAGAAAACCAAAACAAGTTGCAGGGAGTACGGCGGGACTGCAGAATTCTACGTGAAGTAGCGCTCCGTCAGGTTGAGGAATTCAAGCGCAAAATCGTCCAGCATCGAGCCGAACTCCTTCAGTCGTTGTACGAACTGGTTATAAGCAATCAAGGCGGGAATGGCCGCGAACAGCCCCGCTGCCGTTGTGATCAGGGCCTCGGAAATTCCCGGCGCAACGCTTCGCAGACTGGCAGCCCCGGCCATCCCAAGGCCGTGAAACGCGTCCATGATGCCCCAGACTGTCCCAAAGAGTCCAATAAACGGCGACGCCGCGGCTGTTGTCGCAAGCCACGGCATCCATCTCTCCATGCGGGTGAGCTCTGTTGTCGACCCGATTTGCAGCGAGCGGCGAACGGACTCCAGGCTGCGGATGACTGGCTTTCCGGGATTCTCACTGATGGTCGCCTGACTTTCGATCTCACGGTAACCCGCCTGGAAAACTTCTGGCAAAGGGCTATCCCTCAATGTCGAACAGGAGGAACGAATTTCAGACAGCTTTTTGCTCTGGCGAAATATCTGCAGGAATTCCAGCGAATCGTGGAGGGCACGCTTAAAAGTCCGATACTTGTGGAAGATGATGGCCCAGGAGAAAACTGAGAAAAAAAGCAGGATCAGGAGAACCAGGCGTGCGACAAGTCCAGTGCTTGACACGTATTGCCAGATATCAGCCTGGAAAAACAGTAAGGCTGCGACCAACTCCACCTCCTTCGAAGCCACAAATCATACAAGACAATCATCTCTCGAACCTAGCATAGGGCGTCAAATTCCGTCAATCGCACAAAATCATTATTGGAGGTTTTGGGGCCCGCAGTCAAAACTTCCTGGCTATTTTCTATCTGGACATTCCGCGTTATGATCGGCTATCCCTGGTTGCAAAGGGGAAGATGTCGCCCGTGGCTTGCGGTAAACTCGCATGCGAGTCCTTATGCTCCACGAGATCCATATTCAGAATTACGCAGTCATTGACGATCTTACGGTAGAGTTCCGACCGGGACTGAATCTTCTTTCGGGCGAGACGGGCTCTGGCAAATCCATTGTTGTCGATGCGCTCGGTCTGGCTCTCGGTGGAAGAGCTGCATCGGACCTGATTCGTACGGGCTGTGATCGGGCAAGTGTCACAGCCGTCTTCCGCTCACCGGTGCAACCAGCCTGGAAGCAATGGCTCGAAGAATATGGCCTGCTGCCATCTGGTGAGCCCGAAATCATATTGCGCCGGGCGGTTCACTCCAATGGCCGGAGCCGGCTGCTGGTGAATGATCAACCGGTCACTTTAGCCGCGGTTAAAGCGCTCGCTGATCTGCTGGTCGAGGTTCACGGACAGAATGAGCAGGTTTCGCTGTTCTCGTCTGAATCGCAGCTCGAATTGCTTGACCGGTTTACGGGTGCGGACGAAATGCGCAATCAAGTGGCAGAACTGTACACGCATCACAAGCAGCTCAGGACCGAATTTGAGAGCCTCAACCAGAATGAGCAGGATCGCCTGAGAACCATTGACCTGCTCAGCTTCCAGCTCCGGGATCTGGAACAGGCTGCGCTGGAGCCGGGCGAAGATGCCAGGCTGGAAGAGGAAAAGCTCGTCCTCGCCCATCGCGAGAAAATTCAGGCGGCTGCCTCAACCGCATACGGAGCGTTATACGAGGATGAAAACTCTGCCTGCGAGAGGGTCTCGATTGCAGCCCGAGCGCTAGATGAATTGCGAGCCTATGACTCGTCACTCGAATCCCATCTTGGCTCTCTTCGCGAGACGAAAGCACAGCTTGAAGACGTTGCATTGACGCTTCGCGATTACGTGAAGAATCTTGACGCCAGCCCGCGCCGTCTGGAGGAAGTCGAAGACCGGCTGGCGATTCTCGATCGAATCAAGAGAAAATATGGCAGGACTATCGAAGAGGCGCTCGCTTACCGCGAGCAGATCCAGCAGCAGCTTTCCAGCCTCGAGCGCTCCGACGAGCGCCGCGAGGAAGTGGGTCGTGAACTGAAACTGGCCGCATCGAAATACCGGAAAGCAGCGGAGCAACTCTCCCAAAGGCGGCGGGAAGCGGCGGAACAGCTGGAAAGACTTGTCCGGAAAGAACTCGCCGACCTGAGCATGGAAAAAACCCGGTTTGTTATTCATTTTGAGACGATACCGGATGCGGATTCTGATCGAGGAGGGCCGAATGGCATCGACTCCATCGAATTTCGGATTTCGCCCAATCCCGGCGAGGATTTGCGCCCGCTTGACAGAATTGCCTCCGGAGGTGAGCTCTCGCGGGTCATGCTCGCGCTCAAGACGGTGCTCGGGACGGCGCGGCTCAGCCAGGGTAGGGCTGGGGTGACAACAACAAATCCAACCTTCATATTCGACGAGGTCGATACGGGCATCGGAGGCCGCGTGGCGGAGCGCGTCGGACAGCGTCTGAAGCGCCTGGCAAAGTCGTCCCAGGTAATTTGCGTCACTCACCTTGCTCAAATTGCCTGCTTTGCCGACCATCATTATTACGTCGAGAAATTTGAACGCGGCGGACGGTCGCATACACGCGTCGAGTACCTGGCCGGCGAAAAAGAGCGGGCCGGTGAACTCGCCCGGATGCTTTCCGGCACGCACGTGACCGATGCCGTCCTGAAGCATGCCGCCGCAATGCTGAAGCATGCGTCTGCTTAAATTGGAATTCGCTTCCTGTCTCGTGGCAGAATAAGAACCGGCGGTAGAACATCGTGGCTACACAAAGGCAGCCATCTCAAGCTATACTGGACCGAGCGAGGCGGATATTCCCTGATGAGCAGTAATCCTTTTCGAATCCTGCCCGGCAGTGATCAGCACATAGCAGACCTGGAAGGGAAAGGCGACTCTGCAGTCGGATACGGCGCCGAGGGAAGGCCTTTCTATATCGAAACTTTTGGCTGCCAGATGAATGTTCATGATTCCGAAAAGGTCGCTGGTTTGCTGATGGCGCGCGGCTACAGGCCGGTTTCAACTCCTGACGAAGCCGAAATCGTTTTTTATAACACCTGCAGCATTCGCGAGAAGGCCGCCCAAAAGGTTTTTTCGCGCCTGGGAACTTTCCGCAAAGACCGGAGCGGCGCGCGCAAGGTGTTCGGCGTTCTTGGTTGCGTGGCCCAGCAGGAAGCTGAGAATATTTTTGAGCGTGCGCCTCATGTGAGCCTCGTTTGCGGCTCCGCAAGTTATCCAAAGCTTCCTCAGTTGCTGGCCGAGCTTGAAGACGGCCATCGCCGCGTCACCGGACTGGAACTGGAAACCGAAGACTGTTTTGAAACGGAGATGACGCGGCGCGACAATCGCTATCGCGCGTATATCACCATCATCGAGGGTTGTGACAAGGCATGTTCCTACTGCGTGGTTCCCATGACGCGCGGCCCGGAACGTAGCCGGCCCGCAGACAAGATTCTGGCAGAAAGCCGGCGGCTGGCCGATGAGGGTTTCACGGAGATTCAGCTTCTTGGCCAGACTGTCAACTCGTATCGCGATCCTTCGCCGATGCGGATGAGTTTTCCGGAACTGCTCGGGCGGGTGGCGGAAGTCAAGGGCATCCGGCGCGTCCGTTTCACCACCTCTCACCCGCGCGATTTTACCCCTGAAATCGTAGAAGCCATTGACACCCATCCGGCTCTCTGCGATCAGATACACTTGCCCGTGCAATCGGGATCGAATTCGGTCCTCAAACGCATGCTCCGGACCTATACTCGCGACGAGTATCTTGAGAAAATCCATTGCATCCGCCGCGCCAGACGTACGATTAGCATCTCGACAGACATTATCGTGGGGTTTTGCGGTGAGACGCTTGGTGACTTTGAACAAACGCTCAGTCTCCTCGACGAAGTCGGCTATGATCAGGTGTTTTCATTCAAGTACTCTCCTCGTCCCAGAACAGCTGCGGGCCAATTCGAGGATAACGTGCCGGAAGAAGAGAAGGGCCGGCGGCTGATGGCCCTTCAGAACAAACAGCGGGAAATCCAGATTCAGAGAAACCAGGATTGCGTTGGGCGGGAATATGAAGTGCTGGTCGAGGGTTATCATCCCCGGCTGGGGCAGGCCGTGGGGCGGACAACGAGCAATCGGGTCATCAACTTTACTGGTAAGCCCTCTTGGGCAGGGCATTACATGAGGGTGCGAGTGACAGCGTCGGGACCAAACAGCCTGGTCGGACAGCGGGTAGCGGAGACTGCTGCTGGTCAGGCCTAGCGCTGAGTGCATTTCAGCCAGTTGCAGCCAAGCCAATGCGCGCGCGGCTGCGGAGAGGACTCACAATGGAAGTCGAGGTTAAAATTCGCGGTCTGATGATGGACCCAGTCACCAATATGCCGATCGTCATTCTAAAAGACATCGAGGGGGCATCCGTGCTCCCCATCTGGGTGGGAATTTATGAGGCTAATGCCATCGCGCTTGAAATCGAAAAGGTCACCACGCCCCGGCCCATGACCCATGATCTCCTGAAAAACCTGCTCCTCGGCCTCGAGACGCGTGTCCGGAAGGTGGTTGTAAACGAACTGAAGGACGACACCTTCTATGCACTAATCTGGCTTGAGAAGGACGGTGAAACTTTTTCGGTCGATTCCCGCCCCAGCGACGCTCTGGCTCTCGCCTTGCGCGTGGATTGCCCTATCTTTGTCGAGGATGAAGTCCTCAAGAATTCCAAGGTGACCGGTAGCGGGGCGGATAAGGTGAATAATGACGAACTCCGCAAATGGCTGGAAAACCTTAACGACGAAGATATCGGTCGTTATAAAATGTAAGACCTGATGGCAGCCATGGCCGTTTTCGTGGGCGAAACTGCCGGCCATTACCCCAAACTGCCTCAGCCGGAGTTACGGAGTGGCAAGAGTTATCGCTGTGGCCAACCAGAAGGGTGGCGTGGGCAAAACCACAACCGCAATCAACCTCGCTGCCGCTCTGGCAATGCACAATCAGCGGACCCTCCTGATTGACCTGGACCCGCAGGCCAACAGCACACTGACTCTCATCAATCCGGAAGATGTTTCCACCTCAGTTTACGACGTCCTTACCGACCACAAAATGAAGCTGGCCGAGGTGGTCAAACCCACTCGATGGCTCAACCTGTCGCTCGCGCCGTCAAGAATTGCCCTGGCCAAGCTGGAGGCTCAACTGGTGGGGCAGTTTGACGCGCCCTTTCGCCTGAAAGACGCCATTGCTTCCTGCCGCGAAAATTTCGATATGATCGTCATCGATACACCGCCGGCCCTCGGCATCATCACGGTGAATGCGCTGGTGGCCGCCTCGTTTCTGATTGTTCCCATCCAAGCCTCCTATTACGCCCTCGAAGGCACCGACGATCTGCTTGAAACGTTGGAACGCATTCGCGCCCGGCCAAACCCTGAACTCCAGTTGCTTGGTGTCCTGATCACGCTTTATGACAAGCGAACGAACCTGGCCCGCGACATTCACAAACAGGTTCGGGAGGTTTTCGGTGCCAAGGTTTTCAAGACGGTGATCGGCAAGAACGTCCGGCTGGAAGAGAGTCCAGCCTATCGGGAAACAATTTTCAGTTTCGCGCCAACATCCTCGGGTGCTGCGGAGTATGCCAGTTTGGCGAAGGAGGTACTGCAACGTGTCGGTTAGACGCGCAGGATTGCCGCTAGCTATCCAGATGCGCCACAGTGCGCACTACGTGGAAGATATGATTTCCCGCAGCGGCGCCGCCATCGGGCGGATGATCGCAATTGAAGACATCCAGCCGTATGCTGATCAGCCTCGCAAGGAAAAGGGAGATTTGAATGGACTGGCGGAGTCTGTCCGCCAGAAAGGCGTGCTGGAACCTCTGCTTGTCCGCAAACATCCGGATTTGGGCAAGTACCTGATCATTTCCGGGGAACGCCGCTATCATGCTGCGCGTATGGCGGGGCTGGCGGAAGTTCCCTGCATCGAAAAGAGTGTTGACGACGGCGAAACTCTGGAACTGGCTCTGATTGAGAACATGCAGCGCAAAGACCTCACGCCGTTCGAAGAGGCTGACGGAGTCCAGGCTCTGGGGGATCGTTTTGGCCTGACTCATGAGGAAATCGCCGTTAAAATCGGGAAGTCACGTTCATCAGTAACCGAACTCCTGACTCTTCGAATTATTCCGGACGAGATCAAAGCCGCCTGCATTGAGGGCGGAGTCATTTCCAAGTCGCAACTTCTCCAGGTGGCCCGCCAGCCGACCGAAGCCAGGATGCGCGATGCCGTTCGGCGCTTTGCCCAGGGCACCCTGAACCGCGACCAGGCTCGCGAGGAGCGCAATCCGGACAAGAAACCCCGCAACGGATCATTCCGCTATGTCCCCCCCACCAAGGATTTCAAGCTGACCCTGCAATTCAGCAGGGGCAGCGCCAGACGTGAGCAAGTCATTGCGGTGCTGCGCCGCGTATTGGAAGAACTCGAAAGAGAAGTCTGATCCAACGGCAACTCTGTGGGCCAGGGCTAATGACTTTTCGCGATCCTCTCTTTACAATCTCTCGTGTGCGTTTTGGCGTAGCCGATTCCCATGGCTGCCCATGGGGGCGATGCTGAATTCGCTTCCCGGACGAGGTTCTGCCATTTGTCTTTGCCCTGGACGGCGAATTGAATCGCATTCTTGTCAGGAATAGAACCTCCGGCCGCGCGGAGCCACGAACTTGAAAGCTGACAATACCGTAATGCCGAAGCGGGGAAATGCTGCGCCTTTTTCCGGAGTCGCAGGCCTCACGAAGGACTGCGTTTTTCTGGCAGCGGTTGAGGTTATTTCGCTGATTTCTTATGCGCCTCGTATAGGGTTTTATACGGACGACTGGGCTTTCCTTTCCTGTTTCAATAGTTGCCGTAGCCAATCTTTTTTTGGACTGTTCGGATGCCTCTATTCGCAGGCGCCAAACACGCGAGATCGTCCTTTGCAGGTTCTTCTGCTCACAGCACTATACAAAACCGCCGGAGTCCACCCACTTGGATCGCAGATCTGCATTGCACTACTGCTCATTGCAACGGTGTTGATGTTTTATGTAGTTCTTCGGAATCTGCGCGCTCCCCGGCTGATTGCTCTCAGTGTGCCCTTGATTTACGGTCTTCTGCCTCAATATTCAACCGACCGCTTCTGGATGGCCTCATCACAATCACTCGTGTCCATGTTCTTTGGCTTTCTTTGTTTCTACTGTGTGGTGCGCTCGGCATTGGCAACTCCCGATTCCCGCTGGCGGTGGTACGTGGGCGCCGCTATCTCCTTACTGGTAAGCGCCTCGGCCTATGAAATCTTCGTCCCGCTGTTTGTGCTTATTCCCTTTGTGTACTGGTACAGCGCCAGATACTTGCCTCGGGAGAAAGTGCCTGGCAAATCTCAATTTGACAAGGGCACCCTTGTATTTCTGTTTGGAGCAGGCTTTCTGCTGATAGGGGTAACTGTCTATAAGCTGGTGGCTGTGCTTGGCACTTTCCATTTCAGGTTCCTTCATCATATCCCTCGGATCATTCAGCTGGGCCTTGTTCGGGCTTTCGACTTCAATTATGGTTATTACGGGCTTGGGATGCCGGCCATCGCCTGGAATGCCGTGCGGTTTTACCCGAACACAGAAATCCTCATTCTGGCGGGAATTCTGGCTTGCCTGATCGTGACGTACTTTTTCCTCATCGCGCGGTTTTCCGGGCAGCCTTTTCCGCGAGCAGGCGTTTGGGTCAGGCTGCTGGGGCTGGGCCTTGTGGTATACGGACTGGGTTACTCACCCTTCTTCGCCTGGATTCAATTTGATTTCACGACCATGGGCCCGGAAAATCGCATTGGACTGGCGGCGGCGGTGGGGGCTGCAATCACCATGGTCAGCCTGCTCGGATTGGCCAGCACCTTGGCCCGATCAAACCTTGTCCGCATAAGAATATTCACAGTTCTGGTCGCTATTTTCGCCGTGTCCGGCTTTGTGATTGTCAACGCTCTGGGATGCTTCTGGGTTGCTGCCTACCAGCGGCAAAACCAGGTTGTCGCTTCCATCCGGCGCAAGTTTCCGGTGTTTCCGCCGCGTACCGTGCTGATCCTGGACGGTCTTTGTCCCAGCATCGGCCCGGCGCCAGTTTTCGAATTTGATTACGATTTGCAGGGTGCTCTCAGGATCGATTACGGCAATCCTCGTCTGCGCGCAGATGTTGTGAGCCCCGCCATGAAAGTTGGTGAGAACGGACTTACTTCCGTAACGTATGGTTACATGGATCACTATGCTTACGGCAATAATCTTATCCTTCTCAATGTGAAAGAAGGACTCATTGAGCACCTGACGAGCGCGGATGTTGCGCGGCAGTATTTCCAACTGCACGATCCGGATTTCAACGGCGATTGCCGGCCTGCACGTACGGCGCCCAGCATTTATCCTTTCAAGACGAGCGGTTTCGTCAAAGGTGCTTGCTCGGACCATCGTTGAACAAGTTAAAATGACGCATGAAGATCGGATAGAAGATTCTGGCGGCGCTCGCTTATTCGTTTACGGCACTTTGCGCAAGGGATTTCCATCTCACGCGCTGCTGCAAAGGTTGCACGCGCGGTTCGTTGCAACCGCGTATCTTCGTGGGCAACTCTATGACCTGGGGGAATATCCCGGGGCGGTGGAGAGCACGGATGATCGGGACCGAATCCACGGCGAAGTGTATTGGATTCCGCACTCCGCGCGGGCCTTCAGAGTTCTGGACAAATTCGAAGGCTTTGACCCGTTGAGAGCGCGTTTTAATCTGTTCGAACGTAAGAGAACCAGGGTGACACTTGCCGGCGGCGCTGAGACGGAGGCATGGATTTACTGTCTGCATGGTTCTCGCCGCCCCGGACGCCGGGTGCCGTCCGGCGACTATGCGAAGTGTCGAATGTGAGCGCCCGGGCATCTAATATTTTTCGTCGATTTATAATCGAGATCTTCTCAGAAAGGAAAAGCTGGAATGGAAGACGTTTTGGATGTGCTCGTCGTGGGTGCGGGACCTACGGGTCTGGCTTGCGCGATTGAAGCCCTGCGCGGCGGTTTGCGCGTGCTGGTGGTTGAAAAAGGTTGCCTGGTCAACTCGCTGTTCAGCTATCCGCCCGGCATGACTTTCTTCACCACACGCGAGCGGCTGGAAATCGGGGACATTCCATTTACAAGCGTGAATGTGAAGCCGACTCGCGCTGAAGCACTCGAATATTACCGCGGCGTTGCCGAGTTTTACCACGTGCCCCTCCACTACCAGGAGCGTGTGACGGGCGTGATTGGCTCTGACGGAGAGTTTGAAATCCAGTCACGGATGATCGATGGGAAGGAAAAGTGTTACCGCACCCGCAAGATAATCATTGCCACCGGTTATTACGACATCCCCAACCTGATGGATGTCCCGGGAGAAAACCTCCCGAGGGTCTCGCATTACTATGGCGAGGCACACGAGTTCTATCAGAGGAAGGTTGCAGTGATCGGCGGAGCCAACTCGGCGGCCATTGCGGCTCTGGACCTCTTCCGGCACGGAGCTGAGGTCACCCTCATTCACTGGGAGCCCGAACTGAGCCGGCACATCAAATACTGGATTCGTCCGGACATTGAAAACCGCATCAAGGAAGGATCCATCAAGGCCTACCTGAACACGACCGTCAAAGAATTCACCCCGGATGGAATCTGGATCGAGACGGCCCAGGGTGAGCGGATCTACATCGAGAATGATTTTGTTTTTGCCTTGACCGGATACCACCCGGACTTCGATTTCCTCCGCAGGGTCGGCATTGAAATCGATCCCAAAACCTCGCGCCCCAACTGCAGCACCACGACACGCGAGAGCAACGTTCCCGGCGTCTATCTTGCGGGCGTGGTTATTTCTGGCCGCCACACAAACGAAATATTCATCGAAAACGGTCGTTTCCATGGAAAGCAGATCGTGGCGGACATTCGCAAGCGCCTCGGCGCCCAGAAACCGAAGAATCACACGGGTGAGTAAACAGAGATTCTTGAATAAGTCCTCAATCGGTGCGTGGCAATCCGGCATTCCGCGCTGTGGTTTCGTTTCCCCGCAACGCGCATAATGCCGATGCCCCTGCGTATCTCTCTTGGGGTTTTGCCACCGCGACAGGGTGGCTCCTCCTCCCAGATCGAACCCTCCCCCCTGCACGCTGAATCGTTCGAAGGACATCCTTGTTGCAAACGCCGGTTTTGGCTGATAGAGTCGGTGAAAGCAGCAACTCCGATCCAAGGTAGGATGCTTTTCATTTTCGGTTTGTGAGGTGATTCCATGAAACGACGTGAGTTTCTCACCCGGGCCGCTAGTGGAGTAGGTGCAATGTGGCTGGGGTCCAGGGCAGCCGGGGCTGCCACGCTCTTGGACGCGCCGGCAGGAACTTTCCATGCTTCTGACACCATCACTCTGGGCCGAACAGGCATCAAGACCAGTCGCCTGGCATGTGGGACAGGCACAATGGGTTACGGCGGCCATTCCCAGCAGACGAGTCTCGGCGTGCAAGGTCTCGCGGACCTGCTGGTTCACGGCTACGATCACGGCTTGCGTTTTTTTGACACTGCCGGCGGATACGGGTCGCACCCCGCCGTTGCCGCGGCGCTCAAGCGATTGCCGCGCGAAAAAGTCACCGTTCTTACCAAGTCAGACAATCGCGATCCCGAAGGCATGCGGCGGGATCTCGACCGTTTTCGCCGCGAACTTCAAACCGACTACATCGATGTGCTTCTGATGCACGACATGCAGGCGTCTGACTGGACCACGCGCTATCGTCGGACCATGGACGTACTCTCGGAAGCAAAGGAAAAGGGGATCATCCATGCTCACGGCTGTTCCTGCCACACCATCGGCGCCTTGCGCGCAGCCGCCGCTTCGCCCTGGGTGGAAGTCGACCTCGCCAGAATCAACCCGATTGGAGCGCACATGGACGCCGATCCGGCCACCGTTGTCACCGTCCTGCGCCAGATGAAAAATTCCGGCAAAGGCGTTGTGGGAATGAAGATCCTCGGCCAGGGTGCCATGCGTACCCGCCAGAATCAGGCTCTCTCCTATGCGCTCTCACTCGGTGTACTCGACGCGATGACGATCGGCGCCACCGACACAAGTGAGCAGAATGATCTGATCCGGCGTATTTCGGAGGTCAGAGTCTGACCGGTTGCCCTTAAATTGAGCTGGCTCTCGATTGAGCAGGAGGCAGCAGTGGAGAGGCCTGAGAGGGCGTCTCCACTGCCTGCGGTCGCTTTGTTCCATCAGATATTTCAGCAGCGTATCAGAAATTGAATCCCAGGCCTGTGCTGAAGATCAAGTCGTTCTTTTCCGTCCCTGGCAAAGGTGCGCTCAGGTAGTGGTCTATGAACTGAGCCTGGATGGAGAGCCGGGACGAGATCGGTGTACTGATGGTGGTAACCGTATCAAAACGGTAGTTGCCGGCCGAGGTCAAGCTCGGATAAACATCCAGTTCGTGACTGAAGTCGAAATGGTTGAAGACGCTCAGCGTAAACTTTTCGGCCAGCAATGCTTCAGCGTTGCTCCGCAGAAGGATTCCGCCGGTCTGCTGGGCTGCAGCGGGCAGAAAGTGTTCGCGCACATAAGTCATTCCTCCCCTGAGACTAAGCGTGATGCTGGAATTCTGGACGACGTCGCGGCCATATCCTCCACCGTAGGTCTGCCGCAATTGGACGTTTTGGGGCTCAATGTGATCGAACTGCGCTTCCAGAAACATAAAATTGTGCCGGTTCCGGCTGAAAAAGAAGTCTTGCCGCAAGTCCGAACTCAGAGTATTGGTGCTGGTAGTCACTCCCGAGGAGGTCGTGACATTGACGAAGGCCATATTCATTGAATAATGTGAGCGCATGTGCGGGCGCAGGCCCGGCAGTGTCGGTTCAAGCCGCAGGGCATTCAGGCCGAGCGTGAGCGATCCGGAGCGCCCGTTGGAGTGCTGAAAGTTGTATCCAAAGTTGCCGCTGACTTTCCAATCCTGCCATGGCATATGGCGCTTTTCGGGGCTGGCCGGGCGGTAGACCTTAACCGGATAAATTGCCTCCAAATCCTTTTTCTCAATAGTCGAGATGATGCCTGCTGACTTGAGCGTCAATTCTCCGCTGGGGGTCAGTGTCAGATGGCCGCGCTCAGTGCGCCCGCTTTTCATCATTGCCACAACCGGTCCCTCGGTCGTAAAAGTGTCGATTTTCTTGAGGCTCAGATCCACGGTGCCCAGGACTTCCGTCTTGAAAACCGCTGTCTTGCCGACCAGCCTGACAAATGAGCCCGTCAGGCGATCGCCGTTCTTGAAATGGACGACCTCGGCCCTTCCCAGGCTTGCCAGGCTCATCGTAAAAAACAGCAAGATCAGATATCGATTGGACATGATGTACCCTCGAGAAACTTCTGGAAGCCCCACAGCCAGGAATTAGGTTGTGGCGCACAGAGGAGACGCCGGCAGAAAAATCGGCGCACAACTTTTCATACTATGAATCGTGTGGGTTGATTGGCAAGCTATTCATCGGTTAGTTTTGTATTATTGAAATTGCTGCTTCAAGGGGCTCGGCTTTTGAAATAATCTCGCGAGTTAAACAAATCGCGCGCTCCTCAGCAAGACCAGCCTGTGTTCTCGCAGGATGTTACTAACACGATTTCGGGAGGCTTGAATGGATTACCGGACTCTGCCCAATACGGACTTGAAAGTTTCGCGCGTTTCTTTTGGCGTCATGACCTTCGGCTCGCAGACGGATGAAGCAACGGCGCGCCGCATGGTCGACCTCTGCATCGACTCCGGAGTCAATTTCTTTGATACCGCCAATGTATATAACAAGGGGTTGTCTGAAACGATTACAGGCAGGCTGCTGAAGGGCCGGCGAGGCAAGGTGGTCCTTGCCAGCAAGGTAAGAGGCAAAATGGGCGACGGCCCGGATGAATCCGGCCTGTCCCGTGCCGCGATTCTTAAGGCCATTGATGGCAGCCTGGAGCGCCTCCAGACCGATTGCATTGACATCTATTACCTGCACCAGCCGGATTATAAGGTGCCCATCGAAGAGACGCTGGCCGCCATGGATGAACTGGTCAAGGCCGGGAAGGTGCGTTACCCGGCGGTCTCGAACTTTGCCGCCTGGCAGGTGGCGGAGATGCATTGCATCTCCCAGAAGAACGGTTATAAGCCGCCCTTCGTCTCTCAGCCCATGTACAACCTGCTGGCACGTGCCATTGAGGATGAATACCTGCCGTTTTGCAAGCGGTATGGTGTGGCCGTGGTTCCTTACAATCCACTGGCCGGAGGGCTGCTGACGGGCAAACAGGCACGAGAGAGCAAGCCCATCCCCGGCACCCGGTTTGATGGAAACAAGATGTACATGGACCGTTACTGGCACGAGGACGATTTCGCTGCCGTTGAGGAACTTAAGGGGATTGCTCGCGACGCGCAGAAGACGCTTGTCGAACTTGCCTTACAGTGGATTCTGAGCCGCGACCAAGTCGATTCCGTCATCCTGGGAGCTTCGCGACTGGAACAGTTACAGGAGAATCTGAAGGCGTGTGCCGGACCTGAGCTGTCGAGCGATGTTCTTGAGCGGTGCGATGCCGTCTGGATGCATCTCCGCGGGGTCACGCCCAAATACAACCGTTGATCCATTGCCTGGCAGGCCACGCGGCGCATTTCCCGTCGCGGGTTCTGCCGCAGGAACAAACCCCGACACACAAAACAGTGTCGGGGCCACCAACCTTACGCCGCTACCCATTTTGCCGGATGGGTGCTCCGGTCCAGCTTTGCACGGCCCTGCTGTTCCAGACGGTCCATATGTCCCTTGATCGGAAACATGGCAAGGTGGACACCGTCTTCGGGCCAATCGCCCACCGCTTCCGCAACAGTGTCGATCAGTTGCTTCATCGTCAAGCCGGAGGGATGTTTCTTCAGACTTCGCAGAATGACTCGATCGACAAACTCCACCGTCCGGCGCGATTCGGCAAGGAAATCCCGAATCTCTTCGCCGCGCATCACCGGCCAGTGGCCGGAATAGAGAACTTCGATGGGCAGGTGCTCAAAATAGCGGATCGTGGAAAGGTAGGTGTCCACGTGGTAGTACGTGACGGGAATGGCCATGCCTCCCTCAGCTTTTGGGCAGCCGCGTCCATGCACGGCATCACCGGCAAACAAGGCGCAGTATTGCGGATCATAAAGCGCCAGGTGGCCATGCGAATGCCCCGGAACATGCAGCACTTCCAGCCACCAGTTGTCGGCCAGATGGATCCGTTCGCCGCCCGTGAAGCTCAGGTCCATGTGCCGATGGCTTCCAGCGTCGGGCGACGGCTCAGACGCGAATCCAACGTCATGGTCTTCTTTAAGGTGGTTGTAGCGTTTCCCGTACAGGGTTGCCGGATTTTCGATCAACTCGCGGTCGGCTTCTCCGCAACTCAGCAGGGTTCGAGGCGAAGCACGCTTGATGGCGTCATTGCCGCCCTGGTGGTCAAGGTCGGCGTGGGTTGTGACTGCCAGCGTCAAATCGTCAAGTTTTACTTTAACTTTTTCAAAGAATGGGAAAATGGTCTTTTCGGGCGTCGTCGCGGTCCCGGTGTCCACCAGTACCACGTTGTCGCCGACAAAGAGGTACTGGAAGAGGTTCCGGCCACCGTAAATCGATTGAATCTGGTAAACCTTGGGATAGAGTTCCATCTCGCACCCCGTAAGCGTGAGATCAGGCAGCCGCCATGGTGCTTTGCGTGCGCGGGCCTATTGATTGCAGACAGCCTGAGCGACAAAGCCTCTTGTCGCGGCCGGCCAAGCGTAAAGTTTATTCGCGGGAACCGCCTGGGTCAACGGAAGACCTGGCCGGGAATTCGTCTCCATTCGTTCAATCCATCAACTCCTCAAGCGCCGGCTCCTGGATGGGCGGCGGCAGGAAGTCATGGGTCTTGATCATCCACCGGCTCAGCAATTCCTGCAACCGCAGCAATTGAGCCTTGTACCTTGGATCTTTTGCCAGGTTATTCATCTCGCCCGGATCCTTCTCCAGGTCGTAAAACTCCTCTTCCGGACGCGGTTTCTGAAAATAGCGCTGGTACAACGCCGGGGAAAGTTTCCCATGCCGCTCCAGATCCTCAAGGGAACGCCAGCTTGGTGATCGCGCAATGTCGCTCAAAGGCCGATAGGGAAATTCCGTCAGATAATTCTGAATCAGTTTGTAGTGGTTAGTTCGCACGCACCGGATCAGGTCCAGGTGCGTATGGAAGTTTCGTTCAGCATAGATGGCTTCGCGGGGCCGGAAACTCCTGCCCAGCAACAGCGGCAAAAAACTCTTGCCGTCCATGGCCTCGGGTACGCGCACTCCGGCAGCCTCAAGCCAGGTTGGCGCCAGATCCTCCAGCGAAATCAGATCGGATGATACCCGGCCCGGCTTGATCTTGCCCGGCCAGCGGGCAATCAGCGGAACGTGAAGCCCAGGATCGTACAGTGTCCCTTTCGCGCCAGGGAACGACATGCCTTGATCGCTGGTGAAAATCACCAGAGTGTTTTCCACCAGCTCATGTTTTTCAAGAAGCTCCAGCAGCTTTCCTACCTTCATGTCCAGCCGCTCGATGGCCTCGTAGTAGTGGGCAAGATCTTTTCGAACCCCTGGAGTGTTCGGCAGAAAGCTCGGAACAATCACCGAAGAACGCGAGTTCTTCTCGGGATACCGTTCTCCAGGCAGGTAAGGCCGGTGAGGATCGTGATAGCCAATGTGCAGAAAAAACGGGCGGTCTTTGGACCGCACTTCAAAAAACTCACGGATTGGCTTATGCTCGCCCTGAAAGTTCCACCGTTTCCAGAACTGGATTCCCTGGTGGACCTTCTTGAATGCGCCTGTATAGTAGTTTGCGCTTTTCAGATAGTCCACAATCGTCATCTGCGTGGCAGGCATCGGAGAACGGAATCGGGAAGTTCCAGTTTCGTGCGCGGGTTCGCCCGTCAGGATTGAAGAGCGGCTGGGGCTGCAGGAAGGCGAGGTGGCAAATCCACGCCTGAAGCGAATTCCTTCCCGCACCAGGCGATCGATGTTTGGCGTGTTGATCGCCGGGTTCCCATCGCAGTGTGCGCCCGAGTAACTTTGGTCATCGGAGATCAGGAACACAAAGTTAGGGTGAGATTGTCGCCCTGCAGCCGCAGCGTCGGGCAGGGAATCGGAAAGCCCGGAGGACTTGGCAATGCCCGCCATACCCAAACCGGCGCCCAGGTTCCTGATGAAACGCCTGCGATCCATCATGTCTCGCTTTTACCGTCCAGTCTCAGTCGAAGCCGTGGATGGCAGCGATCTCGTCAAAGAAAAAACTCTAAGCGGCCCCATGCGCACCGGAGCAGGCGACGAATCGATGTCCCACCCAACCTGAAGATAAGCTACCAACTTATGCCATGTAGCAAAAAGATGGAAGCATTTTATTGCGAAGTCAGCCGTCATCCGGTTGGTGCGTTCCAATTACCCGCAAAAGTTCCATCGGTCATTCCGCCCGCTCGATGGCACGGGTCCGAAATGGCGGGTAGTTGACCGGTCGATATAAATAGTTAGTTCAAAGTGGGTCAACTGATCTTTTTCCACTCTCAATCACCGTTCTCGATTCTCCTGCATGGCGACCGTTTTAGGTTGCTGACGGGTGCGATAAGTCGTTAAACTGTTTATAGAATTGAAAAATACGCGGCGCGGCGGAAGGAGGACCGGTGATGGGCCTTGAAGAACGCGAACCTGCCCCGCGCTTGCCGCGTGCTTGCTTGCCCTGATATTCGTCCACGTTGGAACGTTGCCAAATCGGCAGGCCGAAACGAGCCTCGAGGAGGGATACTCCGATGGTCACTCGGCAAGCATCTACTGGTCCGGATCTCTCATCGCTGAAGATCGATGGCCGTACCCGGCGGAAAAGCAGTCCGGGGCGGCGTGCGGCGATCTACGCGTCTGTCCTGGCTGCGCTGATCGTTGCGCTGGGTGTCTTCTTCGCTTTCAATGGAACCAGAGCTACGGTCGATGTGGTTCTTGCGCAGAACCCTGAAAATCAGCAGGTCACCCTGCTGAATGCCAGTGGATACGTTACGCCTCGCCGCCGCGCCACGGTTGCCGCCAAGATCACCGGACAGGTCACCGCGGTTTATGCCGAGGAAGGAATGCAGGTAAAGGCCGGACAGGTGCTTGCCCGCCTGGATGATTCCGACGCGCGTGTGCGCCTGCAGTCCGCCAAAGCTGAACGCGACGCCAGTGCCGCAGCCATTGCGGACCTGGAAGTGAACCTGGCAAATGCTCAGCGTGATCTTGCCCGCACCGAAGGATTGCAGGCTGCCGGTGTGCGCAGCGTTGAAGCCCTGGACCAGGCGCGGACCTCCGTTGAAAGCCTGCAAGCCCGCCTGGCCCTGGCGCGCAAACAGGTTGACGCCGCTGACGCGCAGATCCGCGTGGCCCAGCAGGATTTGGAGAATTGCACGGTCCGCGCACCTTTCGAAGGGTTGGTTGTTTCAAAAGACGCGCAGGTCGGCGAAATGGTCTCGCCGATCAGTGCGGGGGGCGGTTTCACCCGGACAGGCATCGCTACTATTGTGGACATGCAATCGCTCGAAATCGAAGTGGATGTCAATGAGTCCAACATTGCCCTGGTCAAACCCGGACAAAGCGTTGTCGCAACTCTGGATGCCTATCCGACATGGAACATTCCCGCGCGCGTCCGCACCATCATCCCCACCGCCGACCGCCAGAAAGCCACCGTGAAGGTGCGCATCTCGTTCCTCAAGCTTGATCCCAGAATTTTGCCCGACATGGGCGTCAAGGTAGCCTTCCTGGAGGATCGGCCTGCGCAGGGCGAATTGCCGGTTGAGGCATTGATTCCCAGTGAAGCGGTTCGGCAGGAGAATGGCAAGCCCATGGTCTTCCTTGTCCGGGACGGACGAGTACAAAAGCGCGCGGTAAGCCTGGGAGCAAGAAGAGGAACAGACGTTGAAGTTCTGGCGGGGATTGTCCAGGGCGAGCGCGTAGTGGTGCATGGTCCGGAAGACCTTCACGCCGGACAGGCTGTAACCATCAAGTAGTGAGGGGTGGCTCGCATGGTTCGAGTAGACGGCTCGGGAAACGGCGAGTGCCTGATTTGCGCCCGCAACCTCGACAAGAAATATTTGCGCGGGAGT
Organism: Terriglobia bacterium; assembly: GCA_046705285.1. Lineage (GTDB taxonomy): Bacteria > Acidobacteriota > Terriglobia > UBA7540 > UBA7540 > SCRD01. The sequence continues at coordinate 29,191 of JBJKQK010000207.1, forward strand.
GAAGAGATTCACGTCCTTCAAGGGCTGAACCTGGAGGTTGGGCAGGGCGAATTTGTGGCCTTCATGGGACCCAGTGGTTCCGGCAAGACGACCCTGCTGAACCTTCTGGGCGGGCTGGATGTGCCGACGGCAGGCACCATCACCGTGGCCGGTGAATCAATCACGCGCATGTCGGCACAAAAGCTGACCGCGTGGCGGGCGCGCCACGTCGGCTTTGTTTTCCAGATGTACAACCTGATTCCCGTTCTCAATGCCTTTGAGAACGTCGAATTGCCGCTGTTGCTGACCGGCCTCTCCAAAGCGGAGCGCTACGAGCATGTGGAAACCGCTCTGGCGATCGTCGGGCTCACGCAGCGCATGCGCCACTATCCGCGCCAGCTTTCCGGCGGCGAGGAGCAACGGGTCGGCATTGCGCGCGCCATTGTTTCCGATCCTACCTTCCTGCTGTGCGACGAACCTACCGGCGACCTCGACCGCAAGAGCGCCGACGAAGTGATGGCCATCATCAGCAGCCTGGCCTACGACCACGGCAAGACCGTGCTGCTGGTTACCCACGACCCGCGGGTGGCGGAATGCGCGCAGGTTGTCCTGCACCTGGAAAAAGGCGTCCTGGTTGAATCCGGCAATGTCGGGAGCAAAAGATGAAATTCCGGCGGCTGGTGTTCGCCAATCTGTTTCGAAAGAAGATCCGAACCATCCTCACCCTCGGATCTTTTGCCGTTGCCCTGTTTCTGTTCGGCCTGCTGTTTGTCGTTCGCGGAGCCTTCAGCCAGGGAGTGGACGTGGCTGGAGTGGACCGGTTGGTCACCATCAACCGAGTTTCCCTTATCCAGCCGTTGCCGCTTTCTTATAAAGAACGCCTGCTGCGGATTCGGGGCATCAAAGTGGTCAGTTTCGCCTCATGGTTTGGTGGGGTCTACCAGAACGAGCGAAACTTCTTCCCCCAGCTTGCCATCGACGTTGATAACCACCTTGCTGCGTTTCCGGAGTTCAGCATCCCCGACGATCAATGGAAAGCATTTCTCACCGACCGTGAGGGCGCGGTTGCCGGTGAGACGCTGGCCCGGAGATTCAATTGGAAAATCGGCGACCGCATCCCGATCAAAGGCACCATCCATGCCGGTACGTGGGAATTCAACCTCCGCGGAATCTATCATGGAATGCGTCCTCAGGATGACACCACCCAGTTCTGGTTCCACTGGAAGCTTCTGGATGAGCGTGCGCGCTTCTTCAAGGGCTTTGTTGGCTGGTACGTTGTGAGGGTTGAAAATCCGGATGAGGCTGCCCGCCTGGTCAAGACCATCGATGAGCGGTTCGCCAATTCGCCCTGGGAAACCAAGACGGAGACGGAGAAGGCCTTTGCGGCCTCATGGGTGAAGCAGATGGGCAACATTGAGTTCCTGATCCTGACGATTGGCGGCGTCGTGTTTTTCACCTTGCTATTGGTAACCGGCAACACCATGGCCATTTCGGTCCGGGAGCGGACCAGCGAATTCGCAGTCCTCAAGGCCCTGGGGTTTTCTGATGGCTTTGTCCTTGGCCTGGTGATGGTGGAATCGCTGCTCATCGCCTTCATCGGCGGCGGCCTGGGGCTGGGCCTTGCCAAACTCTACACGCTCGGCGGCGACCCGACGGGCGGCATGCTGCCTTATTTCTATCTTGCGCCGGTGGCGATGCTTTACGGTCTGGGAATTGCTCTGCTGGTGGGTGTTGTGTCCGGAATCTTGCCGGCATACTCCGCCATGCGCCTGCGCGTGGTGGATGCCCTCCGGAGGGTCTAAGAATGGCCATTCCACTGGCCTACAACTTGCGGAGCATCCGGGTGCGCTGGACATCCACGGTGGTCGCCGTGCTGGGGATTGCCGGCACGGTGGGGGTGTTCGTGGCCATGCTTTCGCTGGCTCGCGGATTCAAGGTGACGGTGGCATCGTCCGGGTCAGCCGATAACGCCATCATCCGGCGAGCAGGCGCCACTGCCGAGGTCGACGGAGTGCTTCCGCTGAATCAAGTTCGGGTAATCGAAGTTGCCCCGGGGATTGCCAGGTCAGATAGGGGTCCGCTGGTCAGTGCTGAAGTCGTCGTTGTCTCAACGTTCGTGCTCCGGTCGACCGGCACTGATGCGAACGTGCAGGTGCGCGGCGTTTCCCCCAAAGCGCTGCAGGTGCGCAAGAACGTCAGGATGGTTGCGGGACGCTTTTTCCGGCCTGCTCTCACGGAACTGGTGGTAGGCAAGAATGCCGCGCTTACCTATTCCGGTCTTACCCTGGGCAACACGGTACACTTTGGCGGCGGCGAGTGGAAGGTCGTGGGGATCTTTGACACCGGCGGCAGTGCGTTTGATTCGGAAGTGTGGTGCGACGCGGATGTTCTCAATCAGATTTACAGCCGGCCACGGAACATCTTCCAGTCAGTGACGGTCCATCTCACGTCCCCGGCCGCATTTGATCGCTTCAAGGATTCGGTGATCAACGATCCTCGTCTCACCGTCCAGGTAGACCGCGAAGTGGATTACTACGAGAAGCAGTCGCGCATGGTGACCACTCTGATCGTCGTTCTGGGCTCGCTCATTGCCGTGGTGATGGGTGTTGGCGCAGTCTTTTGCGCCCTCAACACCATGTATTCCGCCGTGGCTGAGCGCTCGCGCGAGATAGCCACCATGCGGGCGCTGGGCTTCAGCGCGCTGAGCGTGGTTACATCATTCCTGATCGAAGCCGTTCTGGTGGCTCTCCTGGGCGGCGTGCTCGGTTGCCTGGCGGTGCTGCCGCTTAACGGCCTGACCACGGGGACCGTCAACTGGCAGACGTTCTCTCACCTGGCTTTTGCCTTCCGCATCACGCCGCTGCTGCTGGGTGCCGGGCTGGCTTTTTCAGTGCTGATGGGAGTCTTTGGTGGCGTACCTCCGGCCATCCGGGCCGCGCGCCGGCCCGTTGCTCAGGCTCTGCGCGAGTTGTAAACCCTGGGGGCGCAAGACGGATTTTTCCGTCTGCGCGTTTCGTGATATAACTCCCCGCATGCAAACTGAACTTGGGCTTCTTTTGATTTTTCTTTCCTCAAAAGCCATACCTGATTATCAGCCATGGTCCCGAAGCGTCCGGAACGTGCTGCTGGTCCCGCTTTTGATAGTGTCGGCCGCTGTTGCGCTCCGCGCCCAATCCATGGCCCAGAACTTCGTAGACCTCAAACCCAGCCCCCAGCAGGTTGAATGGCAGGATCTCGAATTCGGTGTTCTCGTCCATTTTGGTCTGAACACGTACACCAACAAGGAATGGGGCAGCGGCAAAGTCAGCCCGTCAGTTTTCAATCCCACGAAATTTGATCCCAACCAGTGGGTTGAAGCGGCACAGGCCGCCGGCGCAAAATACCTCGTCTTTGTTGCCAAGCATCATGACGGCTTCTGCCTGTTTCCCACTCCGCTGACGAAGTACAGCGTGGCAAGCAGCCCCTGGGAAAATGGCCATGGGGACGTGGTGCGCGCGGTCGAGCAAGCCTGCCGCCGGCACGGCATGAAATTCGGAATTTATCTCTCGCCCTGGGATCGCCACGAGCCTTTTTACAGTTCCGACAAGGAGTATGACAAATTCTACGAGGGCCTGATGCAGGAACTCCTCACGCGGTACGGTCCCATTGAGGAGTTCTGGCTGGACGGCGCGGGCAGCGCGGGCCATGTCTACGATTTCAAGGCCTACCTTCACCTGCTGCGCATCTACCAGCCCAACACGCTGGTCTTTGCCGACGTTGGATTCCTCAAGTGGGGTGACATCCGCTGGGTCGGCAATGAAGACGGCTACGCGCCGGAGGAAGACTGGGACGTCATTGACCGCACCGGCTACCTGCGCTGGCGGCCGGCGGAGTGCGACACGCCGCTGCATAAGCGCCAGTGGTTCTGGCATCCGAATGACGCGAAAACGCTCAAAACCCTTCCTGAGCTCCTCAAGATTTACGACAACTCGGTTGGCCATGGGGCGCAACTGATGCTCGGCATCGCTCCGGACGAGCAGGGGCTGCTTCCCGCGCTTGATGTTGCCCGTCTGCGCGAGTTCGGCCAGGCACTGCACCGGATCTACGGTCACAACCTGGCGCCGGAGGGTACGCCGTCGTCAAGCACAGGCGGCGACGTGCGCGCCGCTTTCGATAACAACCCGGACACTTTCTGGATTGCGCCTCCGCACGTCTACCATGCCATGCTGGAAGTCAGTTTCGAGAAGCCGGTTACTTTCGACCGCACCGTCACGATGGAATGGCTCAATCGCGGCCAGCACGTTGAAAGTTACGAGGTTCAGGCCTGGGTCGGGAATAAATGGCAGACGCTCCACCGGGGCACATCGATCGGCCACAAAGTGATCGACATCTTTCACAGCACCACCAGCCGTCGTGTCCGGCTGAACATCCTGATGGCCTCCCACCCGCCGGCCATCCGCGAATTTCAGATCGACAACGGCCACGGCGCTCCTTAGAAACATGCGCTCCTGAAGGCCGCCAGCGGATATAATTTACCGGCGGCCTTTCACGGTCGGCGCCGTGCCTTGCGGGGCGGGCGATGGCTCACATGGGCGGCTCGTGTTAACACTCGCCAGAGAGTCATCCGCGCCCCAAATCAGGTTAGGAAAGGGTAAGGATCATGGAAGAGAAAAGAATGCTCAGCCGAAGGGAAAGCCTCCATCTGCTGGCTGGAACCGGCGCTCTTGGCGTTTTTCTGGATCGGGACCGCGACCCCAGGGGCCCGCAGAGCGACGAATGCTTCACAGGTGCGAATGGTACCGAGCGCGTCACGCGCGTGGTACCGGTTCCAGGAACCATCAGCCCCGCGGCCCAGAAGTTCATATCGCACCCGGTCCCGTCCACGCCGCCGCCGTCGCTGGCCGTGCAGCGCAAAGAGACGGACAAATTTCGCATCGGCCGGGCCGCGGAAGCAAGGAGGCTTTTCCCCGTCAATGTCCAGCCCGAAACCATTGGCGGTGTTCGTTGCGACATCATCAGACCGCTTTCAACACCCGCTGCTAAGCGTGACCGCGTGCTCATCAATGTTCACGGCGGAGGATTTGTCACGGATTCCGGCTCGCTCGTCGAGGGCATTCCCATCGCCCATCTCGCCAGGACGACGGTCGTTTCGGTTTACTACCGCCTCGCGCCCGAGCATCCTTTCCCCGCCGCCGTGGACGATACGGTTGCCGTTTACAAGGAATTGCTTAAGACCCACAAGCCGAAGAACATGGGCCTGTTCGGCACATCGGCAGGAGCCATCCTCACCGCCGAAGTTGCTTCGGCCCTCAAGCAGCGCAGCCTGCCCCTGCCCGGCGCCCTCGGAGTGTTTTCTGGCGCGGGAGATTTGAGCCAGCCGGGCGATACGCAAGCGCTCTTCACCATCTCAGGATTCCGCGGCTATCTCAAGCCGCCTGTGCGCCGAACCATCATCCGCGCCTACGTTGGCCGCACCAACCCGCGCGATCCGGTCCTCTCGCCGCTCTATTCCGATCTGCAGGGAATGCCGCCAACGCTCTTTGTCTGTGCCACGCGCGACCTGCTGCTGAGCGGCACTTCAATCCTTCATCGTGCCTACCTGCGCGCTGGTAACCACGCCGAACTGGTTGTCTTTGAGGCGCTGCCCCATGCCTTCTGGTACGATTACCACCTGCCGGAAACCACGGAGGCTCTGCACCTGATGTCCAACTTCTTCGATACCCATCTCGGCGCCTGATCCGCTCAGTGCCTGGCCACGGTATAAAGCGGGTCGCACATCGCGGTGTTGCGATCAGCGGAACTGAGGTTGACGGCGGCCACGGCAGCGACTTCAACGCCGCAGGTTTGCCTGTAATGTCCAAAAAAAACTACGTCACAAATCAGGTTCTCTGGCTACACGCTCTTACGGCGGGAAGCACATTCTCTCATCCCACGCGCGATGTCTCGATGATCACAGTGAACCGGCTGGCATGAAAGACAATCAGACCTTTCCCGCTTCGCGAAATCGCAGACTCTCCAAGGCGAGCGTCGCCAGCCTGATTGTCTCTGAATGACCGCCCGCAGCCACTACCGCATTCTTTCTGCATCCCGCAGCATTGCCCGGACCGTTTGAAACACACCCAAGAAAACGCCCGTCATTGCACAGGCCCAACAAGCAGCAATGTTGAAGGGGATAAAGAATTGTTGGGCATTCCACTCCACGGTGAATACCGGTGAACTGGGCAAAATGGCCCTCACCATATACGCCAGACCCGTCAACCCTGCAATGGTCACGATGACGCTGGTTGCAACACGCATAACCTGCCTCCTGCGCCCCACGGCAAGTATCATACAGTCATTACACAAAAAGTAAAGGGAATTTTGCACAAATCGGGTGTCCTGCAAAGAATGGTCCGGCGGGTGGCGAACCAGTGGCGTTTCAGGCCATGGGTGCGGATTTTGGGGCCCCGGACCGTTCACTTTGTGCGCCTGTCCGTCCACGAATCCCACAGATCGCAAAAAGCGTGATCTATGCACCACCGGCGGATTCCAACGCGAGTGTAAACGCACTCAGGTTTTTCGGGGCCACCACGAACACCGCCACTAACGCCAATCTAATCAATGACTTTGGCCAACTTGGGCCTGCGAACCCGAGCGGAAGTCATGATGTGTAAGGGAAATTTCAACATTTACTCTGCCACATCAGGTGGGCCAAGCTTTTCGAGCGCGTTTCTCAGCGCGAAGATCGCCAGCATGCTGGCGTGCCGCGAGGCCGGGGGCAGGCCCCCGAGTCCTTCTTCGATCTGTTCCTGGGTTATCGAAATAGCCTCAGCAATCGACTTGCCCTTGATAGCTTCGGTCAGCCAGGAGCCACAGGCGACAGCCGGAACGCATCCCTGGACCTTGAATTTCGCCTCGCAGATGCTTCCCCCGCGCACCAGAATCCACAGCCTCATCAAATCCCCACAGACGGGATTGCTGGCCTCCGCCACAGCGGTTGGGCGGTTAATTTCGCCTGCGTTGCGCGGATGATGGAAATGCTCGAGAACTTGTTCGGAATACATAATGGCCTACATAAACAAAATCTTAAGCAGAACGACCATAGCGACCCCGGCCCCGACTGTCAGGGCGATCTTGATGCCTGGACTCTTGTTGACCTCGGGAATCAGATCGGAGGCCGCAACATAGAGAGTGGCGCCGGCCGAGAGCGCCAGGCCGAACGCGACCCATTCGTGCGCAAGGCTCATGACCAGGATGCCGGCAATTCTGGATACGCCAAGCGCTCCGGCAGACTCCACGCCCTTGCGCCTGCTCTTTCCTGCTGTGACCATCACCGAGGATATCGTGAAACCCTCGGGAATATTATGAAGCACCATTGCGCCGAAAATAAGTGTGCCGAGCAACTTTGAAACCATGAAGCCCGAGGCGATGGCGACCCCGCCCAAAAATGTGTGTACGAGGAGGCCGCCCAGCGCCGTAAATGCCACCCGGCTGTCCAGAAACTCTTCGGGATGGGTTTCTTCGCCGAAATGGAAGTGGCCAGGCGCAACATGCTCGAAAACGTGAACAATCAGATAGCCTACAAGAATCAGGACCGGGGCTTCGGCAGGCGCAAGGTGGAGGCTTTCCGGGATCATCTCGGTTATAGCGGTGGCCAGCATAAAGCCGGAGCCAAGGGCTATGAAACTGGTTAGAAACGAACGGCTCCAGGCTCTGGCGGATACGATCGAGGCGCCAAAAAGGTTGGCGAATCCTGCGACCACCCCGAGCAGAAGGCTGATCTCAATGGCTGACATGATAGTGATTGAAATTGGACTGCGCGTTCAACCGGAGTGCCGAAAGTGCACGATCTCTCCGTCATGAACGATATAATCCTTGCCTTCCAGCCTCAGCGAGCCGCGGCCGCGCGCCTCGGCAAAACTGCCGGCGTCAATCAGATCCTGATAAGGAATGACTTCTGCACGGATGAAGCCATGTTGAATGTCGGAATGGATTTCACCGGCGGCGTCAAGCGCCGTCATCCCTTCACGGATGGTCCACGCGCGGCACTCGTCTTCGCCCACGGTGAAAAAGGAGATTAGCCCCAACAATTGGTAGCTGGAACGAATCAGCCGCGCGATGGCCGACTCCTTCAATCCGTAGCTTCTCAGAAATTCGCTCGCTTCGGCCTCGCTCAATTCGGAGAGTTCTTCTTCGATCTTGCCGCAGACGGCGCTCACGGCAGTTCGGGGACGTCGCTTCAGCCCGGCTTCATGCGCGAATTCGTCCGCGGCATTGGTCCGGGGAGCATCCTTCTCACCGAGGTTCAGGACGTAAAGTACGGGCTTGATCGAAAGAAAAGTGAACCCGCGCAGCGCGCGCTCTTCTTCCGGCGTAAAGTCGACTTCGCGCAACGGCTTCTGTGCCTCCAGCGCCTCCTTCGCCTTGCCGAGGGCCTGGTTTTCTTTCTCAAGAGCAGGATTCTTCTGCTTCTTGAGATCCTTCTCCAGGCGCTCCAGTCGCTTCTCAATAATGGCAAGGTCCGAAAGAACCAATTCAAGCTCAACAGATTCGATATCGCGTTTGGGGTCCACCACGCCTCCGTCGACCGGAATGGCCTCATCCTCAAAGGCCCGCACCACGTGGATCAGGGCGTTCATCTCCTTCAAAGCCGCAGCCTGTGTTCCCGTGCGCGCCAACTGGATCACGCTCGCGGGCGTGTCGACGTATTCAATGCTGGCGTGGATTGTCTTCTGCGGATGAAACATTTCAGCAAGACGGTCGAGGCGCGCGTCGGGAACCTTGACGACTCCCAAATGCGCTTCTGGTTTGCCGCTGGCGAGCTTGCCGCCGTGGGCGTGAGTGAGGATTTTGAACAAGGTGGTCTTGCCAACCATGCTGAGGCCAACGATGCCGATCTTGAGCACAATAACCTTTCTGCTTTGCGAATAAGGTGAGCGCTCCCGAGGAGCTTCAATTTCCGATACTAACACATCGGCGAATGTGTGTAGAGGGTGGGCTGCCGATCTTGATCGGTTTCTGGAGGTCCTGTAGATGAGGAAACTGCGGCCAGCGAATCGGACGCGGTGTGGCGCGGAGAAGTGAACAGACTCAGGCAATGTCCCTTCTCTCGAAAGCGCTGCGGCATTGTCTCAATACGAACTCATGGAAAAGAAAAGGGGGGCCGGCGGCCCGATTTCCTTTCGGACAAGGGATCCGCCGGTCCCCGCTACGTTGCACGGAGGAGGAATTTTCAGGCGGCTCTTGTATCGTGAACCACTTGAGACTCTGGCGCCGACATGGCAGGCGCCGTTGTTTTTGCTGGTTCGGTGGCAGCAGATCTCATTGTTGCTAGCGCCTTACACACCGCAGTCGTCATAAACGCCCCCGAAAACGCCCCGACGAACGCCGGAATCACGTATTGGTGGCCGACGGATACTCCGCCGAACCAGTAGCCCAGCACCGGCGAGGCGATCCAGGCTCCAACCCAGGCGACGATCCACTTTCCAAGGAACCCGTCGATTCCATCCAGAAAGCGATAGTGAAAACCGTTGTGCACTACGATCGCCGCAATAAAGCTAATCCCGAGCAATGTCAGAAAAGCTAAGAATCCCATACCAATCATAAATTCACCTCCCAAAGTTGCAATTCCCTATATACCCAGGTTCCGCGCGGGACAGAACCCGGAACCTAAAGGCCTCGCATCTTCTCCAAGGTCAAGGGGGAATATAAACAACCTCATCCGCAGCTTCCCCCATTAAATAAGAGTTCCTGCTGTTGCGTGAAGGTTGTCCCTGCTGGACAGCTGGAAGGTATTCTACGAGAAGCAGGCACAGCAACTGGCCTGTTCGAACCCTTGCGGCGTGAAAAGCGTCGTAAGAGCGATTGAACCGAGAATGTGCGTCGAAGCAGGTGAGAGCCATCGCCCGTCTCCCCGTGCGAGCATCGGTTCGCTCGTGTATCTCTTACACGCCAATTATCTCACTCGAGGGTGTGGTCGTCAAGGCGCCCTAGGCTCGCGCCGAGGCTAACCACGGCAGGAAGAAATGGCCGCCATGGATCAGAATCGGCCGCGGGCACGCTCTTTGTGAGGCAGCACTTCCAGGCAGGTGGTCCACCAGCCGGTGGTGATGGTTTCTATAAACTCCCACGGCAAGGCTTCGGCCGCCATTTCATCCGCCAGCTTCTGGTGGTCATATTCAACAGGGATGAATTCCACCCGAACATCGCCGTTGCCGATGGTGAGCAGCGTATACCAGACGTTGGTCCTGCCATCGTTTTCGGGTCGGCCCAGGACTCCCACATTGACAAAGTGCCGGCCGCGTGCAAGCGGCCGATGCCATTTGATGCCGGAATGAGTGACGCACACGACATCAGCATCCGCCTGGTTCAGCAGATATTCCAGGAAGAGATCGGGGCTGGTTGATTCCCAGAGAAATTCATTCATCTTGCGCGGCGACCCATGGCAAAGCAGGACGCGGTGGCCATCGATTTCAAGGCGAAGTGTTCGCGGCAGAGTGCCAAGCCAGGCCTTGTTTTCTTCGGACGTGTTTTTGAACGTATAGTTGTAACTGATGCGCGCAAAGTGGTTGTCGCGCGGATCGGTGTATCCGCACTGGCAATCCTCGAGGCCGCCGGCCAGCGAATTGTCGTAGTTTCCCTGAACGCAACGGACATTGTTCGCTCGCAGCAGCGGGTAGACAAGGTCGGGGTAAGGTCCAAAGGCGCCCAGATCGCCCAGGCAGTAAATGTGGTCGACCCTGCGCCCGCGCGCATCTTCCAGCGCGGCTTGCAGCGCCTCGTGGTTGCTATAGATTCCGCCAAATAGGGCGACGCGTGTCATTTCACGCTTTCCTTGCTCGTTTCCTGTTGCGCTGCCGGACCTTCGATCAGCGAGCTGACGTTGCCGCAAATGGTTCCATACTGGTAGCAGGCAACGCAGGCGTTGTGCTGCAGCTCATAGCTTGGGCGAGCGTCGGCCAGGCCGGAGCCCAACCGCGCGTCGGACTTCTCCACCAGCAGCGGGCAGACCCAGACCCCGCGGTCGGTAACCAGCCGGGAATTTGAGCACATCAGCAAATCATGGTCAAAACCCTCCAACATCTCGTGCGTCAGCAGAGCGTCGGTAGATGTTTGGGCCGTGCGTTCGAGTTCGCGCCCAAGGGGCAGGGAAGGGAGCACTTTGATTCGCGGGCGCGCGTATCCCGCTGCGCGCAGGGTGCTGGAAAAAGCGGCCAGAGTGGAAAGCTCATCCTCGTCTCTCCAGGTACGAACGATGGTGACCAGGGGCAGCAAACCTTCCCCGCTGAGCCGGACGATGGCTGCCATCGCCTGGCGGAACACTCCCTGGCCGCGAATCGCATCGTTCATCTCTTCCGTATAACCATCCAGGCTGACACGAATCTCAAGCGAATACTTTCGTGACCGCTCAATTCTCGCCAGCCGTTCGGCCATGCGGTCGTTGATAAGTACGCCGTTTGTGAGGACGGTTGTTGGCGCATATTCGAGTGAGAAGGAAAGCATTTCCGGCAAGCTGGGATGCAGAAAGGGTTCTCCGCCCGTAAAGAAGATTTCTCTCACTCCGGAGTGCGCCGCGCTCTCGATCTCCTCACGCACTCTTTCAACGCTGAGGAAACCGAAGGTTCTCACGTTCGGCCCGCTGCTGTTGAAGCAGTGGGTGCAGGCGATATTGCACAGTGTTCCGCTTACCTGGAACCAGAGATTGTCGAGATGAGTGAGGGCGACTTCAGGAAACTTCATGCTCCGGGACTTTCCCCTCCAAGAATTTCAAGCGCCTTTCCTCGTCCTTCGGGGCCGTATAGAATCCACGGAACCATGAC
>JBJKQK010000208.1:0-23515 GCA_046705285.1 Terriglobia bacterium
GGAGGCATCAAATGTATCATCTGGACGGATCGGCGTCCACGGTGGTGGGCGGGTTGTGGCGCGGCTTGGGATAAACCTGACCGGCGAGAGCCTGGGCGAGCGCCCAAGTGGCTGCCACCGGGGAAGAGAGGGACCCGGTCCGGGGATAGCTTCCCAATCTTCGATGGCGTGCCAGGAAGTTGCCTGGCGGCAGGTGCGAGTTGGCGGGGACCATGTGTGGCGGCGGATTCCGAGTCCTGCCCGCCGGCCATGTTGGCTCTATGAAAGTTGAAAAGCAGCGGAGGAAAGCGTCTCGTTCGTTCCAACGCGTTGCAGTGTACCCTTGCCAACAAGCTCTTTGAAGGTATAAATTCAAGCGAACGCTGAGTGGGGGCTCAAAGGCCATCGACAGCGCGCAATTCTTACGAGGAGTCTGATATGCAGAGCCGCATTCTTGGCACGACCATGCCGGTACTTGAAGTCACGCTCGACCCCAACGAGACCGTCGTTTCAGAATCGGGTGAGCTTTCCTGGATGACGAGTTCCATCCAGATGACGACACACACCCAATATGGCGGAGGCGGCGGAATCTTTGGCGTTCTGAAGCGCGTGGTGGGCGGCGGTTCGCTGTTTATGACGCAGTATCAGGCCGCCGGCGCTCCGGGAACGGTTTCCTTCGCCACAAAACTGCCGGGGCACATTGTGCCGGTGGAAGTTGACGCCTCAAACGAATACATGATTCACCGGCACGGATTTCTGTGCGGGACGCCGGAGATTCAGATCAGCGTCGGCTTTCAGCAATCACTGGGAGCCGGAATTTTCGGTGGCGAAGGTTTTCTGCTGCAGCGCGTCAGCGGCAGGGGAACCGCATGGATTGAGCTTTCTGGCGAACTGGTTATGAAGGAACTGCAGCCCGGTGAAAATCTGCGTGTGCATCCGGGGCATGTCGGCGCGTTCGAGGCGGGCGTTTCTTTCGAGATTACTACCGTGCCGGGAATCAAGAACATGATTTTTGGCGGTGACGGAGTTTTCCTGGCGTCGCTGACCGGGCCGGGAAAAATCTGGCTGCAAACTCTGCCCATATCGAGACTGGCGCAAGAACTCATGGAGTATATGCCCTCGCAAACCAGCGGAGCAGCCGAGGGAGGCGTTGTTGGAGGCATCATGGGCTCGCTTCTGAATAATTAAAGGTGAAACGGGCTGGCCCCACACCGCGGTTCTGGTGCATCTACTCCACGGCTGGCCACTCCAGGGCGTGCCAAACAAATACAAGACCGCAGAGAGCGAGACACGCGGTGTGCGCCGGCTTGCCTAAGAGATCTTGTCCTTGCCGGACTCGGACCGGCTCCTCTCAACGCGGGTCGTTGCAGTTAACCGTACACATCGCTAACATCGTGACGTGTGTCCCAGCCGGGGTGGGTTGCCCGCGAACGAATTGGCGGGGCCGTCTCAATTTTCCACTCTGTGAACGGCAGAAGTCCCAAGCCAGACCATTTGGGTAAAAGGGACGAAAATAATGGGTTCCTGCACGTCTGCAGGGAATCCCGGGAGCGAAGTGCCCTCCGCCATCGCGAGCCACAGCCCCTGCGCTTCTTCTGCGCGAACTTCCGCCCTAAGCACGTTGTTGTCGGTGAGCTTGATGGTTACATGTCTCTTCCTCATCTCCATGTGCATAGCATTTCTCCTTTGTTAATGGCGTTCCTGTGTGACCAGTTCCTGTATCTCCCGCGGCCATGCAGCGATTCCTGCCGGCATCGCAGCTGGCGTGTCATACATTGCGCCTTTTGCGACGAGCACGATCACCAAGCGATGTCCCGGGGTGGCATTAGTAAAATAGCACAGACTGGCATGCGAGCGGCGCTGACACAACAGGGCTTGCAGCATTGTCTACCATTGCATTGAGGAGCGGCGGGCGATATGCTATCAGCCGTTTCGGATGGGGAAGCCATCATAAAAAGTTGTGTGGAGGAGGGTTTATGGAACGCCGCAAATTTCTGAGCATGGGATTGACAGCGGCCGCAGCTCCGGCGCTGGCGGCTGTGGGAGCGCCGCGCGAGGCATCGGCAGCTCCCGCGCAGGGACAGGGACCGATTACCCCTGTGTCCCGGCGGGCTGATATTTTTCTTTCGCATCGCCTGGGAACCGACCACGCCGAGGCCGTTTCCGTGATGGACATGAATGACGACGGCAAATTGGACATCGTGAGCGGAGCCTACTGGTATGAGAATCCCGGGCCGCTTGCGACCGAGTGGAAAAGGCATCAATGGCGGTACATCAGTGTGTGGCCGTTCAAAATCGCTGGCGAGAGCAAGATTGAATTTGTGGCGGACTGCGCGCAGTTTCCGATTGACGTCAACCACGACGGCACGTTGGACATCGTCACCGCCGCGTGGCAGACGGACGGCATCTGGTGGTATGAAAATCCGAAAAAGGCGGAGGCTTTCTGGGAGACAAAACACCTGATCTGCCATTCGAAAGCGACCGAGGGTATGGTTTATGCCGATATCAACGGAGACGGCGTGCCGGACCTTGCCGCCGCCCATTATTCACCGTCCAGCTTGATCTGGATCAACTTTGCGGGGGCGAAACCTGTGGTGCACTACGTTGGCGGCAAAACGGCCGACGGCCACGGCGTGGGCGTTGCCGACATTAATGGCGACGGCAAAATGGACCTGCTCTCGATTCACGGCTGGCTTGAAAACGTGGACGCCGACCGCGACCAGTGGAAATGGCATCCGGAATGGGAGCTGGGAGAGGCGGGCTTTCCCATCCTAGGCTATGACGTGAATAATGATGGCAAGATGGACTTGATCTATGGACATGGCCACTCCTTTGGCCTTTACTGGCTGGAGCAGAAAGTCAGCGGCGGGCGCCGCACCTGGGAACGGCACATGATTGACAATTCATTCTCTGAGGCCCATGCACTGAAGCTGGCCGATATCGACGGTGACGGCGAACTGGAATTGATTACCGGAAAGCGTTACCGGGGCGACCCTGATCCCGGCCTCTACGAGCCGCTTTGCATCTTCTACTACAAGATTGACCGCAGAAACGGCACGTTTACGCGCTTCCCGATCAGTTATAACGGCACGGCCGAAATCGGGACCCAAGTCATCGTCGAGGATATGGACGGCGACGGGGATAAGGACATCGTGGTGGGAGGAAAAACCGGTGTTCATTGGCTGGAAAACCTGCGCGTTGATAAAGTTCCCGCAAAAGTCCGCGAGTATGAGCTGTGGCTGAACGTCAACTGGCCCTTTGCCGGCGAAAGCGGCCCTAACAGCCCGGCCGGCCACGAGCCAGAAAGCGGAAGCATCCTTAAATGTAACGGGTGAAAGGCGACGTCCGGTTCCGGCCCTCTTCCCAGGTAAAACCTGCGCAATCGGCTAGAGTACTGCCCCGGCGGAGTGTAAAAAGGGACCGAAGAAATTACCTGGGTCAGCAATAATTCCCCCGGGGAATCGTTGCATGCCTCAATATGTGCTTTGTTTTCAATTGGTTGATGCCATCCGATCGCTGTTGATTATTTGGTAATTTAATTGCTGATATAGTTCTGTCAGGGGCAGGTCAACTGCGCAATAACCGGTCGCGTACCGGTTTGATCTCCGCTCAGGATTTCGTGTGAATGAAGAAACCTTGCTCCAGTGCCGACGGCGGAGTTCGTTTCCGGTCCGGAAAGGGCTTGGCGTTACCCTCACCTGCAGATCTGCTCAATGAATATTACTCGTCGAGCGCAAGTCAGCAATGATTCAGGCTCTTGTTATATTCGCGGTAGGGGTTCTCTGCGGGATTGCGGCCAGCCGATTGCGCCTGACGCTGATGAAGAAAAAAGTCAGGCTGTACGAGTGCTATATCCAACGCCGACTGGAAGGAACCGGGCCATTCGACAGCGAATGGTTAAGGCTCCATGGGACGGAGCCGCCGCTTGGGGCGCGCGGGTCGCTTCCGGAAGCTGATCAGCGCCGGTGAGCCTGCCGCGTCGTTAGATCCGAGCATTGCGGGTTCCCGGGCCGAATCCGGCTGGGCGATCAGGCGGCTCGCGTGCACCAATCAGTTTCCGCAAGGCAGCAATATTCTTCACGTTTGCTGGTGCCCGTGCGGTTTCTCTTCAAAATCAGCATCTCCTTTTCTCTTGGCGGAAGTTTCCAATCCGTTCTGCCGATTTCTGCATACCGAATCTCCGTTTCCCAGTGCAACCCAAGGGCAGGAAAGAGCGCCTTACAGCCAGGAGCTGAAGCATGCAGCCACGGCCCCTATTTGACCCCCATCAGGCAATGACCCTACTGGAAGATCGGGTTTTTTGCGTGTGCTGTTTCGAGATCCTGCCCGATTGAGTTCTGCGGTGCAGGGCGTAACATTGCATACATCGAGAGGAGGAGTTTGATCTGCCGGAGGATTTCGCCGAAGGATTTCCAGGGACGCGGGTCTGGATGTTCCCTCATCATTCGGTCCCTCATGACATCCAGCATGAAAGCCGATAACTCATGTTATTGCGGCACCATGGCGGGCAGAGGCTCCACTCCTTAACGAAAAAGCTCATGCAGAATTGCTCAGAACAACACGAGGACAAGGAGGGGGAGGATGGCAATACGGTTAGAGAGATCAGGTGGTCTGTTTTTTATTCGCGGCACTCATGAAGAGGCTCCAAAACCGAAATGGAGTAGAAAGAGGCGCCGCAGGCTGGCCCTGTTGGTGGCGCTGGACGTATTGGTGGTGGGACTATTGTTCGCTGGTCCGCACTTGCTGGGCTGGCCAGTGGTCAGACACACACTCAGGGCTTTGCTGACCGCGACCTGGTGACGGCCCCGATGCTTTTTTCTGTGGCTTGAGGTACCCATCGCCAGATGTAAGAATCGGGCTTCTGCCTGGCAGCGCTCGCAGTGCGTCCCTGAGAAGGCCAGGCAGAGGCGGTTTCCGCCGCCTAGTACCTCGGTGCTATGGCATATCCCAGGGGGCCGTGGTCACATGGAACTGAAGCTTGATGTGTCCGGGACATAGCCGGAAAGAGAAATGATTTGGTGAGAAGTGGGGGAAGCATGTTTTTTGCAGCTCCAGCGACGCAACAGATTTACAAGTTTCTGGCTTTTGTGGTGGCCCTTTATTTTCCTGTTGCGCTGGTGACTTGGATGGTGATCGATAAGCTGTTCGTCTCCGGCGACAGAGCGCATGCTGTGAGGAGGCGGGTGGAGGGAAGCCGCCCCAGCCGCATCCTTCATGGTCGTCCACGGCACGAGATCTGAAGTTACTCAAATCCTTGGAACTGAGGTTTTGAAGGCCCAGAGGATTTTGTCGCGGAAGTCCCTGGCTTCGTCCCTGTTCCAGCATTGTTCCTGCCTTTCCGCAACTACTCCTGATGACAGGCACGTCCCGCGCTTCGCGGGTTGAAACTGCATCCCGTCCGGACAAGCGATCGGGGTTTCCCACAGGGCTGCCCGCCTTGGTGCGTTATTGTGCATTTGATATGGCGGGTTGTAGCGGGCCGGGGAGTGAGTTTAGAATGGAGAGTGAATCAGAGAAAGTGGCCCGCCTCAACGCTCCAGGCCACAAGCGGTTGTGCACAGACGGAATCTCTCACGAGATGGTTTTCCAACCAGGAGGAAGCAACTCATGGCGAGCTGTAGAAACTGCGGAGCAGCGCTGATCTATGGCACAGCTTTCTGCAGTTCCTGCGGAACACGCGTGGAGGATGGCAGTGAAACCACGCCGCGCGGCGAGACGACCGGCTTCAGCCTGCCTGGGATTGCCTATAACATTGCGGGCCTGCTGTGCTATATTGTCTGGCCGGTCGCGTGCGTCTTCTTCCTGATTTTCGCGCCTTACAACAGGGACAGGTTCGTGCGCTTCCATGCTTTCCAGGCGGTTTTTCTGGGGGTTGCCGGGATTGGGATCGCGATCGCCCTGCTCATCATGACCTCGATCCTTGGACTGATCCCGGTGGTTGGGTGGATGCTGGGTTCTCTGGCATGGATTGCTTTTGCCATAGGCCTTATAGGAGTAGTTATTCTGCTCATGTATAAGGCTTATCAAGGAGTGCAATACAGGGTTCCGTTGATCGGAGATATGGCTGCTCAGCAAGCGGAGAAAGTGCATTAGCTTGCCCCGGCGTCAGCCGTGGCTTGAAGAACAGGAAGCTGCGTACAGGCGTTAAAACGCTTTCCGGGATTCGGTCCTCTTTTCTCTTGACATTTTGCCCCCAGCAGAGCAATTTAGCAAATTCTACAAAGTTGCTTGCGCCTCCAGGCAGAGGAGGCGCAAGGACTTTGTCCAAGGGTCATGAAAATTCGGCTCTGTTTCCACAACCGGTGTTTCGACGGCGCCTGCTCGGCGGCGGTGTTCTCGCGTTTTTACCGCGAGACGATCGATCCGCACGCGGAATTCTCTTATCAGGGTTTGCTTCACCGCGCCGGCCAGCTTTTTGATGAGGACGTGTTTGATGGCGACGAGAACGTGATCGTCGACTTCAAGTATTCGAGTTCGCCGCGCCTGACCTGGTGGTTTGATCATCACCAGAGCGCTTTTCTGACGCAGGCTGATGCTGTACACTTCCAGCAGGACCGGAGTGGAAAAAAGTTTTACGATCCGTCCTTTCGCTCCTGTACCAAATTCATTGCTCACATCGCAGCCACGCGGTTCAACTTCTGTGCCACCGAGCTTGACGAGGTGATTTCCTGGGCCGATATTATCGACGGCGCGCAGTATCCGGATGCAAAGACAGCAGTCGAAATGCGCGATCCTGCCACCCAGATTACGCTGGTGATTGAGGGCGCTTCTTCGAATGGTTTTGTTGCCGGGCTGATACCGGAGCTGGTAACGAAGCCGCTTGGGGAAATTGCCGCGCTTCCTCGCGTCCGGCAGGCTTTTGAGCGGCTATACGAACGGCACCTGAAGACGATTGAAATCATCAGGGATCGCGCCCAGTTGAGCGATGGAGTTGCATTCCTCGACCTTACCGACCAGAGCTTCGAGGGTTTCAACAAATTCATACCATATTATCTGTTCCCGGAATCCGTCTATAACGTGGCATTGAGCCGGTCCAAGGAGCGGATCAAGATTGCTGTTGGAAGTAATCCTTGGAATCCCACGCCGAAAGACGCCAACCTTGCCAGCATCTGCGAGAGGTTTGGCGGAGGCGGCCACGCCAAGGTTGCCGCAATATCGTTGCCTCCGGGTGACCTCGATCGCGGACGCGCGATCGCCAGCCAGATCGTTCAGGAACTCCGCTCCTCACTCCAGTAAAATGTAATTGTAGGTTTGATGCCGCCGGTTCCCCGGTTCCGTCAGGGGCGCTGGGCTGCGTCCCGGGAACAGTCATGATATGGATTGTCGGTGGCCATCGGGATCGCATGCAAGATCGCAAGGTGATTATGGTGATGAATTTCAGACAATTCAGCAAAGCGCCCCATTTCTTTGTCCTGGCCTGCTCTTTGTCATTGCTGGCTGCAGGATTACTGTTTGCCAGCCGGGGTGTCCAAGCTCTGCGGCCGGGGGAGCCGGACGCGGGCCACAAGGTTACCAGGACTGTTCCGACTCACGCGGTGCCCGCGGGGACGGAGCTATACCTTCGGCTGAAGACTCCGGTCAGCACCACCTCATCCCACTTGAACGCGCCCGTAGAAGCTGAGACAGAGCGTTCCGTGCTGGAAGATGGTGAAGTGGCCATTCCGGTGGGAGCCATCATCAGTGGCCGAATTGGGTTGCTGATTCCGAGCTCCAGCCCCTCGGAGCGCGCCAAACTTCGGCTGCAGTTTGATTCGCTGAAACTCCCGCAACAAGCCCCTGTTCCGCTGGTCTGCCACGTCAACAACGTGGATAACGCCCGCGAGAAAGTTCTTGCCGACGGCACCATTCAGGGCGTCCTGGCCAACGAGTTGCCGCTCACGCTTCTGAACTCGGCGATCGAGAAGATTCAGAAGAAGGTCGGCACAGGCCAGCAGACAGGAAGCACCTGGTTTGGGAGCCCTGACACTTCTATCAACTACCCCGCGGGCACGGAATTTTCCGTGGTTCTGGGCAAGCCGCTGAAAATTTCAGGCTATTTTAAGCCCGAGTTTGCCCGACAGATTCCTGCTAGATTGAAAGAAGATGTCATGCGGATGCTGGCGAAGGCTCCGCGCAAGGTGGTCAGCAAGAAAGGGAACCTGGGTGGCCCGGTGAACCTGGTCTTGATTGGAAGCAAAGACGAAATCCGAACAGCTTTCAAGAAGGCCGGCTGGTCCGCCGCTCAGGACGAGAATGCCTATTCCTTATGGAAGACTTTTGAGGCGGTGGTACAGGACAAAGGCTACAATGCCGCACCGATGTCCACGCTCTATCTCTATGGGAAGCCGCAGGAGATGGAATTCGAAAAGATGCTGAACACGTTTACCATGCGCCACCACTTGCGGATCTGGAAAGCGCCTGCGGCGACTCCGGGCGGGAGGCAGATCTGGCTGGTTGCCGCGATCCATGACGACGGGTTCGAAATCCGGCCGGGCGTGATTTCTCATTCAGTTGACCCACACGTCGATCTGGAACGGGCCAAAGTGGGAGCCGACCTTGGCATGACCGGCATGGTTGCCGCTGAAGAACTGGTGAGCGTTTCAAATCCGGCGCGCTCCGGCTTGACGGCGACCGGCGGAAATTGGGAGAGCGACGGAAAGATCCTGGTGGTTGATTTAAAGCCGCAATCAAAGTCACCGGCCACTTGAGTTCGAAGCGAATGGCCGTTTCCCGGATGAGATGATTTTCAATGCCTGCCAGGCGCGCGTCGACATATGCACAGCCCCTTGCTGACGGCGGCGGACCAGGAGAAACCACAGGGAATCGGATAGCGGTTGCCGCTTGACTCGAGAACGGGCTTTAGGTAGTTTGACCAGCGGTACAAGAAACGAGTGTCTTGTGAAGAAAAAAAGCTTGCGGCGATGGATCTGGATGATTGGCGGAGCCGTGGTCCTGGTTCTGATCATCTACAACCTCCGCCACAGTCCTGAATGGCGCCAATTCACCTGGAATCGCTTGTGGGCTTCGCTGGTGAGCGCCAACCCGGAACTTCTGATTGTGGCAGTGTTGGCCGTCTACGTCACTTTCCTCGTGCGGGCGGTGCGCTGGCAATTTCTGATGCACCCAATCAAGAAGGGCTCGCTCTGGGTCCTGTTCGTGGGGCAGTTGCTGGGCTTCAGCGCGATCTACCTGGTGGGCCGCCCGGGAGAATTTGTCCGTCCCGCTTACATCGCCAAAAAGGAATCTCTTCCGATTACCTCCATGGTAGCCGTGTGGCTGATGGAGCGAATCTTTGATTCGATTTGCCTGGTTTTTCTGTTTTCGGTGGTGCTCTACTTCGCTCCGATGGAGATGAGCGCGGCAGGAAGTCACGTGCTTTCGGTGATGCACCGGGCCGGTGACGTGATGCTTGGCATCACGGCAGTGATCGTGGTGGGACTGGTTATTTACCGGCTGAAAACACAGGCGATGATGGATTGGGTGATGCAGAAGGCAAGGTTTCTTCCGGAAAAATACCGGCGGCACATTCATCATTTTCTCAGCTCGTTTGCCGAAGGGCTCCAGGTGGTACGGAGCATGCCCGACTTTGCCGGGGCCGTGGTGCTGTCAGTCGTTCTATGGTCCATGAACGCGACCATCTTCTGGCTGACTTTGAAAAGCCTCGGGGGGAGTCTGTCAACTTTTGCATGGCTGGCGGCGGCACTGGTGATGTTCTGCGCGGCGCTGGGATTGGTGGTACAATTCCCCGGCATTGGCGGCGGGTTTCAGGTGGGTATTATTCTGGCCCTGACGGAAGTTTTCAGAATCGGGGCGGATGTTTCCACTGGAGCAGCCATCCTGCTTTGGCTTATGATGTCGGTTCCCGTGATGGGGCTGAGCGTGGGTCTGCTGGTTCATGAGGGGCTCAGCATCAAGCGGCTTGAAGCCATTACCGAAGAAGAAGAGATGGCGCAGAAGGCCGCTATCGAAGAGACTGAGTAACCGAGCCCGTTGGATTCCACGTTTGAGGGGGATACGGGGGTGTTCTGCCGAGTGAGCGAAGGGAGCTGCCCGAGCTATGCGATGCCCATTCTGCGGTTATACGGAAGATAAAGTCGTTGATTCCCGAGCGGGGAAGGTGGCGGATACCATACGCCGCCGGCGCGAGTGCATGAAGTGCAGCCGCCGGTTTACCACCTATGAACGGATCGACGAAATCCCGCATATGGTGGTAAAGAAAGATGGCAGCCGGGAAAAGTTCGACCGGCAGAAAATTCTGGCAGGATTGCTCAAGGCATGCGAAAAACGGCCCGTATCCATGAGTAAGCTGGAAGAGATTGTCGATGAGGCAGAGGCCTACGTGGCTGAATCGCCCGACCGGGAACGGCCAAGCTCAGAACTGGGCGAACTGGTAATGGACCGGCTGCGAAAACTGGACAAGGTGGCCTATGTGCGGTTTGCCTCAGTCTATCTGGACTTCAAAGACGTACGGGAATTTATGGACGAGCTCAAGGACCTTCTGAAGGCAAAGACATCCTGATCTAGAAATTCCTGCCTCACGGCCGGTTCCAGACGAAGGCCCCAAATTCCCGGAACGTGCGAAATCCCATGCGCTCGTAGAACCTGACCGCCCCGCTGTTCAGGGTGGTTACGGTGAGCGATACCTCAGAAAATCCCTCCCTGGCCAGCTTTTCGAACGAAGATCTCAGCATGGCGCCGCCCAGGCCGAGTCCCTGAAAGCCGGTGGCGACGGCGACCTGGGGAATATGCGCCGTTCCGGGCCGCACGGCGGTGATGCCGAGGATTCCTGCAAGTTTCCCGGTCGATCGCTGGATGGCGGCAACCGAGGCGTGTTGCAGGTAATCCCCGCATCCCCGGTGCCGGACGATGCTTTCGACAAGGCGTGTTGTGCCCGCGATCGTGCAATACTGATCGTTGACTGCAGCGTCGATGTGGTTGCGATAGACGTGGTGAAGGAGTTGAGCCGCTTCGCGGTCATATTTGCGGTCCCAGGGGAGGAAAAGGAAGTCGCTCGGGGCCTTAGTTCCTTGCCGGGAAAACTCCGGGTGAGTTGGCGAGGAAGTTTCCAGCATCTCCCCTAAACGAAAGACCATGAACTTGCGAAGGTAAATTTGGAACGCCCGAGAACGGAAATAAGGGCCGATCTGGTCAATGCTGAAATGAGGGAGTTGAGCTTCAATGCGGCGAACAGCAAGTATACCGGTCAACACGTCAATGGTTCTGCCCAGTAGAGCCAGCGCGTGGGGTGCTATGGAATCAACCGGTTCGACAAAGAGGGTGCCGATCAGTCCCTTCGATCCTTCGCGGAAATAGAGGCAGTACCCCCTTGCGCTGCCCTCGACGAGCAGCGCGAACCCTGTCAGGCGTTTCTCTTCAAGGTAGACTGAGATCAGCTCAGCCGAGGGTGCGTAGTCCCAATGGAGATCTTCCAGCCAGGTTCGGGATTCGGCCTGCAAAAGCGGCCGGAGCTGGTCTGCGCGCAATTGCCGGATGTCTACAATCCTGGAGTCCAAGTTTCTCCACGTCCTCCTGCCAACCGATGAGAAAGTCAATCCAGTATAGCCCAGATTATGATGGATGCCAGAAGCAACGCGGAAGTCATTGCTATCTGGGCCGAGCCTGCCATCGTCACGGATTGCCGGAACTTTGAGCCTGTTTTCCAAACTGCTTGCGGGTTGCGGTTACCGATTCCCCATGGGTGCGGTTTGGGGCAAGAAAGTTCTTAGGAACCCGGGGACGGACTATGCTACGATTCGCTTTCTTGATTTCGAGGCGGACACCGTCTTCCGTTGATGTTCCGGGTCGTGAAAGTTCAACCCGGAAGCATTGCGAGGACATGCCTCGGCCGAAGCGGCTGGCGGCATGACAGGTGGAGGATTGTGCTCAATCATAGTGCGACTGTGTAGCGCCTTTGATGGCGGCGATGAAGAGGGCGGCAATGATAACCGCGCTGTAACGGGGATTCCCGCTGTAGTCTGCAAAACTCAGCGAGGGCCTAGCGCAAGTGCCAGGGCTTGAGAAGTCTGTTGAACCAAGGTCACCCATCCCGGAAACTGTTGTTTCGCCACCGCATTGAGTACCTGATTGTCCGGAGAATCCTGGGATTTCTGGGTTGGTTGCCGCACCGCATGGCGCGAGGCGTGTGCGCAGTGCTGGCGGCGCTCAGTTACTTGTTCTGGCCCCGCCTTCGGCACGTGGGCATGTTCAACCTTCGCATCGCGTTTCCTGACTGGACAGACAGGCAGCGGCGAAGAGTGCTTCTTGGCGAGTTCTTCAATTTAGGACGAATGCTGGCCGATTTCGCGCATTTTCCGGATCTGAACCGCGAGAATATCGAGCGGCTGATTATCTATGATGGATTTGAGAATTACGACGAGGCCCGGAAGAAGGGCAAGGGCGTCATCTTTCTCACCGCACACTTCGGGAACTGGGAGTTGGGTTCATTCGCGCACGGAGTTTACGGGTATCCATGCAATTTTGTTGTTCGGGAAATGGATAATCCCCTCATGGATGCACTCATCAACCGCTACCGGTGTGCGAGTGGCGGACAGGCGATCGAAAAGAGGGAATTCGGGCGCCAGGTCCTGCGTGCATTCGAACGCAACGAAGCAGTTGGCATACTCATGGATCAGAACATGCTGGCCGGCGAAGGGACGTTCGTGGACTTTTTTGGACTTCCAGCTTCAACCACCACGGGGCCGGCTCGTGTGGCGCGAAGGACCGGAGCACCTGTTATCCTGGGCCTCGTGATTTGGGATTCGAAACTGAAGAAATACCGGCTTCGATTTGACCGGATCGACTGGATCAAGTGTCAGGACCCTGAGGAGGAGATCGTCGTGAACACAGCGAACTTCACCCGGCACATCGAGGCATACATCCGCCGTTACCCAGACCAATGGCTCTGGGTCCACAGGCGTTGGAAAACCCGCCCGCCCGGCGAACCGCCTCTTTATCCGTTTTGAGGTCCTGAATAGCGCGGGCAGGGAATTCAAAGGCCGTGGCGTGAACGGAATCCGGGAGGTTGCATGAAAGTCAGTGAAATCGCAAGCCTGGTGGGCGGCGACATCGAAGGCGAAGGAGAAAAGGAAATCCGCGGGGTGGCGGAACTCGAAGCCGCGACAGAGCAGGAACTGGCCTTTGCGGAGGGCGAGCGCTCGCTGAATCGCGCGGCCGGCTGCCTGGCCGGCTGCATTCTGGTGGGTAAGGGGGCCAAGGTCGCAGACCGCACCACGGTTGCCGTACAGAATCCCCGGCTGGCGTTTATCCGTGCTGCCGAAGCTTTACACCCTCCACGCGCTGTGCGGACGGGGATCCATCCGACCGCCGTGATTGCCGACGGTGCGAGGCTAGGCCAGGGGGTCAGCGTAGGTCCGCACGTGGTGATTGAGCGGGACGCCAGCGTGGGAGCCGGAACAAGCCTGGGAGCTGGCGTTTACGTGGGCGAGGGTGTCACGATTGGCTCGCACTGCACGCTCCATCCCCGGGTCAGTATTTATCCGGGCGTCCGCATGGGCGACCGGGTGGTTCTCCATGCGGGAGTCGTGCTGGGGTCGGACGGGTTCGGGTATCTTTTTGCGGAAGGCCGGCACCATAAGTTTCCGCAATTGGGAGGACTCGTTATTGAGGACGATGTTGAGATCGGCTCCAACACCACTGTTGATCGCGGCTCGCTGGGAGTCACGCGAATTGGCCGGGGGACCAAGATCGATAATCTTGTGCAGGTGGCTCACAACGTCAAGATCGGTCGCCACGTCATTCTCGCTGCGCAAGTTGGGATCTCCGGCAGCACGGAGATTGGTGACTATGTGGTGATGGGCGGGCAGGTAGGCGTTGGCGACCATGTTCGCATTGGGGAGGGATGTGTGATCGGTGGCCAGGCAGGAATTCTGCCGGGCAAAATTGTACAGAAGAGAAGTGTGCTCTGGGGAACGCCGACTCGGCCTTTAACCGAGTTCAAAAAGCTGAATGCACATCTCAGCCGCCTGCCGGAGCTGGCCCGCAAAGTCAGAGAACTTTCCGCCAAGTTGCCGGGCGCGAAAGTGTGAGATCTGTTTTCAACATGCCGGTTAAATCCGGATGCAGACTCCGGTTAGCTGAGTTTGATGAACAGAGAATTTGCTTCAATCGGGATGATTTTTTTCCACATAACACTTGACATCTGACGTTCATGTTGTATCGTGTTGGTTTGCCGCTGGGGTCTTCGGTTTATTGGTGGAAAGCAAGATTGGGCTTCGTTTTTCGGGGGAGAGTAGGGCAGAATCCCGTTATCCTGTTGCAACCAAAGCAGCGAGACTCGCATCAATCCAGCATCTGACATTGGGTTCCCCCGGCACCTTAGTTTGGGATCCGAAGCAGATGAGATTAAGCGCAGACGTCAGTTCTCGGGCATAGCTTCTTGTTCAGATCTGCAAAACATCGTTCGTGGTGCGCAGCAACCACCTGGCTACTGGCGATGATGCAGTTGCACCTGCTGGTAGTGCTGGTGTTGCACCACCACTGTGTGCCGGAAATCGCGCTGGAATTTTGCAGCACAACGCGGACAGTGGAGATCAGCCAGACCCGCAAGCAGTCCCAACCCGCCGGCGGCGAGCAGGGTTACTGCACTGGCTGCCAGATCCTCCGGCACGGCGCTGTGCGGCCAGCCATGGGCAATCCCACAGCCCATTTCTCCATGGTCACACCGCTCCCTGGACTTCGCGTTGTGACCGTCGTTCCCCTGGCACAGCCTGCCGCATGGCATGGGCGTGCGCCTCCTCTTGTCTAATCCTTCTCTCCAAGTCCGGCTTTCTTCGGGTTCGTGAAATCCTGTATTCATTGCGAGCCCGCTCCGAGTGTATTGATACCGATGGATTCCTAGAAATGGCTGAATTAATTTTCTGCTCCCTACGCAAGAAACTGAGCTGGTTGATCATTCTGGCGGCCGTACCACTTCTCATGTTGGGCACAGAGGCTGGCGATGCCCGCGCCCAGCAGCCTCCGCCGACTGTGAAAATCACTCTTGATCGCGCCATCCATTTGGCGCTTGAGCATAATCACGCTCTGCTGGCGGCCAAAACTCAGGTCACAGAAAGCAGAGCCAACGAGGTGACGGCCTCCCTGAAGCCCAATCCAGTTTTTACCTGGAATGGACTGTTCTGGCCGTTCTTCACACCCAGCCAATTGAACGGCGACTACATTAACAACGCGACTGAATTTGACATGCTGTTCTCCTACACCTTCGAACGCGGGCACAAGCGCAAGTGGCGGATGCAGACGGCACGGGATGACACGGCAGTGGTCCAGTCCCAGATCCAGAACAACGAGCGCGCACTGGTTTTCAACGTCGCCCGGCAGTTCGTCAACGTTTTGCTGGCCGAATCTTCCCTCGCTTTCGCTCAGCGGAACCTTGCGAGCTTTCAGCAGACTGTGCAGGTGAGCGAAGAGCGTTACAAGAAGGGAGCGATCAGCGAAGGCGACCTGCTGAAGATCAAGCTCCAGATGCTGCAATTTCAAAGGGATTTGGCAGCAGCGAAGCTGTCGCGGGTGCAATCGCTGGAGTCGCTGCGCGACCTGATGGGGTATGGGTCAGTGCCGGAGAATTACGATGTGATCGGCAGCCTCGCTTATAAGCCCACCCAGGGCAACGTGGAAGACTTTCAGGCACAGGCGCTCAAGCTGCGGCCGGACCTGCATGCTGCAGATCAGGCCGTGGTCAGGGCTAAGAGCCGGTACATGCTGGCGAAGGCCAACGGCAAGCGGGATTTGACGCTCACCTCAGGATACAGCCACGTTGCACTTGCCAATGACGCCAGCTTTTCCGTGAATATTGAGATCCCGATCTACAACCGCAATCAGGGAGAAATCGCGCGTACCCACGCGGCCATCACCCGGTATGAAGAGGATAGGGACGCCACACAGCAGGCGGTCCTGACGGACGTTGCCACAGCTTATCAAGCCGTCAAGACCGGCCAGCGAATTGTGAAACTTTATCAGTCGGGTTATCTGAATGAAGCAAAGGAGTCTCTGAATATCAGCCGGTACGCATACCAGCGAGGCGCCGTCAGCCTGCTGAACTTCCTGGACGCCGAGCGCAGTTACAGATCGATCGAACTTACTTACCGGGAAACGCTGGCGACTTATATGCTGGCTGTCGAGCAACTGGATGAGGCGGTCGGCACGAGGCAATTGCCATGAGAACAAAAACAAAGACAAAAATAATGAGTGCCAGGAGACTTGAGTTGCCTTTCCTGGGGGTTGCAATTTTCTCTCTTTTTCTGCTTTCAGCCTGTGGGAACAGCGGCTCCGGACCGAGCGCTGCCGAAACCACCGCTTACGGCTCAGCCGGAGCTGCGAAGGCGCAATTCTTCAGCGTGCCGCAGGACCAGATGTCGCATGTGCAGATTGTCAGGTCCGAGTTTCGGACCTTTCCGGTGGTCCTGCGCCTGCCGGGGTCTGTAGCGTACAACGCTTTCCAGACGACACCGGTGATCACCCAGGTGAGCGGGCCCATCACGAAGGTGCTGGTATACCCCGGACAATTTGTCCGGATCGGGCAGCCGATGCTCTACGTCAGCAGCCCTGACTTCGCCCAATTGCGGTCGAATTTCCTGAAGGCAGACGCCAGCTATCGGCTTGCCAAGAGCAATCTCGACCGGGACCAGGCCCTCTATGCCCACCACGCCATCGCCCAGATGGACCTTCTCTCGGCCGAATCTGCCCACAACCAGGCTCTGGCTGAACTGCAGTCTGCTGAGCAGTCTTTGCAGGTTTTGGGTATCAGCGATCCGGCCAAGCTTGCCGATGGCCCGGCCAGTTCCCAGATTCCGGTGCTGGCGCCGATCGGTGGTGAGGTGGTTGAGCGCATGGTGCAGCCCGGACAGGTTGTGCAAGCCGGGGCAACACGGGTATTCACGATCTCAAACGTGGGCACCGTATGGGTGTGGGTGAATGTTTATCAGAGCGATCTTGGGCACATTCGCCTGGGCGATCCGGTGACAGTGGAAACCGACGCCTACTCGCGAGTTTTCCACGGACGAATTTCTTATATTGCTCCGGCGCTTGACGCCACCACGCGGACTTTGAAGGTGCGGATTGTGACGGACAACCCTGGCGGAATGCTCAAGAAGGACATGTATGTCACGGCCATTGTGCAGGCCGGGAAGACCAAGTCGCTTACGGTTCCTGATTCCTCTGTTCTCAGGAACGACGAGAATGAACCGTTCGTTTATGTCGTCGTGGGAAAAAACAAATTCGCCCAGAGGCTGGTGACAATCGGCCGCAGCGAAAATGGACTAACACAAATCCTTACCGGGCTCAAAGACGGTGAAAAGTTGGTTGGGAATGGAGCTCTGTTCGTACAGTTCGCCCAGTCGCTTTCATAATTCCGGAAGCATCCTTTTGGGGCACCGTCGTTCACTTTGGGGTTTAAAGTAATATGATCCATCGTATTGTTCACTTTGCTCTGAATCAGCGATTTTTCGTCATCATTCTTGTAGGTTTCATCGTAATCGGGGGGATCTTGTCGTTTGAACGGATGCCCGTTGACGCCTATCCTGACCTTTCCCCGCCGATGGTTGAGGTCATAACACAATGGCCCGGGCATGCTGCCGAAGAAGTCGAGCGCTTGATTACCGTGCCCATCGAGATTCAGATGAACGGAATCCCCGGTATCGAGACGATGCGTTCAATCTCCCTCTACGGCCTCTCGGACATCATCATGACTTTTCGGTACGGCACTGGCAACTACTTCTGCCGCGAAATAGCGTTCAGACGGCTGACGGAGGTCAGCCTGCCGAACGGAGTAACGCCCACCCTGGCTCCGCTCTCCAGTCCCTATGACCTGATTTACCGTTATGTACTTGAGAGCCCTGACCGCACTCCACAGGAACTGAAGACCATTCAGGACTGGATTCTAAATCATGCTTACCGTTCGGTCCGTGGCGTAGCCGATGACTCTGGCTTCGGCGGGACCGTTATGCAGTACCAGGTGCTGCTGAACCCCACGCAGCTTTACAGTTTTCACGTGACCGTTCCGCAGGTGTTGAACGCCCTGTCAGCAAACAATGCCAACACGGGCGGAGGCTTCTATTCGCAAGGAGGGCAGTTTTATTACGTTCGGGGCCTCGGGCTGATTCGAGACAGGCAGGACATCGATAACATCGTTGTGACGAGTCACAATGGCGCCCCGGTCTACGTGCGTGACATCGGCAAGGTGGTGATTGGCCACGCGCCGCGCCTGGGCGAATACGGCTTCATGAACAATAACGACGCCGTCGAAGGCGTGATCATGATGCGCACCGGTGAGCAGACGCAGTACGTTCTGCAACGCGTTGAAAAAGAGACCAAGTATCTGAATGACCACGTTCTGCCCAAAGACGTCAAAATCCATCCTTTCTACGACCGCACCGGCCTGGTGGAATTGACGAAATCGACGGTGGAACACAACCTGATGCGCGGAATGATTCTGGTTCTTATCGTTCTGATCTTCTTCCTGGTAAGCGTTCGTGCGGCCATTATTACGGCGCTGACCATCCCGCTCTGTCTGTTGTTTTCCTTCATCCTTCTCCATCTGAAGGGCGTGTCTGCCAACCTGTTGTCGATTGGGGCCATCGACTTCGGCATTCTCATTGACGGCACCGTGGTCATGATGGAAAACATCTATCGCGAGCTCGGTCTGCGGGCAGGACAGCAATATGATTTGAAGGAAGCAATCCTGGCCGCGGCGCGCGATGTGGACCGTCCTGTCTTCTATTCCGTGGCCGTCATCATTGCGGGTTATCTGCCCATTTACGCGCTGGGCGGGCCATCTGGCATGCTCTTTCATCCCATGGCCGACACCATGTCTTTCGCGTTGATTGGGGCCTTGCTGCTTTCACTTACACTGGTTCCGGTTCTTATCTCCTACTGGTTCAAAGCGGGAGTTAAGGAAAAGACGAACAGGCCCTACGAGTGGGTCAAGGGGCTTTATAGTCGGTATCTGAACTGGGCGCTCGACCATCGCGCGGTGACGCTGCTGATTACCTTGGCGATCTTTTGCGGCGCTCTGCTGCTGGTTCCAATGATTGGTGCGGAGTTTATGCCGCAACTCGACGAGGGAGCTATATGGGTCCGCGCGACCATGCCTTACACGATTTCCTGGCGTGCCGCCGCCCAGATTGCTCCGAAGGTTCGCCACATTCTGATGTCCTATCCTATGGTGACCGAGGTTGGATCAGAATTGGGACGCCCGGACGACGGTACGGACCCCACGGGTTTCTTCAACTGCGAGTTTTACGTCGGACTGAAGCCTTATAACAATAAGGTCTGGAAGACCGGCCCAATACGCAACAAACAGGAGCTCATCAAGTCCATCAACAGCAGGCTCACGACTTTCCCGGGCATCATCTTCAATTACACCCAGCCGGCTGAAGATGCCGTCGACGAGGCCCTGACCGGGCTTAAGAGTGCACTGGACGTCAAAGTGTATGGCCGGAACCTGCAAATTCTCCAGAATGCCGCTCTCAAGATTAAGACCACTCTCGAAAAGGTGCCGGGTTTTACCGACCTCGTAGTGGTGCGCGAACTGGGACAACCCAGCCTGTTGATCAAAATGGATCGGAGCAAGATTGCTCGCTACGGCATCAATGTTTCCGATGTCGAGGACGTCGTCGCGGCGGCGATCGGCGGCGAACCTGCGACGCAGGTGATTCAGGGTGAAAAGGAGTTTGACCTAATCGTGCGAATGGAGCCGCGATTCCGGCGCAGCCCACAGGCCATCGGGAATCTGCTTGTGGGTACGCCGGGCGGCCAGCAGATCCCGCTCAAGGAGTTGACTGATATCAGCATCGGGAACGGCGCTGCCTTCATTTACCGGCAGAACAACTCCCGGTACATTGGTGTTCAGTACAGTGTCCAGGGTCGGGATCTGGCGGGCGCTGTCGAGGCCGGCCAGCGTGCTATCGCGCCAATTGTGAAATCTCTGCCTCCAAACTACCGCGTCACTTGGGGCGGCGAATATAGCGAATATGTTGCTGCCAGGAAACAGCTTGATGTGATTGGCCCGCTGACTGTTTTGATTATTTTCCTGATCCTTTTCGCTCTTTATGGGAACTTCAAGTTTCCTGTGGCCATTGCGATCGGCGTGGCGACGACTGAGCCCGTCGGAGCGCTGCTGGCGCTGAAGCTGAGCCATACGCCTTTCAGCGTTTCGTCGGTTCTCGGATTGCTCGTGCTGATGGGTGTGTCAACGGAAATGGCGGTGGTGCTTTATTCTTATATCAATAAGTTGCGCCTGGAAGGGAAAGGCATCCGGGAGGCAACTCATGAAGCTGCCTTGCTCCGATTGCGGCCCATTATGATGACAGCCATGGTGGCGTGCCTCGGTCTGCTACCCGCTGCCCTGTCGACCGGCATCGGGTCATCCACCCAGAAGCCGTTTGCGATTGTCATCGTGGGCGGGCTGATTTCGCCTCTGCTGCTGGGCTTTTTCGTCAACCCGATCCTCTACAGCCTGGTGGCGCGGGACGGCGACGTCTTGCAGGTCTAGATTTGTGAGCTACAGTCGTTTCAGGAAGTCTTCGGTGTTCCGGGGCTCGCGTTCAGCGCGCTACCTGATTGCATGGATCGCCGTGCTGGTGCAGTTGAATGTGTTCTTCCACCTGGAACTGCACCACCGGGTGGTTGGCGCGCGCCTGCTGCGTGATGCGGCGAAGATTAGCACGGTGTGGACCGAGCCCCATCCCTCTCCGGTTCCCCGGCCCTTTTGTCCCGTTTGCCAGATCGCCCGCCAGGGCGCTGTCCAGCCTGCGGCGGAAAGGCTGGCGTTATTGCCGCTGCAGGTAATAGCTGCCGCGCTGCCAGCCTATCCTTCCAGCATTCCCGTCATTTTCCTGCTTCATCCCTCTGGTCGAGATCCTCCTCGCGTCTGACCACCTTCCAAAGTTACAGCTGGAAAACCAAATCATAATCGAGGAGGAATGTATGCGCACGGACCTTCGCTGCGGTCCATCCGCAGCCTTCGGGCTATGGGGTGTTTCGATTTCGGGTGTTTTGCTAATGGCTTGCGCGTTTATTTTCAGTGGAGTGATGTTTCCCGCAAGGGTCGCAAGGGCGGAAGCGCTGGCGGGTGCAGGAACCATCCAGGGAACTGTTGTTGATCCGACTGGCGCTGTGATTTCGGGCGCGACCGTCGAGATTCAAAATCCTGTCTCCGGTTACGTGCGGTCAACAGCCACCAGCACATCCGGGAAATTCGAATTCCTGGATGTTCCGTTCAATCCTTATCACCTGACGGTGACGCACAAAGGCTTTCAGCCTGTGGTGCAAGATGTTGATTTGCGGTCGGGCCTTCCCATCCGGCTGAGAATTGCCCTGAAGCTTGCCACCGTCGCCACCCAAGTGACCGTGACGACCCGGGCCAACGACCTTATAGAGAAGACTCCAATCTCGCACACCGACGTCGGGCAGAGTCTTATCAAGACTTTGCCCATCGAGAGTCCGTCGATTGGCCTGAGCCAGGTCCTCACCAACGCCACACCCGGAGTCGTGGCGGATGCCAACGGCTTTTTCCACCCGTTGGGCGAACACTCGGACACTACGGTCGTGATGGATGGCCAGCCGACCACCGATCAGCAGGCTAAGATCTTTGCCAACCAGCTTCCGATGGATGCCGTGCAGTCGGTGTCCGTCATCGACGGCACGCCGCCGGCGCAATACGGCGGCATGACCAGCCTGATCGTCAATACCACCATGAAATCGGGCCTTGGCGAACTGCACCCTCATGGAAGCTTCAGCAGCCAGGGCGGGTCCTTTGGCTCGTGGTCAGAAGGTCTCACCTTCGGCGTGGGCGGAAACAAATGGGGGAACTTCTTTGCCGTCAACGGCAACGGCTCAAGCCGCTTTCTCTCCCCGCCTGAATTCCATGCGTTCCATGACAGGGGGAATAACGAGAGCTTTTTTGACCGCGTGGACTGGCAGCCTGACGCCAATAACACGGCATATCTTGATCTTTCTCTGGGTAGGTCGGGATTCCAGGTTCCGGACACTTACGACCAGCTTGCGGTAGGCCAGGCCCAGCATCAACTGGTCAAATCTATCAACCTGTCGCCTGAATGGACGCACTTATTCAGTGCCGACACACTGGTTTCCTTCCAACCATACTTGCGAATCACCCATGTTGAATATTTCCCGAGCCCAAATCCATTCTCCGATTTGCCGGCCACGGTAGGGCAGGACCGCCGGCAGCCGCATTATGGTTTCACCAGTGACTTCACCTATTCGCGTGGCATCCAAACGATCCAGGCAGGGGTCGAATTTGATTCATCGCCGCTGACGGAAAACTTTTTTCTGGGAATCACGGACCCGACATTCAATCCCGTTTGCCTGACCTCAAGCGGCAGCCCGGCGCTTGATCCCACGCTCATTAATCCCAATAATTGCGCCGCCAACGGATTTGTTCCGAACCCTTCTCTGGCGTCGGGACTGATTCCCTATGACCTGACGCGCGGCGGCCATCTTTTTGATTTCCACGGCCACGCGAACATTGTGAATGCAGGCTTCTACGCCCAGGACAACATCAAACTTGGCCAGTGGAGAGTGGATGGTGGCTTGCGGGAGGGTGTCTACCGAGGCTTGAGCAATGCCAGCGAGCTTCAACCCCGTATCGCGATCTCGTATACCGTCAAGCCGACCAATACCGTCATCCGCGTAGGTTATGCGAGACTGTTTGACATCCCCTATTATGAGAACCTGCTGCTTTCAAGCGCTACCGGAGCGGGCGGGCTGGCAACCACGGGCATTGGCGCTTTCGGGCAGGCTCCACTTGTTCCGGGCCACCGGAATCAGTTCAACGCAGGTCTGGAGCAGGCCTTTGGCCGGCACGTGGTTGTGAGCGCAATGGTTTTCTGGAAGTACACTCGAGATGACTATGACTTTGACACCCTTTTCAATTCGCCCATTACTTTTCCGATCCAATGGCGGAAATCGAAAATCGACGGTGCCGCCGTGCGGGTGAATATGACGGACTGGCACGGCGTCACAGCCTATTCTGTGATGGGTCATGCCGCATCTCGATTCTTCGGGCCCGAAGTAGGCGGCTTGATTTTCAATTCGCCCCTCAACGTGGGCGTATTTCGGATCGACCACGATCAGAACTTTGAGCAAACCACACACGTGGAGTATCAGTTCCCGCAGCTTCAATGGCTTCACACGCGTGAGCCCTGGGTGGGCTTCACGTGGCAGTATGAAAGTGGCCTGGTGGCGGGCAACGTCCCGGATCTCGCTGCGGCCCTGGCACTCAACGGGGACCAGCAGGCAGCGATTGGTTTTTATTGCGGGAACCAGTTTGCTACTTTGTATCATCCCATTACTTCCTGCAACTTACCGTATCCGCAATGGGGTGCTACCCGACTTGTTATTCCAGCCCCGGGAACTTACAACCCTGACCACAATCCTCCGCGTGTCGCTCCTCGGAATCTCTTCGATGTGGGGATTGGCTTGGACAATCTCTTCCACACCGAACGTCCGAGAGTTTCGCTGACGCTCACCGCAATCAACATTGCCAACAAGGAAGCGTTGTACAACTTTCTCTCAACTTTCAGCG
>JBJKQK010000209.1:0-4837 GCA_046705285.1 Terriglobia bacterium
GAGTAACAAGCGTCTGCTTCATGTAGGCAAGTTCGACAACGAGCAACGGCTTGATGTGCTCCTGGTTGAGGTAGGCTGCAATCGCGTGGTAGTTGATATCCCCCTCACCAAAGGATTCAAGCCACACTCTGTGGCGGGAGTTTCTGAGGTGCAGGCTGGCAACCCGGTGGCCCGCTTCGCGCAGCAAAGCCATCGGATTTTGACCTCCCTGGTAGACCCAGTCAACATCCAGGCAAATCCACACATACTTCGGGTTGGTATGGTGAAGATTGTATCGCCACTCGCGGGCATGATCGGCCATCTGCGGAGCATGCGCGTGCGTCCACAGTTCAAAACCCCGATGCGCCAGCTCGCGCCCGAGAAGGTCGAGCATCTTCACCTGGACGGCGAGTTCGGCGTTGGTTTTCGGCACATCGTGCGGTTTCGGGTCGGGATTGTTGACGATAGCCCGGCATCCATGGCTCTTGCACAGCGCCGCGATTTCAAGTGCCTGATGGATCGTCCTCTCGGCAAGGCTGCGCTGATGCATCGGTCCGCCTACGTAAACCGATGGCATCCGAAGGCCATTTGCACTCACCAGTTCCAACACCCTGCTGCGGAGGCCAGGCGTCAGGAAACCCTGGTTCAATTCGATGTTTTGAAATCCCGCCCGGCGCGCCATCGGAAAGATTTCGTCCAGCACGTCGGCAAGTTCCTTGCCCTGTCTCTCGGCGTACTGCTGGAAGATGTAGCCCTCGACCGATAGCCGGCTGGTTCGGAAGTGTGTGGCAGCCATCCCGAGCAGCACTGCAGGACCCGCCAACAACAACTCACGACGTTTCATGGTGTCGGCCTGCTCAGCGCGAAATTGACCCTGCAGCGTGGGCAATCATGCCGGCAGATTTGGGCCTCGCCGTCGTTATCCACACCAAAGCGCATGCTCTCGCCCGCTTTCCACCCGCATTCCTGCGGTGCAATGCCCTACCGTCTATTTCTTCTTTTTCGGGGGGACAACGGCGTCTTTGAAGGCCTTGGCAAGGCGGAATTTCACCACGGTCCGTGCCGGAATCTTGATGGGTGCACCGGTCTGCGGGTTCCGGCCCGTACGCGCATTGCGGTGCGCCTTTACAGCCTTTCCCAGGCCCGGGACAACAAACTGGCCATTGCTCTTGGTTTCCTTCTCCGCCAATGCTGCCAGCCCTTCCAGGACAGCGGCTGCCTGCTTCTTCTGCAATCCTGTCTTGTCCGCCAAATGGGCCACAATCTGCGTTTTCGTCATCATCGTTTTATCTCCTCTTCTGCTGCTGAGCCCCGCCTTGAGACACTGAGCTCGCGATCTGCAGAATTTATTTCAATGGCGCGTTCCTGTCAAGCCTCTTGAAGAACGGAAGCGACGCCAGATAAGCCGGTGGGGCCGGCGTCTTTGAATCAATGGCGGCTTGGATGACTCCATCTGAGTCGCCGAAGGACTCGCTGGCAATGGCCCCAGTCACAAGGTTTGCCGATGAATTTGATTTCCGATCCTG
Organism: Terriglobia bacterium; assembly: GCA_046705285.1. Lineage (GTDB taxonomy): Bacteria > Acidobacteriota > Terriglobia > UBA7540 > UBA7540 > SCRD01. Next base: position 1,506 of record JBJKQK010000209.1, read on the forward strand.
GACACCGCAGCCGCGATTCATATTCATTGCGCGCCGCCGGCATTCTTTGACCGGTCAACCCGCAAACGACCACCCACCATCGATTGCCACCACCTGTCCCGTCACATGGCGGGACCGTCCGCTTAAAAGGAACAGCGCCATCTCCGCCACGTCCGCCGGTGCGATAAGGCCGCCGCTCAAAGGTTGCTTGCGCCTTATGAACTCCAGAAGCTCCGGATCGGACTGCGCGCGGGCGCTCATCGGAGTTTTCACCAGGGACGGCGCAATAACGTTCACGCGGATGCCGTGTGGCGCATAAAGCGCCGCCATCGCCTGGCTCATCGAAATAACAGCGCCCTTGCTGGCAGCGTAAGCATGGGTTGCAAAATGCCGTGGTTCAGGCGAAAACGCCAGAACGCTGGCCATGTTCAGAATTGCACCGCCGCGACCTGTCTGAAGCCAATGGCGAACAGCCGCCCGGCACATCAGAAAGGTCGGTTTGGCATTGGCTTCGAGCGTCTTGTCCCAGCCTTCCACTGAGCATTCATGCACGGGGCCATCGCCGAATTTCCGGCCACTCGTTCCCGCCACGTTAAAAAGTGCATCGAGCCGGCCGAATTTTTCCACACAACTCGACAGAGCACCCTCCGCTGCCGAGGGATCTCTCAAATCACCGGCGAAATATCCCGACCATTCAATCCTGGCGCTCAGGTCGCGGCACTGAGGTTCGTCGAGTCCCACAACAAAAACTTCAAAGCCTTCGCGGCCCGCCAACAACGCCGTAGCTTCCGCAATTCCGCTTGACCCTGTTACCAGCAGAACGTATTTCATCTGAACCACCCACCACTGCCTCTGCAGTGATGGCGTCACGCGAATTGTTTGCCGTCAATCTCGGCCGTCTTCTGCTATTTCTCACCCACCGCATGCCGGGTCCCGCCGCGACACCCGGACTGGGAACGGCAAATCACCGATTATTCATACAGGTGGCGAAGGCTCTTTCGATAAGCTTCGTAAAAGCGTTCCAACTGCGCTTCGGCGCTGGCGTTCCCAACAAGTTGATGGCTGGGGAGCAGTTCCGGCTTGATGCCCCGCTCGGTCAGCCGCTCCGCCACTTCACATCGCAGCATGTTGATGATCGTGGCGCCCGTCACGGTCGAAGCCGGACCGGTGCGCCATTCGAAACCCGGAAGTTCAAGAACGCAATCGCCTGGCGGGCAGTGATTGTCAATCACGACGTTCGCAAAGTCGATAAGCTTTTTGCCTGAAGAATGCGCAGGCTTGGACTGTTCCGAATGCTGGCGCGAAACGATGGCGATCACCGGCAAGCCCCGTTTTTGCGCGCCCGCCGCCATCTCCACGGCCACGGGTCTGATGCCGCTGGTTGAAATCACAATAAAGGCGTCGTGCGGCCCAAAATGAAATCCCTTCAGGATCTGCTCGGCATAGCCTTCATACTTCTCCAGGTAGAGAGGGGCGCGCAGACCGTTCGCGCCAACAATGGCCGCGTGATTTGACATGGCCAGTTCAACCAGCGCCACGAAGCCCGGGAAGCAGCCCTGGCGAGGCGTCATTTCCTCGCACATCATGCGCGAGTGGCCGCTCCCAAACAGGAAAACGAGCCCGCCCTGGGCAATCGAGGTGGCACAGATTTCCGCGCCCGCCTGAATTGCGGCCAGCTCCTTCTCCCGCAGTTCTTTCAAGAGATCGAGAGTTTTGTCAAAGTATTGTTCCGCAGCGCTCATTCTCCTCCTCTTCCACTCGCTCATTTTCCCCCGCGTGATTCATTCAACCGTCCGCCGCCACACGGATTCGAAGTCCTCGTGCCAGTGGGAAAAATCCGGGCACGATATTCAACTATTGACAACCGGCCGGCGTTCGACTATCAAGATACAGCCATGCCAATCGATAAAAAAAGGTCACCGGCCGGGGCTCTGCTTGGCCTCGACATCGGTGGAACCCAGATCAAAGCAGCCCTGGTGAATCCCCAAGGCGATATCATAGCATCCCTAAGAGCTTCAACACCGCGCTCTTTGCCTGATTTTAACCGCGCCCTCAAAGCGCTGATGAAAAAGCTTGACCGGCGGGCCACAACCATTCGCGGCGCAGGCATCGGCTGCAAGGGCATCATTGATCACCGCACCACGGAAGTCCTGGCGCTGCCGGGTGATCTGCACTACCTCGAAGGCCGCCTGCTGAGTGAAATCATCGCGCCGCTGCTTCCCGCTTCCTGCCCCGTTGCCGCCGATAACGATGCCCGGGTGGCGCTTGTCGGAGAATGGCGATGGGGAGCGGCCCGCGGCCGCGAAAATGCCATCATGCTGACGCTCGGCACCGGAGTCGGCGGCGCTGTCCTTTCCGAAGGGCGAATCATTCGGGGACCGGGCGGAGTGGCCGGCCATCTGGGGCACATCACGGTTGACCCCGAGGGCGCCGTCTGCATTTGCGGGAACCAGGGGTGCCTCGAGACCGTTTTTTCCGCGCGCGCCATTGAGAGTGAAGCGTCTGCAGCCATCCATCGCGGGGTAAAGACCACGCTGCACAACGTGCGCTCGCACCCTCTGACCTCCAGCGACGTCTTCGAATGCGCGCGAGCGGGCGACAACGTTGCCCGGCTCATCATCGAACGCGCGGTTCTGGTGCTTGGCAGCGCCATTGCAGGCCTGGTTCACGTATTCGACCCGGAAGTCGTCATTCTGGGCGGACAAATTGCCCAGGCAGAAGACTTTCTGTTCGCTCCCATCCAGCATGCGGTCGATTGGCGAACTAAGACCTTCCTCCGCCGGAAGGTGCCCATTGTCCAGGCACAGGTTGCCGATCCATCCGGAGTCGTAGGCGCCGCAGCACTGGCGATTGAAGCCGCCACGCGAAGCTGAGAATCTTGCGCCGAGCGGTTCGCGAATACGTGTCGCCTTTTGGAATGCATGCGCCTCCTTGGGTCGGGAATATAATGGCCGCGTCACCAGCCCCGATTTTTACAGGGACGAATCAGGAGAGTGGTACACTTAACCTATACGTGGGAGGCTGAGCTGTGCCGGAAGCCACCCCCTCTCTCCCGATTCTCCGTTTCGGAGTCTTCGAGCTGGATCTCCGCGCGGGAGAACTGCGCAAGCAGGGCCTGAAGGTCAGATTGCAGGAAAAGCCCCTGCAGGTTCTGGCACTTCTCCTCGAAAGACCCGGCGAAGTTGTCACGCGAGATGAATTACGAGAGCAACTCTGGGCAGGAGATACCTTTGTCGATTTCGACCACGGCATCAATACCGCCATCAAGAAGCTTCGCGAAGCGCTGGGCGATTCGGCCGAGAATCCGCGCTTTGTCGAGACACTGCCGCGGCACGGTTACCGCTTTATTGCCC
>JBJKQK010000210.1:0-14434 GCA_046705285.1 Terriglobia bacterium
ATCAGGACCAACTTGGCGCGGAACACGTATCCTGCCGGCAAGGAACGCGACTGAGCGATCGAAGTTAACTGTGTTTGCTGATCTTTGGTGAGCAAGAGTTCGTTGACCATACGAACTTAGAAGCCCACACATCAGTAATGGTTACTTTGCGACAGGCCAATAGGTGTACTGATCCACCTGCCCTGATTCAGGCGTCCCCGGCAGACGTGGAAGACACTACAAGCACTGTCTGAGCATGACCGGACAAACGACAATCCGCGAACACTCGCCTAACGCATGCGGCTATCTGTTGGCAGCGCGAGTTTCTCATCTCTATCTAGAGACTTGATTTACGCTGTATGGGCGGATGCGCGCAATGGGACTCTTTTGTGGCAAACATTTGACGCACTCGCATTCCGAGGCGATTGACTGGTTCCAAAAGAATCGGCTTGGGGTCGGATAACAGGACGTTCGATTTCACGGATGGCTTTATGAAGTCAGCCGCCACACCACAGAAGGAAGAAGGACGCGAGAGTGCATGTTGAATCTCTTGCAATGGCCAGTGAAAGCGCAGGTTGCGCCTGTACGATTCCGAGTATTCCAGTTCTTCTCCCTTTGCCATTTGACAAAGACAACCAGGAAAATCAACTCCAGCCGTCAATGCGAGATCCAGTGAGCCCCAAAACTTTGGATTTATCTCCATGAGTTTGTACCTGCCGTCGCGCCGATCCAAGCGAAACTCAACCATGGCCACCCCATGCCAGGTAAGCCAATCAAGTAAGCGCATTCCGTAGGCCTTAAGCGTGGGATCGTAGAAACTAATGGCACAGCAACTGGCCCCACCACTGGGTGGCGTCTCACGAATCCGTTTATGCATAAAGATTCGCTTGCACACGCCGTTCTGATAGAGAGCAAAAAAACCGCATCCGTCTCCTGGAATGAATTCCTGAATAATGGGCAGTGGCCTGCCTTCAGCAAGTGCGAACGCGGAGGCGGTGTGGTAGCAAGGCAGTAGGCCTTCCCGCGATTGCACATAGTGGACTTCTGTGCCGGGTGTTTCGCAAGGCGCCTTGATGACGACGGGCATGCGAAGGTATGGAGATAACGCCACCACGTCTTCTAATCTCTCCGGGAAAAAAGTCTGTGGGGTGGGAACGTCAAGGGATTGGGCGAGCTTATGCGTATAGATTTTGTCCGCTGCGGCACGAATCCGGTGATACGGAGCGATTTCTAGCCGCGCAAGCGGATCAAGTCTGGCCCGATGCCGAGCCAAAGTGACCGTGCTCGTGTAACCAACCGGCATCACTAGGTCAAATGGAACCCGCCTCAAGAGATTCTCGAGGGCCGGCAGAAACGAACCATCGCTAAGGGGTGGAAGCACATGCCGTTGCGAGCAGTAGCGTGAGCGAGAAGCAAGAGCAACCGAAGAGGTTGACATCACGGAGACACGAACGCCCTTCCTACCGAGGCTCCGAACAATCCCCAAGGATGATTTATAACTGTCGTCAGTAACAAGAACGTTCACGTTTTGACTCCACATAGCGGAACGCTAGGAGTAGGTGTAGCCACAACAATCATAGAGCGGCGGTCGAGATAGGATTCCGTGTTGGGCGATGAGCGTCAATCCGAATGACTGATTTACCTTGCGGCAACAGGCCAACTTCGACATAGCGCTGGCGAACCGCCTGGAGGAAGGCACTGGCGCTTAACCAGGCATCCTCCCGTTTCTCGCTTTCCTCCAAAAGGTGCCAGAACGCATCACCCGTTTCCGTCGAGAACCATCCGCCCCCGAAGGCGGCAGGATGCCAAAGAATGGATACACCACCCCAACCGTAACGGCGACTGGTGGCGAGTATTTCCTGTCCACGAGCCTCACCCTGGGCGGCGTTTCGGAAGCCTTCGTGCAGGCTTTGGTCCATCATCGCCAACGGGATCTCGAGGAAGTTTGCCGGACTCTCGTGCTCGAAATCGTACGGCGGGAAAGCGAAACAAGCACCTCCGCGAAAGCCGAAGCGATCTGACCAACCGAGTGAAGAATCATACCGGGCGCCCGCCTTTTCCACGGACGGTAGCAGGTGGTCCAGAGTGAATCGCAACCAGTGTTGCCTGCCTCCGTAAACGGTAACTCCCAGAGCGCGCATCGAGTCGTATTCCTTGGCCAACTGATTCGACTGTTCCAGGCAGGTGTACGAACCATGAACGCCCACCTCGCAGCCCTGTTGGACCAAACGGCGGATCTGTTCCAAAACGCCAGGGCGGTTCAGAGTGTAGTTGGCGTCTCTCCGATGCCAGTGGGAAGTGAGAAAATAGTAGCTGCCCACCAGACCTTGCCTCAATTGGCGTTGTACCAGCAGATCAATCTGTTGCAGTGGATTCCGCCCTCCTGCCGCAAGCGTCACTGCCATTTGCAGCTGCCGGGCACTGAGCATCGGCCGTCGCGACAGTGCAAGGGAGATGCCGGCATTTTTCGCCAGACGGCGCGCGCCCTCGAGACGATTTCCAGGCCAGTAGTCGATATCGTGTGTCGAAATAACGAAATGCTTCACCGCCGGAACAGGGCTTGTCGGTGACTCGGGTTTTCTTTGCAGGCGGTTATACACAGCCCGCTGGAGGAATCGCATGGCCACTGCAGCGTAGGGCACGCTTGGGTCCAAATCGTGCCGCCCCCAATAGCTGGCAGAGAATGGAATCCGGCCGACAGAATCGCGCTCCGGCACACTGTATTCATCGGCGCACGAAACCCAGTCGAAAATCTCTCCTAACCAATCCGGCTCGGGAACCGAGCTCGGGGGATAGAAAAGAAAGGTCGTCTCATCCCCTCGTACAAATCGTGTTGGCGGAGGGGCTGGATCACGAGGAGAGCGATTGCCCGCAACGCAGCTCATCTTCAGAGAGGGACAAGCGCACAGTCGGGAATCATCCGCATCGTAGACCAGGCTGAAATCCGCCGTACCCTCGCCGGGCGACAGCAGTGGCTGATGACCATAGATTGCACAGAACAGACGAAACGCATAAGCCAACCGTGCTCGGCGAACCGGGCCGGACTCCCGTCCGAATTTCAGCAAGATTCGCATATTAAAGTTGCGGTCGGCATCCACCGTTTACAAGCGGTCGACCGCGGGAGGAACCGCACCCAGTCCTTCCAGTTCGACGGCCTCAGATGAGGCAGGACTCTCTACAGTTACCCTGGTTAGGACCATTGCCGTGACGGCAAGAACAACGCCACACCAGGACCATAGGAAACGGTTGTCGTCAATGTCTCCACTGAACATCGTGGCCGTGAGCAGATAAACGAACACCGGGAGCAATGAGGGAAACTGCTGGGCAACTCGATATGCCGTTCGCTTGAGCGTGACAAATACTGAGCCCAAAAGCATTAACAGCGCGGTTAATCCTACAAGCCCTTCTTCGACCGCAATTTCTAGAAATAGGTTGTGCGGATAGTGCCGCATATCCTGGTTCCAGTAATACACGCTCCATCCACCGATGCCTAACCCAAAGAGCGGATGATCGGGAATCTCCTCAAGTGCGGCGTGGTAGTACACCAGGCGTTCCGTGGCGCTTCCGGAGGCCTCGGGGGAACCTTCCAGGATCAAAGTGAGTTCGGTTGTCTTTGCCTGTAATCTTGATTGCGCTACTCCCCGGAACCAATAGGCGGATAACCCCACCACGGCGACGACGACGGCGCAGAGCAACACAGTGACTTGCTTCCGGCTAATAAAGCGAGCGTCCCACCAGGGAGCGAATGCCCCGACGGCAAGAGCAAGAAGCACGGCCAGTAGGGGGCCACGAGCTTCGGCCGATGCAAGCCCGATAGAAAGCCATGGCACGCAGATAAGGAGCGCGAGGATTCGAATGCGCTTACTCTTGAAGCGGTGATAAAAGAGGAGGAGAAGAGCCATGCCCATCAGCTGCCCAATCCCAATGTGAACGATATTCTGGGCCGAGCCAATCCGTCCATGATGACTGAATCTCAGGCTGGTGACGGCCACACCCAGGGCGAAAAGGAGCGTTCCATACGTAAAGTCGTGGAAATCCTCCTCGGAAGTCAGCAGCACAAACGGTGCAAAGAAGGCGAGCGACCCCAGGACGACGAACCGCCAGAGCTTGGCGCCACCGTAATCGGGTGCCGACGTATAGGTATAGCTAAGCGACAGTACCGCGGCGAATAACAAGTAAGTGTAAATGGTCTTGTGATTTTCGCGAAACGCCTCCCGCAAACGCCAGGACCTTCGCCGAGGCAGGACGATCCGCACAAAAACGGCCAAAGCTACAATTCCAGCTGTGATACCAAGCTCCGTAAACCCGCCGACAAATGGAAAACTACTAATGAACGGCAGTTTCTTTGCACGGGGGGCGAAAAGCATAGGGGCCATAAACGCGGCTGGGTGCTTGGCAATCAAATAGAGCAACACAACCGAGCCGATCAATAGCAGGAATATCCGGCCTGGTCCCACGTCTGAACCAACGCCGAGACGTAAAATGGCACACGCCATGAGGAAAACAATCGTCACGATCGCGGCGATAAGACTGGAGCGCCCGATCATTTCATCGATCCTGAGATCGAGGGTTTCTTGCCTGGATTGACAGTCTCACGATGCCCGTCCGTGAAAAGCCATTTCCCCGGCACATTGCAGCCAAGTTGAACCGATTGCTCTGAGGATGGCTAGGTACGCAAGGCCGAACCCCGCCTCGATGGCCACCACGACCAGGGGTTTGACGGGGGCGCCATGCCAGAACCGGAAGACCCAAGCCACGCAGCCAAAACCGAGCGCTATACTTATTGCGGGAGCGGAGCGCCGCCAAGGAACACGGAGTTTGTAGAGACGGCAGAATGTGCGCTCGGTGAGGAACCCGAGCACCATAAAGGCTACTAGCAACGAACCGGCAATCCCCTCCAGCAGGAGTCCACGCGGCATCAATGTCACCACGGCGGCAAGCAAGACCAAGTGTACTGCCAACCCGATAAGAACGTTTCTAGCGTTATACGGCGTCACATCGGCTGCATCGATCGTGCTTCGCAACACCACATAGAAGAGGTAGGGTGGAATCGCCAGAATGAGCAAGCGGATAACCCCAACTTGATCAAGAAACTTCGAACCCACCCATGTACGGACCGCAACGTCGGCAAATACGAACAGCTGAGCGCAAACGAAAACCGACATTTCGGGAACGGCGGCGGCAAGAAGGCGAAGTCGAGAACGAACGTTCTCCGCCGCCCCCCCACCCAGCATCATGCTCACTTTCGACAGAAGAACGACGCCGATCGGACTAACCGCATAACCTATGGCCGTAAGAATACTCACACCAAGGAGCAGCGACGAGACCTTAGCCATGGGCACTTCGTGCGCGGCAACTACCGGCCCAACGGCCAATAGCGCCGCGATACCGAAGTCGCCGGGCATTCGCGGAATGCCATAGCGCAAAAGCTCCCCACCGTATTGCGTCACACGGGACAGCCCTACCTGCGTGAGCTTTCGAAGAACCGGTAAGGCGAAAAGCACTGACAATATCGCCGTCACGCCTCCAATCGCGCCAACGATGATCGGAATAGATCCGGTACGAGCAAGAACGAGCAGGACGGTGAGCGGCATCACCGTGAGATTCACTACTTGCAGCAGGTTGGCCCGTACCATGTCGAGCAGTCCGCGGTAGTAACCATACACCGCAGACTGTGCCACCAACCCGATCAGTAGCAACGCCAATGCAATAACCAGGGCGCTGCGATAACGACTGCCGAACAACCACTCCGCAAAGGTGCGACGCCCCAGGACCAGAATCGTCGCGACTCCTACCGTGGTTAGCATCATGAAGGCTGCACTGATGAAAAAGTACGTGTGGCGCTCGTGCTCCGTGCCTCTCTGCCCGGATGACCAGGCAACGTAGCGCGGAAGTGCGGTCGCCAGGCCGAGGCGACTTCCTGCCATAAACCATACTGTGACGCGACGGAGGAGCAGGTACTCGGCCAGCGCGACGGGACCAAGCCATCGCCCCAAAAGAGAAATCAGCAGAAGGCTGCTACCCATGACTGTAAATTCTGCAACTGTGGTCAGAGAGATATCCCAGAAGAATGGCTTCCGTCTCACAACACACCGCGCACCGGTATCCCCAGAACACGAGGCGCTGGACGGCAAGGCAGCACCATCACTAACGAATGAGCCGTCGCACTTCCCCGTGGCTATGCGCGCGCGCACTTGGACAGACGCATTCTGGAAAGAGTGCATACGTCGAATCTGGTTATGCGAGTTTTGCCATTTGATTTGCATGGCAGATTAGATGAGAACATGCACTTCCTGAAGGACAAATGAACTTTCAGCTCACGTACACCGGTTAAAAGGGATTGCGAACGACCCTAGCGGCCCCAGGCCATAGCTCCGCCCTGTGACTTACACCACGCGATCTGGAGACACACATCTACCCTCTGTAAACACATGATCGCAGAAACATTCGTCGATTTCTGACCCTACAACAGCCTCCTGACAATTGGCGGTATCGGCGGAGTGTGATGGGTCAAGACAGCTCCCAACAACCTCACATTGGAAGCGTCAAAGGTCTCCTTGACCTTAACGGCCTCCTCCCGCCGCGTAACATTTTCCTTCAGGATCAGAATTACTCCATCGCTCATTCGCCCGAAGACGATCGCGTCGGGAAGCACATCGATCGCCGGCGCGCTTGTCACGATAAAATTGAAGCGGCGGCGAAACTCGGCCCATCGCGATCGAAGAGCATCAAGCGGCCACACCATCTGCCCGTCGGCCGCTCTCGTTCCGGTGGGAACCAACCACAGATTGCTCTTGCCAACTTGGTGAACAAAACCTTGAATCGGTCCATTTCCGGCGACGGCGTCACTCATACCGGGGCGGATCGGAATTCCATAGCGTTTGTGAAGCGAAGGAGCCCGGACGTTTGCGTCGATCAGGCAGACCTTCCTAGAAGCATCGGCAGAAAGAATTTCGCCGACCCGGGCGGAGACGTGCGTCGATTCCTTTTCGTCCGTGACTCCGCAAAGCACGATGGACTTGGTGGCATCGGTTCCCGGCAACAAGGAAATTCGCTGAACCAGGCCGATTTCCTCTTTAGATGCCGCGATTCCGGGAATTCGCGAGTTCGGTGCTGGAGGGCTCGTCGGCTCGAAATCGGGAGCCTGCAGAGGAGGCCGCGTCTGCTCTCCAAGGCTCGTCAGCAATTCGAAATGTCGGCTCATTCCCTGGTCCTCCGCATTTGAGACATTCACTTGCTTTCACGCAAGCTGACAGAAGCATGACTCGCGGGCCGAGCGCGTTCAGAATGCCCGAGCCGATGGCGGAACACGATTCGCTCGACGCTCGCCATTTCCGGCGCGAGCCGTTGCTTACTCCATGCGGCCGCGCCATCAAAACGTGTCAGAAGCTGCTGGCAATATGTTTTCACCTTACGTCCCCCATGACCCCGCCGTATGGCAGCAACGGGAGCGACGATCGAAAGATTCGAAAGGGAAGACAAGCTATCCGGCAGAGACATCCGGACGAACCTCGTACAACTTCTGGTCGCACTGTGAATGGCGGAATCATGCCAGACTTTCGCCAACCTGTTCGGCATCAAGACAAGTGCGAAGATAAAATAACCATAGATTGCCTTACGGACGACCCACCGAGCCGTCCCGATCTTTTCCCCCGGCGACAAGGGGGCGGACATCGGCTTCGACATACTTCTCGCGGCCATGACGTCGAGTTCCTCAGACGGCTTCCGCTCAATACTCGACCCCAAGTCTGTACCCCTCTGCGGCGATGTTGCACCGGAAGCTGGCTCCGCCATGTCATCAGTGCCCGTGACATCACACCCATCAGACGGTTCCGGCTCCAGGCGCACGACCGAATCTGCATCGCTCGACACTACCCATCGACTGCTGTGAGATGAGATGTCCAGGTCCTGGATTACTTCGTATATGATGTCAGCACCAATCCGCTTCATTCGCCTAGCGCATCCGAGCGACAGTCCGTTAAAACAGAGTGTGTTAATGTTTCGCGGAATGCCGCGGCTCATGAGAGCAATTAAGTGCCTTGCTTCACCATCGAACAGTTGCGGTCCCCTGTAACCGGCCGCGCTCAGCCGGTGACTGATGTATGCCTCGGTTTCGGATACCGAGAAAGGATCGAGGTACGCCATAATCGCGAGGCGTTGCCGCAGTTGGATCAGCTGAGGACGACTGAGCTTGTCAGCGAGTAGCGGCTGCCCGGCGAGGATAATCTGAATTAACTTTGCGCGAGGATTCTCAAAGTTAGAGAGAAGCCGGATCGATTCCAGAGTCTCTTCGTCCAGATTCTGCGCCTCGTCGATGATGGCCACCACTTGCCGTCCAAACTCCGCTTCCCGAACCAGCAAATCGTTCAATTGCTGATGCATGGCAACGCTGTCCCCAACAACCGGATCGATTCCTAGATCGATGAGAATATGACGGAGCAGATGTCTCGGATGTGTCTGCGTCTGGAAAACGAGCGCTGTGCGAGCCGAGTTGCGCAGATGTTCCAACAGGCAGTAGAGCATCGTAGTCTTGCCCATTCCCGGCATAGCGATCAATCCCAGGAATCCCCGACCGCACTTCAGGCCGTACAGAAGTGAAGCCAGGGCCTCTCGGTGCGTGGCACTCATATAGAAGTACCCGGGGTCCGGCGTGACGCCGAACGGGTTCGCTGGCAGTTTGAAAAAATCACCGAACACGGGGTAGTCTCCTGCGGTCGTTGTTCTTCGGCAACGCGGCCAGGACAGGTAGGTGAAGCGCCCATTCGGCTTCGTCAGGCGTGCGTACGGTCGGGTCAAAGGCATCCGAGACGAACGCTAGACCGAGTGAACCCAGACCTGCGATGAATGCGCTCAGCACCACGTCCCAAAGACCCGAATGCTCGGGTAGCGAGGGCACAGATGGATGTTCGGCGATAGCGACGTTCAAGATCCGCCGAGCATCCAGCGCTTCTGAGATGCGAGCTTCTTCCCCCTTGCGAAGATATAGGAGGTAGTTGTCCTCATCAGCCTTGAAGGTACGAACCAGGTTCTGTTGCGCCACGCCTTCCTGCTTCAGCCAGTCCGCTTGTTCCAGATAACTGTGGGTCGACTGATCCAGCGCACGGGCGCGTGCCTCATCTGCGGCCAGAGTTGCCCGGGCCTTTGTCAGTTCTTCTTGTGCCATCTGGTAATCAGGATCCTGATCCGTGGTTACCGCCTTCCACGGAGCCTTTTGGGCGGCACGTATGGCGGCCTTCGTTTGCTTGATCTGCCTTTCCACCTCTCGGACCGGCCTGTAAGTCGGTTGGTAATTGGCCAGCAGCTTCGTCCTTTGGTTCTCCAGGCTCAGCAGCGTCGATTGCAGCCGCTGCAGTAGCTGGGCGTTGTCAGATGTCTTCACCTGAGTTGTAAGGCGAGGTGATATCTGGCCTAACTCGGACTGTAATGCGTAAATCCGGTGGACAGTTGCATCCAGTGACGCCTTGTTCTCCTGCTGCATGGCCTGGAATTGACTGAGCTTCTGAAGCGACGCATCCAGCTGCGTTTGCGCGGACACGACACCGTTGTTCTTCGTGAAGGCGACCATATTTGCCTCATCGGCCGCTAAACGTTGCCGGAAGCTCTGCGTCTGCTGTTCGAAGAACGTGACAACACCCCGTGGACGACGGACATCCGCGTGCTTTTTCAGGTAGAGGTTTCCCAGCGTCTTGAGCACCAAAGCCGCCTGCCTAGGGTTGGATGAGCGATAACTAACTTCAATCATGTCCGACATGCGCAACACTTGGATCTGGAGCTTCTTGGCAAGTTCTCGAACAGCTTCCGCCGTACGCTCGTTTGCAGTGGGATGGGTATAGCGTACCAGGAATCGTTCCACAATCCCAGGCTTGGCCTGCAGGCCGCACTTCAGGACCACCTGACGAAGAAGTCCCTGGCTCCTCAAAAGAGCGATCTCTGAATTCAATTGCTCCACGGAAACACCGTTCCGATCAACCACCGCCTGATTGTTCGGCTGGGCGTCGATTGCAGGACTCAGGCGCTCGTTATTTTCGACCAGGATCATCATCTTGGCCTGATACCGATCACCCCAGTAGAGCGATGCCACCGTCGCCACTGCAAAGATTCCAACAAAGGAAAGGAGCAACAGCCACCTATGCCGAAACAGGATGATGAAGACGTTGCGCGTACTCGTCTGCTGCGGTTGCCGGTATCCCTCCCTGCCCGTCTGAATCTCCGTCCTGCTTTTTCGAATCTCACTCATGATCCCTCTCCAGTCATTCACGGGCCGATTACCACTTAACCGGTCCGGTAAAATACGTGGACAATGCGGTGGTGGGTAGAAATGGCGCGATCTTAGAAATGAAATTCTTGGGTACGAACAACATATCGCCGGGCTGCAGATAAACATCTTCCGACAAGTTCCGCGAATGGATCATTTTCTTCACATTCACCTTGATCACCTGAACGGTACCCGGCCGCACGCGACGGAAGAGGAGCACCTGAGAATGTTTGGAGCTGGACGTAAGGCCTCCAGCAATGGCTAGTGCCTCTATGACCGTCGTGTTTTCCCTCAAATTAAACTTTCCGGGATGGCCTACCTGGCCGCCAACGATAAAATACGGACGCTGGAAGTTCTTTAGATTCACATTGATCACGGGATCGTTAAGAATTTTCTCGTAATCACTCTTCAATCCCTTTGAAAGCTGGTCTGTAGTCTTTCCCTCAGCGTAGAAGTCACCCACACCGCGAAGCGTGATGTACCCATCGGGCTGTATCGTGAGGGTCTGGTCCATATTGGGGGTGTATGGAAATTCGAGGGCAAGGACGTCACCAGGCTCAACGTGATAACGGGGCCGACTTTCGAGTAAGGGAGAAGATGATGCATTGACGGGAGCCCGTAAGTGTGTTGCATTCTTCTGCGTCTTAATGCCCTTGTTGGAATTGGCTACGCGGCTCTGACCAAATGCGACGGGAGTCATCCACAGCAGCACCACGATAAGAAGGAAAGATACCACCCCTAACATCCGCAGACCGACAGCTCTATGCCAAACCGCGCGTTGGCTTAGGGGGCTTCGGCCCGGGCCTTGAATTTGGCGTATTTCCATAGGGTAGTACCACATCGCAACCACTTCCCTTCCCCGTCCACGGTCTTGGGACACGCCAGTAGAAAGACGGTGTGCATAGGGAAATCCCTATAAATGACCGTGCCCCAGATGGGTCCGCGGCACTCAACCGTTTCAACGAGTCCATTCGCGTGCACACCGCCTGCCAACCCCGCGGTCAATACCACATTCCCCAATCAGCGCAACTGAATGCGAGACACCTCATAGGTGCTTCATCTTTCAAGCACTTCCAGTAAGGCGGTAATTCACGGACTTCTGAGTATTCCCTACAGGATTCTCCTATACCGCCATGCTTTGCATGCACATTTCTGCGAGGCAAACAAAACTTCATCTGTACGCTGCTTCGCCGGATTCCTGACGTTTCTTTCTGCAAGAAGCCCTCAGTGGTCGCTTCACAACTGGCCAGTGTAAGGTCACCTGAAAACCGGCCAACGGGGATGCCCAAGCACTTAGCAGCCTGCTGAAAAATAGGTGTGAGCGCCCAGTTTCTTGCTCTATTTGCGGGCGATTTGGGAATCCGGAGCGGGTTTTGCCGCGATATTTCCGTGCTGCCGTCGTCCCGAATCGGCTCAGCAGGGGCGCCCACAGACACCACGGCCTTGACTTACCCTGCCGCAACCGGCACGGCCAGCAGGTTTCGCATCCGCACCAAGTTGTAGGCGGCGCAGGCGAAGGTAAAGATCCAGTCCACTTTCAACCTCCCGCGATGACGCAGCTTCCGCAACAGCGCGATCGTCTTCAGCCAGCCGAAGCATTCCTCGATGCGCTTCCGCTTCTTCTGGCTGATTCGGTAGGCGGCCTGGCGCGTCGTGCGCCGGTCAATCGCGCTGCCACCGCGGCGTCCCAGGTTCTGCGCCACGTGTGGCGTGACGCGCAGGTTCCGGCACTCGGCCACGAACTCTGCCGTGTCGAAGCCCTTGTCGCCGGCCACCGTCACACGCCCGACGCCCGGCACGTGCTCCAGCATCGCCAGCGCCGCCAGACGCTCGGCCGTGCCCGTCGCTTCCCACACCGTGCTCGACACGATCAACCCGTTGCGATTCTCGACCAGCAGGTTCCTGCTGTAGCTCAACTTCGCCTCCTTGCCCTCGCCTTTGCGCGCCAGCAGCGCGTCGGGATCGGTCTTCGACTCGTGCGTCCGGTTCGTGCGTTTCTCCCCGTGAAAATCCACCGCAGGGTTGCCGGGATCGTCCGGCGGAGGCGATGGCTTCTTCTCCCTGGGCTGAAAACTCTTCGCGCTCGCCCAGGCCTCCAACAACGTCCCATCCACGCTGAAGTGCTCGTCCGAGGTTAGCCCTCTTGCATGCGCCTGCGCCACCACCTGTGCCAGAAATTCCTTGGCGACTTCGGCCTCCAGCAGGCGGTCGCGGTTCTTGGCAAAGACCGTCGGATCCCACACCGGGTCGTCCGCATTCAGTCCCACGAACCAGCGGAACAGCAGGTTGTAGTCGATCTCTTCCATCAGCAGCTGCTCGCTGCGCACCGAATAGAGCATCTGCAAAAGCTGCGCGCGCAGCAGTTGCTCGCGAGGGATCGACGGGCGGCCCACCTTGGGGTACATCGTGTCGAATCGGGGAGAGAGCTGCTTCAGCACCTCGTCCACCAGGAACCGGATCGCTCGCAGCGGATGGCCCTTCCGCACGCGCTGCTCCGGCGACAAGTAACTGAAAATGTGATTTTGCTGCTGATCGTTTCCTCGCATGCGCTATTGGCCCCGCTGCTTGGTGATCCGTTACAAAACAAAGTTTTTCAGTAGCCTGCTAGGCCGTGGAGCGAACGCTAAGCTGGAGGAGATTGCAGCCGCGTTCGGCGATGCCCACGGGCCGCGCCATTGGGATCGTGATCGATACATCGACGAAGCGGGCTACACAAATGTGATCTCAATCGGCTACTGGGATGATCCCGCGGAATTCGACGCGTGGTTTCAGAGCTACGGTTCAAGTTGGACCCGCAGGAGTCGTGGCGATTCGAGCTTCGGCAGCTTCACAGAGGTGGTCAGACCGGGGGTCGAACGTTTCGAAACACTCTTCTCCTCAACCGTTCCGGAAACAAGCCGAACTGTTCTGAAATGTCACTGTATTATGTAATTCTCTTTAGGATGCGGCGGATGCCGGTCTCTCCTTGCCGCTGATAGATCGACTGGCAGAGCTTGCTGATCCCGACGCCGGCGTGTTCGGCGCGCCGCAACAGTTGCACCGTGCCGAGCGGCATTTTCTTGGGGCGATCTTCTTCCCGAATGCGATAGCCGCCACGTCTCTGGCGCAAGTGCTCGCGAAGCAGTTGGCCCGTGCTCGGATGCAGGATGCGCACGTGCCGCTCATCCCACTGCACCTTCACCGGCCGCCCGATCCATCCCGGCGGCAAGCTGTAATAAGCGGCCTCGACTTCCACGCAACCGTCCAAATGCACCACGCGTTTGCCGTATTGGTAGTAGCGGATGGGTTCCAGCGGCAGCGGGAGCAGATGCGGCTTTTCTTCGGCGAACATGGCGGCGACCTGGCGCTTGGTGGTGCCATGAATGCGCGTGTCAGCCCAGCGCTGTTCCCAGCGATCCAGGTAGGCCTGCGCTTCCTCCAGGCTCTCGAAGCGCAAACCTTTCAGCGGCGTTTTCTGCGCGTGACCGATTCCCGATTCGACTTTCCCTTTTCGATCGGGATCCTGGATCCGGCACGGGAGCGCCACCACGCCGTTGTGGGCCAGAACGTCGCGGTAGAGCGGGTTGACGGTGGGCTCGTAGATATCGGGAACCAGCACGCCCTCGCGCAGGTTGTCGAGCACCACGACTCGAACCGCACCGCCGAATCGGCGAAAGGCCTTCTCATGGAGTTCGGCCCAGATGCGGACGCTCGATCGCCAGACCAGCAGACGCACCGATTTGCGGCTGCAGCCGAGGGTCATCACGAACAGCCGGGTACGGCGGTACTTGCCCGTTTGGCGGTCGCGGACCAAGGGGCCGGAGCCGTAATCGACCTGCGCTTCTTCTCCGCGTGAGGTCAGGATGATGCCGGCCGCTTCCGGCTGCCGCGGCCCGCGCAGTTTGCGGACGAAACGCCGGACCGATTGGTAGCCGGCGGCGAAGCCATGGTCGGAGACCAGGTCCTGCCAGATGGCCATGGCGTTGCGGCCACGATCGAGCCCTTGCTCGATCAGTTCCCGGTACGCCACACAAGCGCTGGCCGAGGGGTTGGACGTGGTAGGCGTTGCTGGTTGGTGGTGGGGCGGGGGTGGGCCTGCCCGGTATTGGACGCAGTGGATCCCAGCGCCCTATTATGGCGCGTCTTTGGCGCAAACGACTCCCAGACCCGGCAGGTGTACACATTAGGCAGGCGGGTCGGGGTGGGTTTACATCCGAAACG
>JBJKQK010000211.1:0-72291 GCA_046705285.1 Terriglobia bacterium
CTCAGGCTGGAACCAGGCACAGTTCGATAATTTCGTTGTGCATTGAAACGTTAAGACCCAGGGTTGCACGCAAACAAGGAGCCCGCACACAATGCCAACATTTGCGAAAGCCTGCTTGGAAGGCAAAACGGTCCTGATTACAGGGGGTATCGGGACAATTGGTCGGGTCGTTGTCAGGCAATTGATGGAGCACTCGGCCCGCGTCGCTATAAATAACATCGTAACCCAAAAAGAAGCCAGAAAGATTATTCAGGACAGTGAAGAGCAAGCAGATAGAGTAGTCTGCTACCTTCGGGCGGATGTTACTAAGTCGACGAACGTACAAGAGCTTATCGATAGGGTGAAGTCCATCCCCGACTGGAAGGTCTGGGAAATTTTTGCTGAAGCGCACCTGGTCCGGTGACATGACGGTTGAATGCCGATCCTCAGGTATCCTGGAAATTTAATGCTGACATGCCGCTCCATCGATCAGGGCCAGCATGACAAGCCGTCTCCTGTACACTCAGTATGAAGTTGCTCGTCGTGCACTGGATGCGACACCGACGTTGGCTGGTTCCGATTCGGGACAACCTTTTCCTGTAGAACCTCGTCTCGAGCGGACTGCCTGTGTTAGCCCTAATGGTAATTAAGGGTATCTATCGAAAGGGAAGAGTTGCTAGATGGGAATACACACCGTGATTGCCATAGCCTTAATCGGCTATGCCTGCGCGATGCTGGCGTTTTCTTCGTTCTGGATGAGAAGGATTGCCAAGCCCGCCGACTACCTGGTCGGGGGGCGTGATTTTGCTTTTTGGGTGCTCATCGGCACGGTTACCGCAGGGTCCATCGGACCAGGAGTAATTATTGGGGCCTCTGGTCTGGCATATCAGCACGGCTGGGCTGGGTCCGCTTATCCCATCGGCTTGGCAGTTGGCACGGCTCTGGTGGGCATACTCTTTGCCGTGATGCGGCGCCACAGGTTCATGACACTCACCGAGGAGGTTGCCTCCTACTATGGCGGAAACCGCATCATCATTGAGTTTTCTAATATCACCTTGTTCTTTTCACAATTGTGCTGGTTGACCGTGATGATCATGGGCGGTGCCGCGGTGCTGGCCGCGGTCACGTCGCTCCCCTCCGATCTCTGTGTTCTAGCGACTGCCCTCATCATTGCCGGTATCGCGGTCCCTGGCGGATTGAAGAGCGTGGTCTACACCGACTTCTTACAGGCGGCCATCCTGCTGTCCGGATTTGCAGTCCTTACGTACTCAGCGCTGAGTCACACGGGGGGATGGGTTGGGTTGCGCCACTCCATGCCGCCCGCTTATTTTTCCTTCTTGGGTGTGGCCTCCTACGGCGGGTGGAAGGTCTCCGGCCTCATCGTAACCCTGGCGCTCTCCGTGATTGCTGATCCTGGCCGAAGGCTCGGAATGTACAGTGCCCGAAGCGAATCTGGGGCTCGATGGGCCCTGGTGATTTCGGGAGTAATCGTGGTGGCCTTTTCGGCGAGCGTCGGCATCACCGGCATGTATGCCTTTCAACTTAATCCCCATATCGCCAATCCCGACGAGTGTCTGCTGTGGCTAATAATCAACATTCTGCCGGTTTGGCTGGCAGCCATGCTCGTGGTTTCGGTGACCTCGGGAATCATCTCGTGCGCCAACTGGAATGCCATCACGGCCGGCACTTTCTTCGTCAGGCACATCTATCCATTGATAACGGGCAGGTATCCAAAGCGTCCACTATTGACTGTGCGACTTTCGCTGATTTGCGCTATCGCAGCGTCGGCCATGATAGCTGTTCATGCGGGCACGATCGTGGGCTTCGTTGTGAAATTCCTGCCTCTTACCATGAGTGGGCTGGCAATTATCATCCTGATTGGACGGTTCTGGCGGCGCAGCACTTGGCAAGGCGCACTGGCGGCTTTAGTGACGACGCCGGCCGCATCGCTGGCCGTGATGTTTTCCCCTGCCCGAGCGGGCTTTATGAATAACGCGGTGATTCCGACTTTTATTGGAGTGATTGCTCATGTTTTTGTCAGCCTGTTGACCCCTCCGACCTCCCCTGGTTTCGAACAGGTTGTGGAAATGATGAGCCGCGAACGCCGGGCTGTCGAGGACAAGCCGGTATATAGGCCCCGTACCACCGCGGCCAGTGACGCCACTCCTGTTTCCAACGGCTGAAGTGGGGGAGGCTTAAATTCGTTGGTGGCCTGGTTCGTGCGCAATGGTGCAGTCGTGTCACGAATGTCTTTTGTTTTAAGTTGAACATGCATTCCAGGCAGAAAACCTTGGCGCCCGATCTCGGCAATGCTTTAGCTTGCAGGGAGCTTCGGCGGAAGTCCCCCAGAGGGACTGCTGAGACAGATGAGAAAAAAAAGAACGTCCTGCAAGTTATTGACGGACCCGGAGTTCCCTTGTTTTTCAGGAGATTTCTTGACAAATGGTGCGGAAGGGGGGACTCGAACCCCCACGGTCTTGCGACCGTCAGCCCCTCAAGCTGGTGCGTCTGCCAATTCCGCCACTTCCGCGAGGGAGGCAAATCTGGGTTAGCCCATGCCACGAAGCACAGTGCTTGTACGAAGCTGCTGTGCACTATTTCTTGGCTGGCGCAGCAGGGGCAGCTGGTGTCGTCTGGGTCTGTGTTGGTGCATTCTGCAACACCGAGCTTGAAGTGCCTTTAGACGCCCAGATGGCCAGCGTAATCGAAGTCGCCATGAAGATGGCGCCCAGCACCCAGGTGATTTTGGCGAGAGTTGTGACTGCGCCTCGCGGTCCGAAAGCCGCCTGGCTCGAGCCGCCGAAGGCCGCCGCCATGTCAACGTTCTCCCCGCCCTGTATCAAGACAACGATACAAATCAAAACACACGAGAGAACCTGGAGTGCCGTAACTGCCGTAATCATACGAAAATCCCCTTCAAACTCACACTCCGTCCCGCCTGATCTCAAGCCGACGGATAATCAATAATCGCGGCGAAGGATTCAACACTAAGGCTCGCGCCACCGACGAGCGCCCCGTCCAAGTCCTCTTGCGCCATCAAGCCCTTGATGTTCTGGGGCTTGACGCTGCCTCCATAGAGAATCCTTAATGCCTGCGCCTGCGGCTCGCCAAACTGCCCATGCGCCAGTTCCCGCAAGTACGCGTGGCTCTCTTCCGCCTGCTCCGGCGTTGCAGTCCGGCCTGTGCCGATCGCCCAGACAGGCTCGTACGCAATAATGATACGGGAAAACTCCGAGGGGGTCAACCCAGCGAAGCCACGCTGGAACTGGCGTTCGAGCACCTTCTGCGTCTCGCCGCGCTCACGCTCATCCAACGTTTCGCCCACACAGACGACCGGCGTGAGCCCGGCGGCCAGTGCGGCCTTGAGTTTGCGATTGACCTGCTCATCGGTTTCGCCGTGGTCGTGGCGGCGTTCGGAGTGCCCGATAATCACGTGAGTGCAACCGGCATCCAGCAGCATTCCGGACGCAATATCGCCGGTGTGGGCGCCCTCGGCATCCCAGTGAACATCCTGGGCTGCAATGCCGATCCGGCTTCCCTTGGCGGCCTGCGCGGCTTCCGCCAAGGCGGTGAACGGAGGCGCCACAATCATGTCGCAGTGCTCAACCTTCGCAACGCGCGGCTTGAGTTCCTCGATGAACGCCACGGCTTCACCACGCGTCTTGTACATTTTCCAGTTTCCGGCAATAACAGGTCGCCGCATGAATCCTCCTCGCTACCAGCTACAATCCCACGATTTCACTACGCCGCTCCAACAGAAGCACGTCACGCCAGGCGCCATCCAACTGTCCCAGGCGTTTTCGGCGTCCGACTTCGCGGAAACCGCATTTCTTGACAAGAGCAAGGCTGGCCAGATTTTCCGGAAAGATGCCCGCCTGCACAGTCCAGATCCCGTTCTTTTCCGAAGCCTCGATCGTAGCCCGCAACAATGCCGTGCCAATACCGTGACCCAGGTGACGCGCTCCAACGTAAACGCTCACCTCAGCCACACCGGAATAGCAGCAGCGGTCTGACACAGGGCTAAGCGCCGACCAGCCGAGGATCACACCGTCCTCGCGTGCTACCAGACGCCCGAAGGAAACATGCGAGGAATGCCACCTTGGCCAGCTTGGGGCGCCCGTCTCGAACGTGGCGTTACGAGTCGCAATTCCTTCCAGGTAAATAGCGCGCACCTCTTCCCAATCGGAAGGCTGCAACGGCTCAATTGCGTATGCCATTCGTGGGATCGACACAGCTCCTTCGTTGGCTGACAGCACGCCCTTCGACTTCTGCTGGCTGCCTTATGCCAACTACTTTTCCGGCAAAGCTTCCACGCCGGGCAGTTTGAGTCCGGACAGAAATTCAAGAGAAGCGCCGCCGCCGGTCGAGATGTGGGTGATCTTGTCGGCGATGCGGGCCTTTTGAACGGCTGCCACGGAATCTCCGCCGCCCACAATTGAAACGGCTTCTGATTCGGCAACGGCCTTTGCCACTTCCATAGTGCCCTGGGCGAACTGGTCGATCTCAAACACGCCCATGGGGCCGTTCCAGATGATCATCTTCGCTTTCTTAATCGCGGCCACATATTCGGCCCTTGTTTTGGGTCCGATATCCACGCCAAGACGGTCAGCGGGAATGCTGCTCGAGTCGACCGTCTCCGCCTTTGCTGACGCATCCAGCTTCTCGGCCACGATGTGGTCCTTGGGCAGGTGGAAGTCAACATTCTTCTGCCTGGCTTGCTCCATGAGTTCCCTGGCAAGGTCCAGCTTGTCAGCCTCGTATTTTGACTGTCCTACTTCCACACCCTGCGCCTTGAGGAAAGTGTAGGCCATGGCCCCGCCGATAAGGATAGAATCGGCAAAGCCCATCAGATTTTGCAGGAACTTGATCTTGTCAGAAACCTTGGCGCCACCGACGATAGCGACGTAAGGGTGCTGAGGATTCTGCAAGGCTTTGCCCAGGTACTCGAGTTCCTTTTCCATCAGCAGGCCCGCCGCCTTCACCGGAACATGGTGAGTGATGCCTTCCGTTGAAGCGTGAGCACGATGGGCGGAGCCGAAAGCGTCATTGATGTAAACCTCGGCCCGACCGGCCAGTTGTTTGGCAAACTCCGGGTCGTTGGCTTCTTCTTCCTTGTGGAAGCGCAGATTTTCAAGCAGAACCACTTCGCCTTCCTTCAACGCCGTCACGTTTTTGTCGGCTTCCGGGCCAATGCAGTCGGTGGCAAACCTGACTGGCTTATTCAGCAGCGTGGCCAGGCGCTGGGCGGCCGGCTGCAGGCACATCTTGGGATTCATCTTTCCCTTGGGTCGTCCCAAATGCGAGGCCAGGACCAGCTTTGCCCCGCGGTCCAGCGCCAACTGGATGGTGGGCAGGCTGGCACGGATGCGCGTATCATCAGTAATCTCTCTCTGGTCATTCAGCGGCACGTTGAAGTCAACGCGCATAAAGACAACTTTGCCTTTCAGATCAACATCGCGAATAGATCGTTTCGCCATGGTTTGAATTCCCTTCGTATAGATTGGCGGACGATTGGCCAGCAACCGTCCGCCGGATCAAGTTTGGTGGCAGGCTTACAGGGTCTTGGCGACGTAATTGATCAGGTCGCGGACCCGGCAGGAGTATCCCCACTCATTGTCGTACCAGGCGGTGACTTTGACAAGATCGCCGTCCATCACCTTGCAGAAACCGGCATCGACAATGGAGGAATTGGGATTGCCGCGGAAGTCGATAGAAACCAGATCGTCTTCGCAGAACTGGAGGATCCCCTTCATCGGACCTTCGGCAGCCTTCTTGAACGCTGCGTTGAGTTCCTCGGTCGTGGTCGGTTTTTCCACCAGCGCAACCAGGTCCACTACCGAAACATTGGGTGTGGGCACGCGCATGGAATAGCCGTCAAGCTTGCCTTTGAGCTGCGGCAGCACCAGTCCCACGGCTTTGGCCGCTCCGGTGGTAGTGGGGATGATGGAGAGTGCAGCCGCGCGGGCACGCCGCAGGTCCTTGTGTGGCAGGTCGAGGATGCGCTGGTCGTTGGTGTAAGAGTGGACGGTGGTCATGAAGCCTTTCTTGATGCCGAAAGTCTCGTCCACAACTTTCGCCGCCGGCGCCAGGCAGTTGGTCGTGCAAGACGCGTTGGAGATAATGTGATGCCTGGCCGGATCGTAATTCTTTTCGTTCACGCCCAGCACGATGGTAATGTCTTCATTCTTCGCCGGAGCGGTGATGATCACTTTCTTGACGGAGCCGCGAATGTGCTTTTTTGCGTCGTCAGCCGTCCGGAAAAGCCCGGTGGACTCCACCACGACCTGCACGCCCAGCGAGGACCAGTCGAGCTGCGCGGGATCCTTAACCTTGAACACCTTGATGGTCTTTCCACCGACCTTGATGGAGTCTTCACCGTGGGTAACTTCAACGCTGAGGTTTCCCAGCACTGAGTCATACTTCAGCAAGTGCGCCAGAGTCTTGGGGTCCGTGATATCGTTCACAGCAACGAATTCGATGTTCCGGTCGTTCAGCGCCGAGCGTAGAACGTTGCGGCCAATCCGACCAAAACCGTTGATTCCAACCTTTACTGCCATGTCAACCACCTCTAGAGGAGAATTTTACATTTGGGCAAACGTTCAATTTTAATGACTGCCCACGGGGAAGTCAAATTGTGCACCTGAGCCGGAAGGGCGACGAAAGGCCTGCGGCAGAACACCTGTCGACAAGGCAGATCCGAAACCCAATCACGTCAGAGCGGCTCCAGTTTCTTGTTCGACACGTTTTTCAGCCCTCTAATGTTTTCAACAACTTCGGTAGGTTCGTTTTCCGGTTCGTTCCGGTTCGTTTTTTATGCACTCCAATATTTTCAACAACTTCTCCGCTTCGTTTTTAGGTTCGTTTCGGTTCGTTTTTGCACCCCGATCCTTTGTTTTCAACCACTTCTCCGGTTCGTTTTGCCAAAAAAGAATTCTTTTGTCCCATTTATCTCACTGCCCGGGCACTTTCTGGCAGGTTTCTTGCCGTATTCAGGCGTCGACTCGTACAGTCTTCTAGCCCAGTTTGCATCAGATCCTGCCATTTTTCTCAATCGCTCCGGGCGGCGCCGCTCCTCCCCGGAGAGCCGCTAAAAGACTATCACACTAGCCGACATTTGTCAAGCCAATTCCCCTTGCGCATGATCTTGCACATCGCAAACAGCGCGATGTGTGCACCAGAGGCAAGTCCACTGGCAATCCCCGCAGCCGGTTTCGTCCTGCAGGCTTCTGGCTTGACGGAACACTGCCAGCGCGCGGCACTGAAAACACCCATTGCGCGTGAAATCCCGGGCGCGGGACTCAAATCGCAGAGCATCGTTGGAGACCAGCTTTAATCCAGTACTTCCATTTTCTCGGGGTCCCAGCGGACGATCTTATGACCGAAGTAGCTGAGGTTGCTGAGCAAGGCGGCCCCGGCAGCGCGATATCCGAAGACGGGATCTTCCACAACCGGGCGGCGGGTTCGCACAGCCTCGAAGAAATTCTTCAAATGGTCGTAACTGTCACTGTAGCCGCGCGGGGCGATATAGGTTTCTTCTCCGAGCGGAATGGGGCCCGTGGGATGAGGTATGGGGTATTTCCTGCGGTAGGCGTCCAGAAATTCCTTCTGCATGGCATCGGCAAAACTTTTGACCGAATAACCAGGTTCCTTGGCGCGAGGAACCCGTGAAAGGCTGACTCCGTCTCCGCTGATGGTCATGGTGCCTTCAGAGCCGGTGAAGACCAGTCCCTGGCTTTCCGAGCCTCCATCAACGAAGTTGACGCGCAGGCTGAGGTTGAATTCCTCCGGATAGTCGAACAGCCCCACCAGGACGTCCGGCACGTCGCGGCCGTCGCGCCAGAAGCGAAGCCCGCCGGTGGCCATGGCTCGCGTGGGCCCATTCACACCGACGACGAAATGAGTGCCGCTGAACAAGTGCACGAACAAATCTCCTGCCACGCCGGAACCATAGGCTTTCCACTTTCGCCATTGAAAAAAGTGCTCGGGGTTCCAGGGGATCTTCGGCGCGGTACCGAGGAAGCGCGGCCAATCGCAGGTCTCGGTGGAGGCATCGAGCGGGATGGAATAATTCCAGGCGCCGATCGAAGAGTTGCGGTCCCACCAGGCGGTGACCATGTTCAAGGTGCCAATCGAGCCCGAAGCCAGCAACTCTTTCGCCTTGCGATAAATCATCGAGCTGACGCGCTGGCTGCCAACCTGCAGAATGCGGTTGGTTCGCTGGGCCGCGGCGATAATTTTGGGCCCGTCCGAATAGAGGTGGATCATGGGCTTTTCGAGGTAAACGTCCTTGCCGGCGTTCATGGCATCGATGGCCGCCCGCATGTGCCAATGGTCGGGCGTGGCAATGATGACCGCGTCAATGTCCTGTCGGGCTAAGATTTCCGCGTAGTCACGGGTGGTTTGAATATCGCCTCCCCAAAGCTCTCTGGAGTGAGTCAGCCGCCCGTCGTAACAGTCCGCCGCAGCCATCACCTTCACTCCGGGAACCTGCGCGGCCGTCTTCGTATCAAACTGTCCCTGGCCGCCGGCGCCAATCAGAGCAATCTGCAAATGATCGTTGGCGGCCACAGGCCGTGCCGGCTCGCCCTGCTCATCGGCCATCACATAATGTTTTATGCCGCCGGACATGAATGTCCCCGCAGTCATGATGCCGCCTGCTTTCAGAAAACCTCTCCGACCCACTTTGTTTGCCATCGACTTTCACCACCTGGATTGCAGAATTGATTGTCGGTACTCTACCGGACAGGAGCGCAAGTGTCAATCGCCAAGTGGGTCCTGCGGAGCCGTGCGAATGATGCCAGAAGCGTTTTCGGCAAAATCGCTCGCCCGGAAGTCGAAAAACCCTATTAACACAATACGGTTCAGGACAGGTGTTCTGCGTCAGGCGCAAGGACCGGCTCGCCAATAACCTCAGGCGCTTGCTGGCGCTTGCCGGCGTGTCGC
This sequence comes from Terriglobia bacterium, assembly GCA_046705285.1. GTDB lineage: Bacteria > Acidobacteriota > Terriglobia > UBA7540 > UBA7540 > SCRD01. The sequence goes on from JBJKQK010000211.1 coordinate 8,923, forward strand.
CATTTCAGGAAGGAATCCATGTAAGTGTAAAAGACCGGCGTGAGATAAAGGGTTACGAATTGCGCGAACAGGAGGCCGCCGACCACACAAAGACCCAAGGGGCGCCGGGCATCGGCGTCGGCGCCAATCCCGATGGCAATGGGTAAGGTGCCAATGATCGCACAGGCGGTGGTCATCATGATGGGGCGGAAACGAATCATGGAACCCTGGTAGGCCGATTCGATGGCCGAGAAATTGCCTTTGCGCTCCAGCTCCAGGGCGAAATCGACCATCATAATGGCGTTCTTTTTGACGATGCCAATGAGCATGATCAGACCGACAAAGCCGTAAAGATCAAGCTGCATGTGGAACAGCGAGAGCGTGAGCAGGCCGCCGAAAGCCGCCGCCGGCAGCCCGGTAAGAATGGTGATGGGGTGAACGTAGCTCTCGTAGAGGATGCCCAGCACAATATAGATAACCAGTACCGTCACGATCAGCAGAATGCCCAAGCCGGTGAGAGACTGCTGGAAGGCCTGCGCAGTGCCCTGGAAACTGGTGGTGATGGAAATCGGCAGCATGGACTTGGCAAGACTGTCCACTTCAGTAACCGCCTGGCCCAGGGCGACGCCACGCGCCAGGTTGAAAGACATGGTCGCGGAGGGGAGCTGGCCGCTATGGTTGACCGTAAGAGGGCCCACGCTGGTCGTGAATTTTGAGACGGCGCTGAGCGGAACGAGCTGCCCGGAGGAAGAGTGGATGTAAAGCTCGGAGAGCATGTTGGGATCGCTTTGAAAGCGTTTCTGCACCTGGAGGACGACCCAGTATTCGTCGTTCGCAGTGTATATGGGAGACACCAGGCGCTGGCCGTAGGCGCTGTAGAGGGCATCCTCAACCTGCTGGGGAGTCACTCCCAATGCAGCAGCTTTTTGGCGGTCAACCACGACGTTGGCCTGGGGATTTCGAATTTGCAGGTCGCTGGTGACGTCGACGAGGCCAGGCAGAGTCTTCATCTTCGCTTCAAACATCTCCGCATACTTATACAACTGATCGATATCCGGGCTGGACAGGGTGAACTGATACAGGCTCTTGGTCATGTGGCCGCCAATGCGAATGGCGGGCGGGTTGGTAAGGAAAACCCGAATCCCGGGAATCTTGTTCAGCTTTGGCTGCAACTCGCGGATCACGTCATTGATGGTCAAGTGATGTTCATAGAGCGGGCGGATGAATCGCACCACCGAATCGAGAACAGGGACATGCCCGTAATGCGCAACCAAACGATCGTAGGCCGGGTTGTGGGTCCAGGGGCGGTCAGAACGGTCTTTCAAATGGAGGAACGCGTGGCCATTGTTAAGGCCGGAGCTGTTTGAGCCGCTGATGCCCGAGAAAAACTGAACGACACTCGGATCGGCCTGAAAAATACGATTGACAGCTTCCTGATGGGCCTTCATCGCGTCGAAGGAGATCCCCTGGTTGGCTTCAGTCGCAGCGGAAATTTCCGAGAGATCGTCTTCGGGCAGGAAACCTTTCGGAATCGCCCAAAACTGCCATGCCGTGCCCACGAGGATGAGAAAACCGAGGCCCATCACCGCGACGCGGTGCCGCAGCGCCCAGCGAAGGCTTGCACCGTACCCACGGAGCGCTACCTCAAGAATCTTTTCCAGTGTCCGATACAGCCAGCCATGAGACCGCGCGTGTTCAGGGCGCAGATACCTCCGGCAGAGCATCGGGCTGAGGGTGACGGAAACAAAGCCGGAAACGAGGACGGCTGAAATAATGACGACAGCGAACTCATGGAGCAGACGGCCAAAGACCCCGGGCATGAAAAAGACAGGGAGAAAGACGACAGCTAGCGACAGGGTCATCGAAAGAATCGTGAAATTGACTTCTTTCGATCCGTCAAGGGCCGCTTGAAGCGGTCCCTTTCCCATCTCCATATGGCGCACGATATTTTCCAGCATCACGATGGCGTCATCGACGACGAAACCCACCGACAGAGTCAGCGCCAGAAGCGATAAGTTGTCGATGGTGTAGCCAAGCAGGTACATCGCTGCGAAGGTGCCTATGATCGCCATCGGCAGGGCCAGGCTCGGGATCACGGTGGCGGAAATGTTGCGCAGAAAAAGGAAGATGACAAGAACCACCAGAAAGACAGCCAGGAGAAGCGTGAACTTGACGTCATTGACGGAGTTTTCGATTGGAACCGATCGATCGTACTCGATGGAGAGATGGATCGACGGCGGCACCATCGAGTAGAAGCGCGGAATGAGTTTGCGGATGTCCTTGACGATGTCGATCGTGTTGGTGCCGGGCTGCCGCATAACGGCCAACATGATGCCGGGGACGTTGTTGATCCAGTTCGCGACATACTCATCCTGAACTCCGTTCCGGACGGTGGCTACCTGATCAAGCTGCACCGGCGCTCCGTTGCGATAAGCAACGATGAGAGGCCGATAGACGGCAGCGTCGGAAAGTTGGCCATTCGATTCGATGTTGTAGGCCTTGTGAGCGCCGTAGAGCGTGCCCATCGGCATGTTGACGTTGGCGTTTTGAATGGCCTGCTCAACCTGGTCAATGCCGATCTGGCGGCTGGCAAGCTCCTGGGGATTCAGATTGACGCGCACTGCGTACTTCGCCGAGCCGTTGACATCAACCTCTGCAACGCCGGGAACCATTGAAATCTGTTCGGCAATAAGATCCTCGGCGTATTTGTCGACATCGTAGAGCGGCAGTGTCGGCGATGTTACGGCCAGCAGAAAGATGGGCGAGTCGGCTGGGTTGACCTTTCGGAACGTGGGAGGAAAAGGCATGTTGGCCGGAAGTTGATTCGCCGCGGCGGCGATGGCCGACTGGACATCGAGGGCAGCCGAGTCGATATTACGGCTGAGATCGAACTGAAGAGTGATCTGTGTGTTACCCAGCGAACTGGTGGATGTCATCGAGTCCAGGCCGGCAATGGTCGTGAACTGCTTTTCCAGCGGGGTCGCCACAGATGAAGCCATCGTTTCGGGACTCGCGCCGGGAAGGCCAGCGGACACTTGAATCGTGGGAAAATCCACGTTCGGCAAATCACTGACGGCTAGATCGCGGTAGCCGAGAATACCGAAAAGGAGAATGGCCAGCATCAGGAGGCTGGTCATAACCGGCCGGCGAATGAAGGGCTCACAGAGATTCATGGAATTCCGGCTTTGTCAGAGCGACTTGGTAAAATAGACTTTCGATCCGGGAACCAGGCGTACCTGCCCGTCCGTGACTACCGTTTCGCCGGCGGCGAGACCCTGCAAAACTTCCATCTGGCCGTTGGCGGCTTGTCCTACTTTCACTTGCCGGACATCGACAGTCTTGTCCGGTTTCACGACAAAAACGTAATCGCCCTGCTGCCCCGTCTGCACCGTCTGGGAGGGAACAACCAGCACGTTCTGCTGCTCACCAAGCTTCAGCAAGACATTGGAGAACTGGCCGGGCCAAAGGTGATGATCGATGTTGGAAAATGTGGCCATCAGCTCAATTGTCCCGGTGGCCGTGTCCACGGTGTTGTTGACGAAACTCAGAACACCGGTTTCCGGGTCGGCGTCGCCCGGTGGAGTGGCCCGAACACGCAATCGGGATCTGGCCATCGACTGCTTGATCGGCTCCAGATACTGCTGGGGAACAGAGAAATTGACGTAGATGGGTGAAACCTGGTTGATCACTACAAGCACCGGGAGGTCATTGGCCTTCACAGTGGCTCCAGGAGAGATAAGCTGGGCGCCCGTAACACCGTTGATGGGAGCATAGATGGAACAATAGGAAAGTTGGATTTTCGCGGTCTGGATGGCAGCCTCGTCGGCGCGGACAGTGGCCAGAGCGGCCGTTGAGGTTGCCAAAGCCTGGTCGTACTGCTCCGGGGAAACGATGCCCTGCTTGTAAAGCTTTTCACTGCGCTGGAGTTCCACCTTGCTGAGCTGGGCCTGCGCCTTGTCCCTGGCGAGCGCCGCCTCAGCCTGGGCAAGGGCGGCGAGGAAGGGATCCTTGTCCAGCGTCACCAGCAAGTCTCCTTTGCGAACAAACTGGCCTTGCTTGTAATGGACTTCCTTGACGATGCCGGCAACCTGCGACTCGACCGAAACCGTTTGGAACGCCTGGCCGGTACCGATGGCGCTTAAATCGATTGGGATGTTGCTCCGCTTCACCTTGGCGACCATGACCGGGACGGGGCTATTGTCCTTCGGTCTCGCAATCTCGCCGCTGGTGGCTGAGCCTTGTGCTGGCACGTCACCGCCGCTGCACCCTGCAAGAAGCAGTGCTGATAAAAGTGTGATAGGAATGAGAATCTTGCCAACGCGGCTCATTCGCCCAGGCTTCCTGTTGTTCGCAATAATTATCCCACATTTCCTTATTGAAGGGACGTGTTTATTGACGCGCATAGGGTCCCATTGGTTACACCCGATTCTGGCGGGCTTGGTACTGAGCAGGCGATCATGCGTTCGAGGCCAGCACGTGATAAGTCGAGAAGCTGCCGCTGAAGATGTGGGGGGTAAGTGGCAACGACTTGGCCTGCCGCACGGAGGCCCTCAAAAATAGATTAGAAAGTTGGGCGGCAGGCCGTCAAGCGAATCTTCTGTCTCTTTGCTCTAATTGCTCTAACCCTGAGTCGGATTTTGCCTCACTTGGTTTTATCCGCGGCGTCACGAATACGATTGGGATTGCCAAGCCCCAAAACTCCGACCTGAGAGACATAGGACTTTATCGCGTCAAACGCAGACCCCGGAAGGTGCTGCACGTCCCACATTTCCGTACCAATCGATTGCAGGCCCGCGTAGGTTCCTGCTGTGGCAGTCACGCTGTAGAGTTGCTCCTTCACGATCTTATTCCCGCCCACGTGCACGGAGCCTTCAAGAATCATCGCACCCACGGGAGCGGAAGAATCATAGTCCAGCCGCATGCCGGAAACCTGGGGGAAGTAGTCATCACCGAAATAAAGAGTGGCCTCGAGCGCCTTCAACAGCACGGCCCCGGTCACTCGAAAAGTGAACAGCGGCCATGCCCTCAGAGGCTGTTCAAAGGAGGCGAACTCAGAGTAGCTCATCGCACGGAAGATGTCCGCTCCAACGACCGGGCCCGCGGGCACGGCATCTCCGTTGCCCAGAACCAGCACATCCAGCCCCAAGGACTTGAGCTGCTGAAGTTCGGGAATACCGTAGAAGTGTTTGAAGAAAAGGTCGCCTTCCATGACATCGCCTGCGTGGACGAAAAGCGCCTGTGTATTAAGCTTCCTCTCCTCCGCGACAATCGCTGCAACTTTGGGTAGGCCGCCCAGCTTCCCGTCGAGCATCGCGTCTTTCGGACCCCAGGCCGCCAGATGGGAATGGGTGTCGCCGATGTGCAGCAGGGTGAACTGGCCTGTCTGCGCGACCGCCTCGGTTGCCGTCGCCAGCCAAAGGCCAGAGAGCATCAGGACACAGGTTATTCGCAGCACCCTGGAGAGTGCTGCCGAAAGCTTAACGAAAGTATGGTTTCTCATTGATTCCTCCTGGCTTGAAACCACAGACCAGCGCGATGGGGACCGGCGCTCCGGGAGCCCGTTAGCTCAGTAACCCTAGGCAGACATCCGATTATTGCCCCGTGATTTGCCTCCGTGCCGGAAGGCGCTGGCCGGAGTCGAGATTGGAGTCAATGTGTCGCACAAACCGACCCGTCGATTGCGATTATGGGCAGGAGGATGGATCAGATGAATAGAATCGAGCTTGAATTTGTCATGAATTCTGACTAACATGTAAATGATTGGTTTGAAACGGCTAAGCAACGAACTTTGCCGTCTCTAAGCTGCAGTTATCTCCAACCCGACAGCGCAGGAGCGGAAAAATGTCAAACATTATCCGCTTCGGTTCGTTTGAAGCTGAACTGAACTCCGGCCAACTCCGCAAAGGCGGAGCGAGAGTCAGGCTCCGTCATCAATCATTCCAAATCCTGTCCTGGCTGCTCGAGCACCCCGGACAGGTCATCACGCGCGAGGATCTGCGACGCCGGCTCTGGGGGGACGACGTCTTTGTCGACGTCGAGAACAACCTGAACACCGCAATAGCGCAGTTGCGCGAGGCGCTGAACGACTCGGCAGATCACCCGCGCTTCATCGAAACGCTGCCCAGGCGCGGGTATCGCTTTATCGCCGATGTGTATGAGCCAACGGCGGAGACGGTGAAGTCGGCAACCAACAGAGCGCGGCTGGTGGTGCTGCCCTTTGTGAACTTGAGCGGCGATCCGGCACAGGAATACATGGGTGATGCGTTGACCGAAGAAATCATCACCGCATTGGCCAGCCTGGCGCCGGAGCAACTGGCGGTGATTGCCCGCACCACGTCCATGCACTACAAGGGAAGCCATAAGGATGTGGCGCGCATCGGCCGCGAGTTGAACGCAGATTACCTGGTGGAAGGCGGCATCCGGCGCGACGGCCGCCACATCGGAATCAACGTGCAGCTTGTTCAGACCAGTGACCAGGCCCATCTGTTCGCCAGAAAGTACGACGTCCCGCTGCGCGAGATGTTCAACGTTCAGAGCTGCATCTCGCAGGCAATCGCCGCGTACATTCCGGCGGTGGCAGATCGAATGCGCACCGGGCTGGCCAGTGTCGCGCAAGCCCGCCCAAAACCTGTCGAGGATCTCACCGCTCTTGACCAGTACATCCGAGGCCGCAACCTGATAGGCAAGGGTACTGCCGCAGCCTTTGCAGCCGCCAGACAGCATCTGGAAAAGGCGGTGGCACGCGCGCCGGAGTTCGCGCAGGCGTACGACGCGCTAGCCGAGGTCTACTGGTACCTGGGCTACCTCGGCTATATGCGGCCGCGGGAAGCCTTTTCCGCCGGCATTCTACACGCTGTGCGAGCCATCGAGCTGGACAACACGCGGGCTGAGACCCACGCGCTCCTGGGCCAGTTCCACAAGATTGCAGAGTACAACTGGCGCGATGTCAACCGGGAAATGGCCCTGGCGCTGCAGTTCGATCCAACCTCGCCGGTCGTCAGGCTGCGATACGCCATCAGCGGCTTGATGCCGCACGGGCGCGTGAATGAGGCAGTGGCGGAAATTGACCGCGCCCTCGATTTCGATCCCCTTTCCATGCTGACGCGCGCGTGGCGCGGCATCATGCTGGTGCTGAGCCGGCGCTTTGAGTGTGGCATCGAGGAAGCCAGAAAGCAGCTCGATCTCGATCCGGGTGCCTTCATGGCTCATTTCGTTCTGGGCGTAAGTTGCCGTTATCTGGGGAGGTTTGAGGAAGCAATTGCCGCCATGCGGAAAGGTGTGGAACTTTCCGGAGACGCGGCTTTCATGCTGGGCTGGCTGGGGCTGGCGCTGGGGGCGAGTGGCCGGGCCGCCGAAGCGCGCGAAGTACTCCGGCGCCTGCATGACATGGAATGCCGAGGGTACGTGCCACCGTTCAGCATTGCCTGCGTCCATCTGGGGCTGAGGGAAATTGATACCGCTTTTGACTGGCTCAATCGGGCGGTCGAAGAATGCGACCAGTTTATAATGCCCATCAAGAGCTATGTGTTTCTCGATCCAATCCGAAGCGATCCGCGCTTTGCCGAACTGCTGTGTAAGATGAACCTTGAGCCTTGATCGCGCCATATAATTCCGCACAGCAAAACGCCTCTCGATAGCACTTCGCCGAGGTTTTCGCGCGCCCTCGTACGACACCGCAGAAAGATTTTCCGCCATGCCAGGCGAGCTGCGCGACAGTTACGTTCCCGCGGGCTTCACGCCACACGGGGCCACAGCCTGTGCCGTGGAAGGGCACGCAGCCGGTCTCAATCTATTCACTGAGGAATCTAATACTGGTGAACTCTGATGACGGTGTCACCGCTGAAGGTAACAAACAGCACGTGGGGCGGCAAGCCGTAAAGCCAGTCTTCCGTCTCTTCGCCGTTCGGCTTGGTTTCACCCACTTTCCGGAAAGGCACGCCCTTTGCGGAAAGGACCTCGTCGCGGTTCATTCCAACGAGAACCTGATGGTTCTTGATAGCCTTTTTGAATTTTTCAGGCACGTTCGGAGAATAGAGTTTCGTTGGCAGCTTGCGATGGAAATCCAGCACCGAGCTCAGAAGTTTCTTGGCATGCTCAACGCTCAAATCTGGCGATTTTTGAGGAAAGGTCAGGGTGACGGAAGATCCGAAGGCAATGGGGTTCTGGTTGTCCTGCTGATCGACCGGCGTCATCATGCCACCCATGCCGATCTCGATGTGCTGGTACCACTTCTTATGCCTTTTCCCCCCATTGTTGATCTGAAAGATGACCCGGTGAGGCTTGAACGTGATCTTGGTGATTTCGACTGGCAAGCCCGGCTGGATTGCGGGGCCATACTGGCGGAGTTGCTCCTTGGCCTGCGCCTCGTCAATCTCTCCTTTATCGTTCACAACAAGCCCGTTCTTCCCCCGCGGCAGAACAACTTTGGCCACCGCAATCTCGCGATCCAGGCCCCGAATCAGGAGGAGCCGGCCCAGCTCTTTGTTCGACAGTTCTTTCCCAACGGCAACAGAAGGGCCAAGCAGCACCACAGAAGCCATCACCAGTGCAACGCAAAGTCCGGCCGAACTCGAGCCGCGTGAGATTCGCTTGTTGGATCTGTGGTCGGCACTCCCCAAGAAAAATTCGCATGCACGCCGCCAGAGGCACTTGTTGTAACTCATGGCCTCACCCCGCGCTTCCGATGCGTCGTCGCTAGAGCTTTTCGTCCGAGTCGGTAACCCGGTCAAAAAGCCCTTTCGCGTTCTCACTTTCGCCTCCGGGACCCAAGGCTAAGTCCCACATCTCCCTGGTAGAAAAGATGCGCCTGGAAGCGAAAAAGTACACAGTTCCCGCCAGGATTATCCCTAACGTTAGGATACTACCTTCGGGGCCATAAGCGCTACCTGTAAGCCAGTGCGGTCCGTTCACCTTTGCTTGCAGGATCGGTTCCGGAAAGTTGAGTCCGCTGACGGGAAGTCCGAGGACAAAACCCTGTACAAAGTTCCATGCGAAATGGATGCCGAAGGGCAGCCAGAGGGCACGGGTGCGCAGATAACAGATGGCCAGAAGGACTCCCACCACAGCAGTGTTCAGCGTCGAGATCCAGGTGTGGAAAGGATTCCTCAGGTGAGCAAGACCGAACAGGGCCGACAGCACGATCACGGCAAAGACCGGGCCGCCAGCATCGACCAGGCGCTGAAAGGGGTAACCCCGGAACATCAACTCCTCGACGGCAGCGGCCACCGTAAACAGCAGGAAAAACAGCAGGCCGGCAAGAACAACTCCGCCTGCGGATGATGAAGTAAAAGAAAACCTCGCCACTCCCAGCAATGCTTCCGCGCCTGCGACCGCCAGGATCATGACGGCTCCGGCAATCAGCCCTATCGCCAGTTCAGCTTTCCACCGCGGGTGAAATGCAACCCCTACCGAGCCTAGCGGCCGCCGCTCCAACAGGCGGGTGAGAATCGCGTACAAGCCCAGCAGTACGGGCAATAAGAGCAGGTTAAACCAGAACAAGAGTGACAGCTCGCGCGACAGCGGGCCAAAAGGGACCGGCATGCCCATCGCAACAAAGCTCACGGTGGTGACCACCGTCAGAATTCCCACCACAGAGATGAGAAGACGGAAAAAAGGGCGGAGGCGCCCATCTTTAAAGAAAAGTCTTTCGAACATAACTGTCACTGACTTCCATCGCAGGATTGCCAAACTCCAAGGGTCACGCCAAGCACGGCGCACCCAGTGAGAACTTGTACCATTCAAAGGGAGCGAGCCGCCGTATGACCGTTACACCGGGCACTGCTTCCATGTGCCGAACTCAAAGCCGGTGTAAGACCGCACCTTCGGCCTTTATTCTCGTTATTTTGGGTGAGTGATGCAATGGTCATCTTGCTTTGTGACCATGAAGATGGTTTAATTGGCCGCCTGATGGGTGATGGGAGGTAAGTCGATGCGACCAATTCGATCTCGCTATTTCCTGCTAACGGCGGTGGTTATGGCCATCAGCGCGGGGCTGCTTCTGACGGGCATAAGCTCCGCATCAGCAAGCAAGAGGAGCAGGGCGTCTTCAGCCGGCCTGGCACCGACTCCGCCCATGGGCTGGAACAGCTACGACAGTTACGGCGGCGACGTTAACGAACAGCAAGTCAGGGCTAACGCCCGATACATGGCCAATCACCTCGCAATCTACGGATGGAAGTATATTGTGATCGACTATTACTGGTACTATCCGAGCGGTCAAGTCAAAGGGACTCCTGCCATGGACGCATACGGCAGGCTGCTGCCTGCCACCAATCGCTTCCCTTCCGCGGCTGGCGGAGAGGGATTCAAGCCACTCGCGGACTATGTGCACTCCCTGGGTTTGAAATTCGGCATTCACATCATGCGCGGCATACCCCGCGCCGCGGTGGAAGAAAATCTCCCCATCCTTGGAACCAACGCGCACGCCCGCGACATCGCCAACCTGCTGAACACCTGCTCATGGTCTGACGCGATGTACGGCGTTGATGCTTCGAAGCCCGCCGGGCAGGCCTACTACGACTCGCTTGCCAAGCTTTATGCGAGCTGGGGCGTAGACTTCATTAAAGCAGACGACATGAGCCGCGCTGAGGACCCGTTCGGGGAGGTTTACCACGCTCCCGAAATCGAGGCGCTTCGCCGTGCCATGGACCGCTCCGGCCGGCCCATGGTTCTGAGCCTTTCGCCCGGCCCGACGCCGCTGTGCGAGGCAGCCAACGTCGAGCACTATTCACAGATGTGGCGCATCTCGGATGACATGTGGGACAACTGGCCGGAACTACGTGACCAGTTCGGATTTTGCCGTCTGTGGGCGCCTTACATTGGGCCGAATCATTGGCCGGACGCCGATATGCTGCCGCTTGGACTGTTGCGACTCCGGGGGTTTAAAGACGGCCCCCGCCTGACCCGCCTGACCCACGACGAGCAAATCACGATGATGACCCTGTGGTGTATCTTCCGCTCCCCTCTGATGATGGGAGGCGACCTGCCCACTCTCGATCCGTTCACGCTGTCGCTGCTGACCAATCAAGAAGTCCTGGCCGTAGATCAGCACAGCACCGGCAATCATCTACTCTTTACGCGCGGCAACGAGATCGCCTGGGTCGCGGACGTTCCCCACACCAGGGCGAAATATGTTGCCCTCTTCAACCTCGGCAAATCGCCCGAAGAAATCACAGTGACGTGGCGCGAGCTGGGAATAGCCGGGAAGGCCGCAGTTCGCGACCTGTGGAAAACGGAGAACCTGGGCAATTATAACGGGCAGTTTTCGGCCGAAATCAATCCGCATGGGGCGGGCCTTTACAAAATAGGGCCGCGCTGACCAGGACTCCTCTCGTTCATCTAACGCGGGCCAGTGTTCGCAATCCTGCGGCGATCCCTTAGTGAAACGGCTGCCAGACCGCCTGAAGCTCCTCAGGCATGGGGCTCGCCGAATGGTCAGAATGGAGAGTCCCGGATGAAATGCTCGACAAAGCCGGCCAGTGAATGTATTCCACCAAGCCGAAGCACAGAAAATTGCCCGGTAGCGGACCAAAGGTTTCATTGGTCCATCCGGCTCGGTAGCCCAACGCGGTCGCAGGCGATTAAAGGCACTGCCCTGCTCTCGCACCTGTTGACGTACTGTTCAAGTCCGAGTTCAATGACGCACCTGCATCGCGCCTGCAGAAGCCGTCAGTTTCCCCGACTTGCCTCCCGGGTGTACACTTTCACTAGCTTCAGCTAAGAGCCAGGAATTGCAGGGATCGTTCTGACTGATTGGGAGCCTGGCGCAAGCCAGAAAAATGCTTCTCAAACTGTATCAATGGCTGCCACCCGACGGCGTAAAGATTGTGCTTGTGCTCTTCCTCTCTTTCCTGATCGGAATCGAGCGGGAAGAACACAAGAAGGAGGTCCAACATTACGCTTTTGGCGGAGTACGCACGTTTCCGCTGATCGGACTGATCGGGTACTCGCTAGCTGTGATGGCGCAGGGCCAATTGCTGCCGGTCACGCTGGGCTTTATCGTGGTCGCCGGTTTTCTGCTGCTTTCCTATTGGCGCAAGCTGACCAGTACCCCCACCGCCGGCGTCACTACGGAGATGTCAGGCCTGGCCACTTACGTGGTTGGAGCTCTCGTCTACTACGACCATTTCTGGATTGCGACCACGCTGGCCGTTGCCAGCGCGCTGCTGCTTGAACTGAAAGGCGCCCTCGACGGCCTCACCAAACGCATCTCGCCGGAAGAAATTCTCACCTTCACCAAATTCCTGCTTTTGAGCGTAGTTATTCTGCCGGTCCTGCCCGACAAGGCTTTCGGACCTTTCCATATCAATCCCTTTAAGACATGGCTTGTGGTGGTGGCTGTCAGCTCCGTCTCGTACGGCAGTTATGTCCTTCAGAGGCTGACCAAGGGCCATGGCGGCGTGATTCTGGCCGCAATTCTGGGAGGAGCCTATTCATCCACAGTCACTACAGTGGTTCTGGCCAAGCGGTCTGCATCCGCGGAGCATCGCCACCTTTTTTCTGGCGGCATTCTGATGGCCTCAGGCATCATGTATCTGCGGCTGGCGGTTCTCGTCGGATTCTTCAACCACCAGATGATGGTTATGCTGGCACCGTCATTCATTGCTCTCGCCGCGATTGGAAGCAGCGTGGGCTGGCTCTGGTCCCGCAGGCAGGATAAAAGCAGCGATCAAATTCGGAGGGAATTCGAGCCGAAGAATCCTTTGGAACTGGGAGCCGCTTTTCTCTTTGCCCTCATTTTCCTGATCATGCTCGTGGCGACGCGCCTGGCAGTGCAATACCTGGGGCAAGGTGGAGTATACGGCCTGGCGACCATTACGGGCGTGACGGATGTAGACCCTTTCATCATGAGCATGACTCAGGCGGCAGGAACGCTCACCCCCTTGCAGGTGGCCTCCGCGGCCGTTCTGATTGCCGCAGCCAGCAACAACCTTGTCAAAGGCGTTTACGCGCGCTTCTTCTCTGGTCGGCAAACCGGGACGGAGAGCCTGTGGCTTCTCGCCGGCCTGGGGGCCCTGGGCTTGGTTCCGCTCTTCTGGCTGCTTTGACACTTTTCACCGTCCCGTTCCGTCTCCATGCCCCATCCAGGCGAACTCAGGGCATCTCACGAAGCGGCTTCTCCTTCAATGCCTTCTCAATGGCTGCTTCGGCGACGGGAGCCAGCAGTGCAAACCCGCGGTCATTGGGATGAAGGCCGTCATTCGAATAGCCGTTCTTGAGCATGCCCTTGCTGTCCACCAGGGCCGAGTAATAATCAGCAAAGGTCGCATGAGCTCTGGCCGCATAGGCCTTGATCCATGCATTCAATTGAAGGATCTGCGCAGGAGGACGGTTTTGGGTTTGCGGGTGTTCGGTGTAATCGCTGACCGGCGTAAGTGAACAGAGAATCACTTTGATGTGGTGCACCTGCGCCAACTCGGTGATCGCCTCCAAGTTTTCCTCAACCATCTTCGCGGTCTCAGGTCCGGTGTTGCGGGCGATGTCATTCGTTCCTGCAAGGACAATGACTGCCGCCGGCTGAAGATCGATCACATCGGGAAACATCCGGACAAGCATCTGCGAAGTTGTCTGGCCGCTGATGCCACGATTGACGTAAGGCTTGCCAGGGAAAAATTTCTTCAAGTTCCAGATATCGGTGATGGAATCTCCAAGAAAGACGACGCGTCCGGGCACGCGCGGCTCCGCTTCCAGCCGCAGATCGTCCTTGTGGTAGCGGCCAAGCTGGTTCCAGTCCTCGAGTTCACCGGCAAGCCGCTGAGCGGTGAAAAGAAGGCAGCATCCTGCCTTGGGGGGATTGAATTGCTGCACCAGTTGTGCATGCAGATTTGCGGGCAAGGCCAAAAATTGAAGGAATAATAGGGCGATTAGAGTTGTCAGCAGGCGCATTGATTCTCCTCTCAGGATTCAGAATGCTGTTTACTATAAAGCAGCTTTAGGTCATGGAAAATAATCTTGTTCCCTGGCCACACTGATTGCACGCGGCCCAACTGGAGCCGGGGCCGGGCATCAACCTCTTGGATTGCGCAGGAATTCGCGCAGATGAAAAGTGAATGCACGCCGCCCCACGTGTGCGATGAGACCAGAATCCCGGGACAACCCGCTAAGGACGAAAAACCGAGTGAAGATGATCAGAAGAGCCAGATTCCATTTCAACCTTCGTGGAAAGAAAGTTCAGCAGATCCTTCAGCGTAAGAACAGCCACCAGGCGGCCGTCCTCAACCACCATCAGGCGGCTGTTCTGAGATTTCCGCATCATGGCAAGAGCCTTGACGGAGTCGGTATCAGGAGTCACCGTATCGTCACGACAGTAAGGCCGCATCGCAGCTTGCACGCTGCGCTGCGCCCACTCGCTGCGCGGGACCTCCCTGACCTCTTTTGTCGTGATGCAACCCAGCAGCTCATGCGAATCATTGACTACGGGAAACATCTTGTAGTGGTACCGGTAGATGTAGTTTTCGATCAGGTCTTCGAGCGAGATTGCAGGGGACACGGTAACGGGGTTGGAATTCATAAAGCGCCGGACCGGCTCGCCCTGAAGCATTCGTTGAACCAGAAGCTGCTGATATGAGCCCTGGGCGGCGCCCCGCAGAAACATTCCAATCAGGAACCACCACACTGCCTCCACGAAGTTGCCCGCCAGCAGTTCGTACACTCCCAAAGCCATCAACAAGAATCCAAACCCGGAGCCGATCGTGGAGGCAATCCGAGTGGCCTGCCAGATGTTGCCCTTCCAGTACCACAGCGCCGACCGCAGCACTCGCCCGCCATCCAGGGGAAACGCGGGAACCATATTGAATGCTGCCAGGATCCAGTTAATCCACCCCAGGTAGGCGCACACGCCCACGGCCACCACAGGCCATTTGCCCTGCATAGCGGCGGCAACAACGTAAAAGATGCCGCCGATGATGACGCTCGTCACCGGACCTGCGATGGCCATCTGGAATTCCGTCTTCGCGCTGGGAGGCTCCTGGTCCATTTCTGCGACCCCGCCAAAAATGAAAAGGGTAATGCCTTTCATTGGCAGGCCGTTCTTTCGCGCCACCAGGGAATGGGCCAGTTCATGGACAATGATCGAAAGGAAAAGCAGGATAGCGCCCGAAACTCCCATCAGCCAGTATTCAGCTTGGGAAAGACCGTGATAGAGATGCGGGAAAACCCCAACTGCCAGGGACCACGTGATCAGCACAGCGATGATCAGCCAACTTGCATCCACGCGGACCGCAAAGCCAAACAGCTTAAACAACGTGACGCTTCGTCCGAACATGGTGCTCCTCCCTCACTTGATAGCCTCTGAGTCTCACAGCCACGGACCACCCGCAAAACATTCCGCCTGGTAATTCGCACCTTCTCGTTAAAAAGAGGGACTGGGTTTCAATATCTCCCTCTATTGGTTATGATGAGGCCGCACATGATCCCGTCATCTTTATTCTATTCCTGCCGCAAGCGCGAAACAATTTAGAGAATGCTGCAACGAGAGTTTCTCAGGCTTTTCCGCTTGTTCAAGTCCCGTGACCGCACAGACGACGCCACCGGACATATCCCAGCGGCACACTGCCACCCACCATGGCGTCACCTGATATCCACAAACAATAAGGGGGCTGGATCAATCAATAGAAAGGCAAGGTGAGTTCTGCTTCTCCGGTATTGGCACGCAGAAGCGTAACCCGGACAACGTCCTTTTGGCGGGCCAGCGCTGTAATGCGCGCTTCCCTGGCGCGCGGCAATCCAAGGTTCGACCCCGCAGTATAAACCGTCAGTGTGGTGGGATAGTTCTGCACCAGCAAAACCTTGATTCCGAGCTGCCTTCTTGCGGCATCCCAGGTTTCGCCCGCGATCTCCACGCCACCCATGGTGATGTGCCGGTCCGTCCCGATCAACTGGGGATGGCCCTCGTCAGGCCGTACGGAAATCACCTGGCAGGCATGCGGCGGAAGTTCCACTGAATATTCTCCCCTCACCTTGCCCAGAAATTTCTGTTTCCAGAAATCAAACAGCAGGTAATCGCGTCCGGGTTCAAGCCCCGCCCTGGCAAAGTTGAGCACAATCTTTCGCGGCGCCGGAGGATTCAGAAACGACGGCACGGGCAGCAACTGCAGGCCGGGAGGCTTTGATGGCGAAGTAGCAAGTCGCTGGTTCTGCCTGGCTGCATTGCTGAGCTTGGAGGAAATGGCCAGTTGCTCTCCGTATTCGCGGCTCGTTTTCAGAAGCGTGTCATCCCGGTTCAGGATTCTTGACGCGTCAGGCTGCATGCCCGGCGGCATCTCATCCGGTCCTTCGCCCCAATTGAAAAGGCCAACCACCGCCCAGGAACCAAAAGGCCGCCGAATGTGCAGGACCCAGATAGACCGGTCAGTCTTGAAGGGATAGAGATCCATGGGCGTGATGTCGGCAACGGGCATGATCTTACGAACCATGTCACGGCGCGCTGGCGACAACTTCGTTTCGTCGTCGCCCAGCATCAGCAATTGGCCTGTAAGCCCCAGGATGGACGTCCAGGTTCGCGCTTCCTGGATAGTAAGGGGAGGGCGAACAACCAGCGCGTCGGGATCGCCATACCAGGCTATGTTATGCGTGTAATAGCCACGCCGTATGCCGGCAAGCGCTTCGCGCACCCCCCGAAATGACGGGGGCTCGCCGTCGCCCACCACGTCACCCGACAACCGGCCCGCCTGTGCGATGCCCATGGCTTCGGTGGGATAAACTGGGCCGCAGGCGGAGAGAAATACGTCCGGTTTCACGTCTAAGGCTTGCCGAATCAGGCTGAGCGTCTGCCGGAATGCCGTATTCGCGTCCAGAGTGGGGTTGTAAGCGCGAACCCGGTTTTCCGCCCAAATGTCTCGCGTGGCATTTTCTCCATCCAGCTTGAAGTAGTCGTATCCCCATTTCAGCGCATGGTCGTGGTAGGTGTCATAGAGGTACTTTTGCAAGGAGGGATTTGAAAAGTCAGCCACGTACGTGCCGAACCACGTTCCGAGCTTTCCACTGCCGTTGGCATTGTGCAGGAACCAGTTGGGATGGATGTCGTAAAACTGCTTGTCGGCATTCCCAAAAACCGAAAGCCAAAGTCCGGCGTATAACCCGCGGTCATGGATCTGATCAGCCAGCCACTTCATTCCATGCGGAAACTTCTTGTTCCAGACGTTCCAGTCGCCTCCGATCGGCGAGCCGTTTTCACCGTCGCCTGCCGCCTGCCAGCCTGCGTCAACCAGGCAATACTTAAGCCCGAAGGGCTTATAGTAAGCGGCGACGGCCTGCGCGTTCTGCAAAACATCCTTTTCCGTAACGTGGGAAAAGTAGTCGTACCAGGAAATCCAGCCGACCGGCACTTCCGGCCACTTGGTTTTGTCGAGAGGCGCAAAGAAAGGCAGCCTCCTCTTGTAGACATGGCTGGTCACCTGAAACCGGCAGCGGGGGGCGCTTGCGAGGGGGTCGGAAGCGGTGGCCTGGAACCCATGCGCCAACGGTCTGAAGCTGGTCCGGCGGGCGAGCACGGTGATGGCCTGATCCCGGAAACGGTCATATACGCTGTGGTTGAGCGTACTGACGGCGCCGCCGCTTTCCATTTGCATGATGCCATCACTCGGATCGTGGAGGCGGGCCTGGATGGGGTCACGGCCCCCATCAATATCGGCGACAATTGCCGCTTGCGCCTCGCCTCCGGAAGGAAAGCCTGGAAGGGAGACGTCCATCGAAGTCCCGTTGCCGCTCAAGTCAATTTCATAAGGGACCGGCCCATGAACCTTAAAAACCCACTGGCCTGCGTGCGCGGATGGTTCCGGAACCAGGCTTACCCCCGGTGCGGTCGAACTGAGCCTCGGATTGCCCGCCACGATCTCGACACGCAGCCCTGTGATCCACAGGGCGCCATCGTATGTCAGGGCAATGGTGCGGCGGTCTCTCGAAAGGCGAGCCGACCAGGGTTGCGCAGAAGGACGGAAAACCTGAGGGGAAGCCACGGTCGGCCTGGAATTGCGAAGCGGCCTGATTGGCCGATGCCCTCGCCTCGGGATGCGCTGGGGGCGCGCATGCACCAAAAGTTTCGAACCTCCCAGCATTGCCGCCGCACAGACGAGGGTCAAAATGAAGAATTTTGAAAGTCGGGTCATTCCGTTCCCACATCCTCCTGCCGCAATCGTCCTCGTTTTCCCCAGCCACTATGCCTTCCGTTCGGCGAGGATTATACTCCCAAGCTGAAACGCTCCGTGAGATAATTCGGAGAAGGCCAGCGTGGTTCGCCGGCTTCGCTCAGCGGCGAACTTTGAAACATCCATCATCGTTGACTTTCGACTGTCTGTATTGTAGCTTCATCGCGGGGGTCGTTTGTTATTCGGGAATGAAGCCTGACACGAGCATGATCGAGGTTATCCTCGAGAGCAATCTGAAGAATGTTGAAGTTGCCGAGGAGACTGCCCGCAGCGTTTCTGCCAGGGCAGGCTTTGACGAGGAAGCCGGATTCCAAATCGAGATGGCTGTGCACGAAGCGGTGATCAATGCCATTCACCACGGTAATCAGCATGACCCCCGTAAGAAGGTACACGTCAAGTTTCTGATTTCTGAGAATAGTCTGGAAATTCACGTTCGTGATGAAGGGAAGGGATTCGATCCCGGTGCGCTGCCTGACCCCCTCGCCAAGGAAAATCTCCTGAATATTTCCGGACGGGGAATTCTCCTGGTCCGCAAGTTTATGGACGAATTCAGGGTCGAGAACTTTCCAGGCAGAGGAACGGAAGTTATCATGGTAAAGCATCTGGCTTCGAGAATTCAGTCAAACTAAGGAGGAACAGGCTGTGAGCATGAAGGCGACAGTGCGTCAGGTTGATTCCGTAACCGTCGTAGACGTAAGCGGGAGGATCACACTCGGCGAGGCGTGCAAGCAGTTGCGTGACGTCATCCGTGAGCAGCTGGGGAAAGGCCACAAGAGCCTTCTCTTGAATCTTGCCGAAGTTACTTACATTGATAGTTCCGGAATAGGAGAGTTAGTCAGCGCTTATACAGCGGTTTCCAGTCAGGGGGGACAGTTGAAACTGCTCAACCTGACCAAGAAAGTGCATGACCTTTTGCAGATTACCAAGCTTTATACCGTTTTTGACGTCCGTAATGACGAAGCCGAAGCTATCAGCAGCTTCGCAAGAGCTTGAGCTGATCCGGCATGCAGCCCATTGCGGTTTTCCAGGGCAGTGGTGAGCCGCAATGGCGGCCTGCGGGTATCCTTTGACAACCGAATCAGGCGCCGGGAAGTCTGTTTATTGAAGCGACTTAGCGCCCGCTCCGCTCGTAAGGCTTTCAGGGCAGCCGAGTGGTTTCTTCTGCTTTGCGCAGGTGGATACAGGGTGGGCGCATTTCCCACTTCGACTTCCGGATGAATATCGCCGCGAGGTCCGGCCCAAAGCGGCGGAAGGCAAACGGAACGGTTCCTGCAGACGCACCGTGCATCTTCGCTCCGGTGGGACATCCGCTGGTGACAAGGCTGCCTTCGGGCCTGATCGATGCTTGAGCGATTCGCTCTTCTGTCGCGAGATCAAGACCTCTTTCATCCGCACCTTGAGCGATGCAATCGCAGAGGAATGAATCTGTGAAACTCTGGATTCGCACACCCCCATTCGCATCCCTGTTTCCTTCATGGTCAAGCCTTTGAAGTAGTACAAGTCCAGGACCTGCCACTTGCGGGGAGGCAGCTTGGACATCGCCAGTTCCAGCAGGCCGCTCATTTCCGCGCGCTGACACACGCTGAAAGGATTCTCTTCGGCTGTGTCAGCCATCCTTTGATCCAGTGTATGTCCTTCAGTGAACAGAGGCTCCTGAAGGCTGGTGACCTCCAGACCTTGCAAGTCACGAAGCAGCAGCTGGAGCTGGCGGTCGGAAACCCCAAGGCCCCTTGCGAGTTCGGCCTGTGAAGGCACGCGGCCCAGCCGAACCTGCAGTTCCTCGCGCACCATTTCAAGCTGCCGTTCTTTCTGCCGCAGCAGCCGCGGGCTCCAGTCCTGCTCGCGGAGGCTGTCCAGAATTGCTCCCTGGATGCGGTACCGTGCGTATGATTGCAATTGCACATTCCTTTTGGGATCAAACTTGGCAAGGGCCTCGATCAAACCCAGGACGCCTGTATTAACAAGGTCTTCCAAAGGGACGTGGTGAGGCAGGCGGGAATGTATCCTTTGAGCGATGTAACGCACCTGCGGAAGCTGTTCCATTACCATCTGATTACGTTCACTTAATTCGAAACCTCGTGGTTGCATTCGGGCCGAAGTGGGAAGCACACCCACGCGACGCTCCTTTCCTTATCTTCAGGAAAACTGGATATAGACCTGTATCCAGAAAGAGACAGATCGTCCGTCCCTGAGCTCGTTTTTACCTTCCCGGCATTAAAGGGTTATTAGATTGAGATTAGAATTCTCTTTCCTTGCGAGCAGCTGACAGAGATCCCCGATGTCGTGGAACTCCTGGAGCCCGAGACGAATGCCGGCTTGGCATTCCGAAGGGAGGGCCTGAATGAGCAAAATCGCCTGAACGACTCTGACCGAAGCTTGGGGCAGCCCGGACCATCAGGTGGCAGGCTGCGCAAGGCGCGGAATGCAGGCAGGCATCCGCGGCATGCTACGAATTGCCGGGTCCTAAAAGATGTCGTGAAGGGCAAGCATCCCACAAGGAGCGACACGCCGCCGGCTTCATAAGCATCTTCCAACTTCAGGAAGGAGTTTCTCAGGATATTCAAACACTGACGGCAGTGACCAACGATTCCCAGGGCGCCGGGCAGGTTAATGCCGTACGAGGGTTACCGTTACGCGGCGGACAACACTCCCATGAACAGTGACGGGAGGAGTGCTCGTCTGGGGCGACACTTGAACCGAAAAAAAGCCTGTGCTTTCCCTAAAGTTGACAGGTCCGGCGTGGCCACCACTGACTGTGACAACCGGCTTCGAGGGAGCATCACCGATCAACGTCACCGGCCCCCCACGCGGTGCAAACAGGACCTGCGCGGCAATCGAGCTGCCGCCTTCAACAAGCGACGCGATCCGCTCCTTTCCCATGGAAACGAATTTGCCACTGTCACCGAAGAGGGCGATCCCGCTCCTGCCCACGGGAGCGACGATGTAGTAACCGGTACCTTTGGCGCCAAGCTGAGTCGAGAAAGTCCTGTCACTGGCTACTCGCTGTACTTTGTGGCCAAAGTAATCAAAAACGTACGCAGCGCCCTGAATGCCCACTTCGCGAGGACTGAAACGCACGTCCTGCCTGACGTCGCCCGAACCGCTATAAGCGAACACGTAGGCCGTGCGGACCGGGCCGTCGTCCGTCCAGGTATCGGCGATAAAGGGTGACGTGTCGCCGGCGGCATCGTCGATGTACATCCGGTCGAGAGGCATGATCGGGACATCCGGCTTAACAATCACCCCATCCGCACGCACCACCTTGAAGATGTTCTGTCTGTCTTCTGCCCCCAGAGCATCGCCGGTACCCACTGGACCCGCGGAGAGATCGCTTAGAAGGAGATTGTCCGTCTCGTTGCTGAAGAAGACATCCGTCCAGGGCCATGTGCCTATGGCGTAAGCAAGTTGCGAGGTGTATAGGAAATTCCGCCACCGCTTCCGCAGAAAGCGGTCACCGCTGACGCGGATGGAAGTAAGGTTGCCGTAACGGCTGCCCTGTAGGAAGTCGCAGGGCAGCGCCATGCAATACTGCATGGTCAAGCCGTGAGTCCGGCAGGCAGTTGCCATATCGTTGTAGAATTTGTCCCCGGTTCCGACCGTGCTGCTGAAAGCCGGCGATCGCTTATCAATGACGCTCTGCCAGTCCTGCTCATAGGTCACCACGCCGTTCGATTCCAGGTAAGCGGCGATGTGGTTCCACCACTTCAGGCCAATTGCCGCAACGCCGGAAATCCGATAGTGCTGGCGATACGGACTGCGCTCGCTGATCCATCGGCCGTGCGTCATGAGCGGGAGGCCAACGGATTTCTGGAACGCCTTGAGCCCCTGCGGGAAAAGCGTGGGGGATGCACGATATAACATTTCACCGCCGCCGGCATTCCATCGCCCCGCAGGGTTGTCCGGGCTCATGCCCTTGAAAGATTTGTTGTACCACCAGCTATCGAGCTGGAGATAATGGACGGGAATTTTCTCCTTCCGGTATTGCGCAATCACAGCCTTCAGGGTCCCGGCGTATCCCAGGCTATTGTCGTATTTGTAGTAATAGATCGCGCCGTGGTCGGTCCAGTAGCCATAGTATTTCAACGTAACGTCGCTTTCGTTGCCTGGCCGGAGCTTTCCTTCCACGCCCAGAAGTCCAGTTCCCCAAATTTGCCATGTGTGACGAATGCCCGGTGCAATGGCCATCAGGGTTCTCTGGGTGAAACCCGGCGGGACACTGCTCAGTTCCTTGTCCAGGCCGCTGGCGATCAGATGGTCGCCGTCTCCCTGCATGGCGGCAATGATAAAGTGCGACGCAGGCGAAATGACCATCGCGTTCGCCTTGTTGTCGAAAAAGAGCCAGGGAGTGCCATACTGGCCAAGCTCAAACTGCGGAGGTGCGAAGGCGGCATTGCGATAGCTGAAATGATCGAGATGCGCCGGGATTGTCGTAAAACTCGGAAAGGCAACCGACGGCGGGCTGGCCGGCTTCAGGTAAGTGTACTGGAAAAGAATAAGGCGGCGATTCTGGTAGAGCCGGATTGCGCCACGCAGCGGAAGCGCTCCACTGTGCCAGCTGAAGGCAATTTCCTGATACGGGCCAATGCGATCATTGCCTCTGATGGTCCGGACGCTTCGGGCGGCAGTTCCGAGGTTGCCGGCAAAGCTCCATGCCGGATCCCGCGCAGCAATCTTATACTCGCCTGTTTTCTCCTCCAGGCTCGCCGAAATTCCGGTTTTAGCCGATGAGACAGTCAGGGCAAGGGCAACAGTCAGATTCGCCAGACAGAGAGAAGCAAGAAGGATGGATCTGATAGCAACCGCAAGAAGGCTGCCGGATCCCGCTCCGGAGGTCCGGTTTGATTGTTGCGCAGCTGACCATGGAAACATTCTGAACCCCTTTCTTTTCCCATTCCAGGAAACAACGCATTGGCTTTCCTGAATGTCATACAAAATAGCTCTGAATATTGCGTATCGCAAAGGGTGGTTATCAAAAGCATAAGGAAAAAAGGCGCGGACTGCCCTCTATGATTCAGACCGCAGATATATTGATGACGACGACCGCCCAAGAGTTTGTCCGGCCGTCGGTAGCGTAAAATAAGGCATTCTGCTCGAGTCGAGTGAACCGCCTGAGGTTTCTATGATGATGAGGACATCAGGACTGGCGCGCCACCTTTGCCACGGGGTGGCTAAGCTGGTAACAGTGGCAATTCTGGGGCAGATCTTTGATTTTCAACGTGCCACCCAGGCGCTCGATGGCGCAAGCTGAAAGGCGAGCCGTTTCGCCGCAGACCGAAAGCTCGACTCGAACCACGTGCTTCCCACTTCCTTCCTCGATTGCCCGGCCGATGAGCTTGCGGGTAGCGGTGCCAAGCTGCTCTGGGTTGGCTTCCACCCAGACTCCGTCGCTCAGGTTACTGATAAGCTGCGCATGGTGATTTTCGGGGGCGGAGGCCGCTTCCCACAATGACTTCTCGACTTGTTGAGTCCAGGAAACAAGCTGGATGACTTCGCTGGAACCCTCATGCTCAACCAGATCTCGAAGGGTTTCCAAGGCGTCTGCCATACGGCGGGATTCATGGAGAACCAACTCAAGAGCCTGGCGGCACTCCGCTTGATTCAACTCACCCATCAGGGCAACTTCAACAGTTCCGCACAAGGACGTCAATGGCTGGCTCAACTTATGAGCCAGTTTTCTGAGGACCTCCAGGAAATCTTCCCGGGCCTTTTCGGTGCCTTCAGCCTCAAGCACGCCTCTGAGATTTGTCATAGGTTCCCTCCGGCAGTGATAAGAACTCTCCCATCTCTATTGCGGACTTCCAACTCGATAACCGACGCCCCGCACGGTATGAATCAGTTTCTGTTCCATGCCCTCGTCTACTTTCTTCCGCAAGTAATTGACGTAAACGTCCACGACGTTCGTCATGGTATCGAAGGAGAAATTCCATACATGCTCGATGATCATGGGACGGGAAACGGCCCGGCCCGCGTTGCGCATCAGGTATTCGAGCAGTGCAAATTCTTTCGGAGTCAGCTCGATTTTTCTTTCGCCCCGCCGCACGACCCTCTGCACCAGGTTCATCACAAGATCTTCCACCTCGAGAGTAAAATCTGTGGTAGCACTCCCCCGCCTCAAGAGTGCTCGCACCCGGGCTATGAGTTCACGAAAGGCGAATGGTTTGGTCATGTAGTCATCCGCTCCCAGATCCAGACCCCTCACCCGGTCCTCCACCCGCGTCCGCGCTGTCAGGACCAGCACCGGCAGGTGCTTTTTTCGAGTGCGAATCTGGCGAAGCACCTGTAGTCCATCCAACTTGGGCAGGATCAGATCCAGGAGCAGAAGGTCATAGTCATATTCTTCGGCCATGTAAAGGGCTTCCTGTCCGTCGGGAACGATGTCCACGGCATAGTGTTCTGCCTCCAGACCCTTCTTGAGAAAACTGGCGACGGGCCGATCGTCTTCAGCGACAAGAATGCGCACTTGAATTCTCCATCAGGACCGGCCCTTGTCTTACGCTGCATGCCGGTCCGCTCTGATTCAGCGACCCTCATTAGTCACACTTAAACTTCGGCAAAACAGAGTGCAGAGTTGAGGGAAGAATCTGGTCGGCGCAGCGTGGTGAAAATAAATGCAGGTCGAGTCCCTTTCCCGGGCAGCCCCGGGAAAAAGGGAAATCGATGTTTTGCCGGCTTGGACGGGTGCTATTGCTTCTTGATGCCGAACTTCTCCAGGCGGTACTGAAGGGTGCGGAAGGTCATGCCCAGCAACTGGGCAGCGCGGGTGATGTTCCCATTTGTTCTCTGAAGGGCCTCCATGATTTTCGCTTTCTCATGCTCCTCCCACGAGGTTTCCGGGATTACAGGAGCAAGGCTCCGCTCTCCAGGATGTGGCGCCTTGAGTTCGGTGGCGATGGGTCCGTCTCTCGGCTGAAGGATTTCCGGCGGCAGATCTTGAAGTTCCAGGCGGGCGGTTTCACCCAGCACAACGGCCCGTTCAATGGCCCATTCAAGTTGCCGGACGTTTCCGGGCCAGTGGTATGCCTTCAAGGCGTCGAGAGCCCGGGGGGAGATTCCAATAACTTCCCGCCCGGCGGCCAATCCTGCCTTGCACGTAAAATGCAGCGCCAGTTCTTCAATGTCATCCCGCCGCTCTCGCAAGGGAGGACACACAATGGGGATCACCTTGAGGCGGTAATAAAGGTCCTCCCGAAATTTCCCTTCCTGCATCAACTGCTCCAGGTTCCGGTTGGTTGCCGCAATAATGCGCACATCCACCTTGATGGGTTCGGTCCCGCCCACCCTGAGGACTTCCCGCTCCTGAAGCGCTCGCAGGATCTTGGCCTGCAAGCCCAGACTGGTGTCACCGATCTCGTCAAGGAAAAGAGTGGAATGGTCGGCCCGTTCAAACAGTCCCTTCTTTTGCTGATAAGCGTCCGTGAAGGCGCCTTTCTCATGGCCAAACAGTTCACTCTCCAGCAGGGTCTCTGTGAGTGAAGCGCAGTTGACTGCCAGGAAAGGCTGGTGGCGTCGGGGACTGTGCCTGTGAATCTCACGCGCCACCAACTCCTTTCCCGTGCCGCTCTCGCCGAGAACCAACACGGTGTGCGCAGTTGGCGCAACTTTCAGGATCATCCGAACCATTTCCCTGATGGCGGGAGAATTTCCGATGATGATGCGTTTGAGCGACGCCAGACGTTCGAAGGCGTCGTTTACCACCTCCAGCAGCTTCGACCGGTCCACCGGCTTTTCCAGATATTGGTAGACTCCCCGCCGGGTGGCGTCGATGGCCGATTCGATGGAAGGATAGCCGGTAATGAGGACGATAGCGACGGTGGGGTCCGTCTGCAGGATCTCAGTGAGCAATTGAATGCCGTTCATGCCGGTCAGGTTCAGGTCAGTCAGGACCAGGTCGAACCTCTTCTGGGCCACAAGCCTCAGGGCCGTCTCTCCGCTGGAGGCGGTGACTGCGTCGTATCCCTCGTCGCGAAGGATGTCACGATAAATCTCTCGCTGCCTCTGCTCATCATCGACAACCAGAATGGAACCTGCAGGCATAAGCGAAAGTCCTTACTCAACCGTCGAACCGGCGAGCGCCGGGGCAGGAGCAATGGCTGGCCCGGCGAGCAGCAACTCCACAACCATTTCAGTGCCGGGAACGCTGTTGTGTCCAACATAAATGCGGCCCCCGTGATCTTCGATGACCTTCCGGGAGATGGCCAGGCCCAGGCCGAAGCCGGTGGCCTTGGTGGAAAAGTAGGGTGTGAAGACCTTCTCCCGATCTTCTCGTGGGATGCCGGGTCCGGTGTCGCGGAATCGGAGCTGCAACCTTGCTCCACGGTTGCTGGCAGGCAGTTGTCTTGCTTCAATGTGAATCGAGCCGCCGTGCGGCATGGCCTGCACGGAATTGGTCAGGATATTGAGAAAGCACGCTTTGAGTTGTTCCCCATCTGCCTGAATCACGGGCAAATCCGGTGGGACGTTGCAGAATATACTCACATCCTGAGCCTTCGCTTGTCTCTCCACCAGGCCGACCGCCTCTTGAACGGTTGCTTTCAGATCGCACGGCGCGATCTTCGGAGGGGTTTGTCTTCCCACCGCAAGGAAATCGTTGACCAGCCGGTTGAGCCGAGTGATTTCCTCTTTCATTTTGGCAAGGCTGCTGCGCAACTCCCGGCCTGGTGTTTCTTCTGCCAGCCAGCGTTTGGCCCGAATCTGATCGATGCTCAGGTTCAAGAAGTTCAGCGAGTTTCGAACCTCATGGGCGACCGTGGCCGCAAAATGGCCAAGCAGCGACGATTTCTCCACCTCATTCAGCCGCTTCTGGAGTTCGCGTGTGTCGCGAAGACGTTCCGCCATTTGATTGAAGGTTCGGGCCAGGAGCCCCATTTCGTCCGTGCCGCCATCCGGAAGAGAAACGTAGAGATTTCCCTGCGCCACTTGATTGGCGCCTTCCACAAGCAGATCGATCGGCTTGGTAAAGCGGAAAGTCAGGTAAACGATGGCGAATATGCCTGCAAGCATCGTGAAAATAATCCAGCCAAGCCAAAGGAAATAGACGTGGTTCAACATCGAGCCGACCTCATCCATTTCCCCGCCCACCAGCACGTAGCCGATCACCTTCTCGCCCTGAATGATCGGGAATCTTATGTCGTAGTGCTGCTGTCCGGCCTGTGCTTCCGTTTCGATTTCGCGCAACTGCGCCGTAATCTGGATCGGGCCTTCCTTCCTGCTGCTGCGCCGCCTTCTCAGCTTGACTTTCCTTCCAATCTGGTGAGGATTGGTGCTGGCCACGACTTCGCCCGTGGGCGACAGGACGTTGATCGAAGAAAGGCCCGCACCTTTCAGCGCGCTAAGGTACTCGCGCAGCGCCTGGCGGCGGTCGACTTTGGGAGAGATGCTGGCCTGGGTCAGCTGGATGATTTCCAGAAGGTCGGACGTCTGGCCCGCCACATACGCTTTGATGCGGCGACTGTGCTGAATATACGCAAACATAAGAATGGCGCTGGTGCAGGCCGTGATGAGAAACATCACAAGCACCAGACGTGTGCGGAATCGGAGGTTGAGGATACCCTTTCTCAAAGCCGCCTCGGAGGTCACACCAGCCGGTCCCAATGGTTACGATTCTAGCTGAAGCCGCAGAGGGGGTCAATCAAGGCGGGCAGCAGATGGCCAGCCGGCCGGCGGGAAGGGCGGTCCTGGAGCAAAGACCAATCCCTGCAAGGCGTGCAAGCGAGGTACCCGCGGGGATTGCCTCACGTCAGATTCGCGCTACCCGTCAGTTCGGGCGGTGCTTGCCGGCTGGAAGATATCGATGATCAGCAAAGTCATTTAGTACGTGAGGCGCTGCGAACCAGAGCCGGATTTGTCGGTATTGGAAATGCCGCGACCGCACTGGGAAGCGCCATGGGGCGGTAGCCGGTCCGGGTCCGGACGTGGTCTTTTTTCAGGTGCTTCCCAACCAGCTTGACCGTGATCTTGCGCCATCCGTGGTTCGGATTGGGGGCCGGGTAGTAGCTGATCGTGTAAAGATGAGCCAAGTCAGCCCGGATCGATGCAAACGCTTTTTCCTGATCCTGCCAGTGCGCCGCAAAGTAGGCTCTGCCACCTGTACTGGCAGCCATACGCTTAAAGACTGCCGACGACAACGGGTCGAGCTCTGCCTCCCGGGTGCTGATCATGTAAATCGGGATTCCTTCAGACTGTGCAAGCTCACGAACATCTTCGGGTGACACCATGCTGGCATCATCGGGGCCGTTTGAGAAGACCACAATCACTCTCCGTCCAGAATAGTTGGCGGCGTCCTTCAGGGTCCACAGGAGTGCGTCATAAAGAGCCGCGTCATCTCCGGCGACAGTTGCTTGGACGGCTCGGAGGACCGGCATGTGTCCACCACTCAACGGGCATGCCCGGAAAAAATCACGGCTGTACGAAAAAAAGGCCACCCGGTCCGAGCGGTTCAAAGAACGAACAAATTGCGCAATCGAGTCCCGGGCAAGGGCAAAGCCGTGAAACATATAGTTGCTGGTGTCAAACAGGATAAAAACGCTGGCGCCGGGTGTTGAATAAGCGATCCCTCCGGCCTCTGGCGAAGTCTGAAATGAAAACTTCCCCGCTTTCGCCACTTTTCCGCCCCGTCCTGTATACCTTACACTCCGCGACGTACCATTCGCTGAGCCGAATGCTGCAATCTTTTCGCGAATTCCATCCTCATAAATCGCAAAATTATTCGGCGCAAGGCCTGTTACATATTTGCCTTTCCGGTTCGTTACGGCCACGTCCAATTGCACCATGTTGACGTTGACGTGAACAACCGGCATGTTCGGTTCATTGTTCTGGGCAAAGACTAGAACCGCCCCACCCACAGACATGCCGAAGAAAAGCATTACAAGCAGACAGTGCCGTTCCCGCATAAGCCACCTTCCCTGCATATCCCATTCCTCTATTAATACCAGCCGACGGCGGCGCCATGAGCACCCGCGCACAACAACCGTCAGTATCCTGAAGAACTCCCGGGTTTGGGCAGGAGGGAAAACAATTTCCCTTCCTGGAACTCTTTCCCCGTTTTCCGCAACGAGCGGAGCAAAGCCGGCCAATCATCCAGGTAAGTAGCGGAGATGTTTTCGACCATGGCGTAGGTCAGTTCCGGAACCAGAAGGTTCAACATCACCGGCGAATAGCCCTTTTCATACGCCAGTTTCGCCCAGTATAGGTTGTTCGATTCCCATGACTCCGCGAGCAGCCGGCTTGAGTAGCCGAGATAAGTAGGGAATGGCTTCACGTTCAACAGGACCCTGCGGGCATCCGTCCAATCCAGCGCCGGATGTGGATCGCCAAAATCCTCAGATAATCGCTCCCAACTCACTTCCATGGGGTAGCGCTGAGCAAGGTCAGCGATTTCTTTCCCGGCCGCCCCGCCTTTGGGGTCATCTGATGGGAATTCCCGCCGGAACTCTATTGCCAGGCAAAAAGTGTCTGCCGGCGTCAACTCCGCGAGGGCTTTATTCGAACGCCCTTCGCCCAACTCCTTGCCGACATCCTCGAATCTTCTCGGGAGCAGGCGATCCGAAAGGATTGTCATGACCCTCTGGCGTAACTGCGGATCCGTTCCGGCAGCCCTTACCAATTCCTCACCATAACGCTGGTAAAGCGCGACGGCCTGCAGCTCAACTCGCGTTACGTGCCACCATCTGGGAACCACGGCATCGGCCATGAGCGTCGGCACCAGATCTTCCCAGATCAGCGACTGAACGGTCCTCGGTATGATAAAGTCCTCCTCCACTTGCGCCAGCATGTAAGGCAGGTTGGCCAGCGAGCCCACCAGGTGGACACCTCCGGCGGCGGGAACACCGCGGCCAAAAAGCTCCGCCGTTTTCCAGGACCGGTCTTCCTGTGCAGTTCTTTCACCGGAGAAATCCTGGGAGCGCACAAAAAGCGTGTTGTTGTAAATCATCTGCGCTCCCGGCATCTCGTAGTAGGCGTAGTTGAGCCCTACAAGAGTGTCTCTCAAGAAGGGCACCAGTTCGCCACACGCCTCGTCCAGCTTGCGGGGCGAGGGCGTTGCCGTGATAATCCTGGCCAGGTTCGTGTGCAGTTCGGCCTGGATGTGCCGGTTCTGGTACAGACCCATGGACCACTCGGCTCTTTCCCCTCGTGTGAAGAGCGGTTTGGGCAACTGAAACTCCTCCAGTTGCGCCGCCAAAGGAACCAGCGGCCTGGAGGGAGTTTGCCCGTGAGCCATCTGCTGGAGGCCATCCCCCAGGGCAAAAATAGTGTCAAGTGAAACCAGGCGCTGAGCGATCATCATCGAGCGCATCTTGTTAGCAAGATCAGCCCTCACCTGCTCGCCGGCGGGGTTGGCCTGTTCCGGACCCGCAAGCAGGTCTATGATCTGGTTTTGCGTCAAAGAGCTCCTGCCGGCAGAAGCCTGCAGCAATTCTGCCAGCGAACTCCGGGCGGCCTGATAAAGCTGATAGTCGGAACGGATGTTGGCGTAAGGCCTGATGACAGCCTGCCAGGAATGGTTCCAATCCCCTTCGCTAATCTCGTCCTGCCGTGCCAGGATTTGCCAGAGACCTACGTTCGCCTGGAAGATCCCCACCGTGTCAGAGCGCAGGGTTTGGTCATGAATGCCGTCTATGGCCTCCGCCGTCTCCATAAAACGCGTAATTGAATCGTTGCTTAAAGGAAATTCCGAGAACGTAAGATATTGGGCGCCATAGTTGGGAAATCTATCGGCCAGCATGCGAACGGTCTGGGCTGATAAGCGATGCTCTGGAGAGCGTATGCGGTCGATCGCACTGAGGGACAGGTATGCCTCCAGCGGACTTCTGTCGGAGTTCATGCGGGAAAAAGCAAACATGGATGCCAGCAGCTGCGACGGTCTTTTCCAGCTCCGGGCCTGCGAGGCCCACCGTCGAAGCAGCCTGGAATGGTCCGTATGACGCCAGTCATTCAGCACTTCCTTCCAGGTCGCCAGTGTGCCGGGGATCTGCAGCTTGCCCTTCGCGTCAATCTGGATTCCGGAGACTAACAGCACCAGGCCGGGGTCCGGCCTGAACACCGGGCGGGCTGCTCCGGGAGACGGGTCTTTCCCAAGCAATGCATTGTAAAAGAGCTGCAGGTGTTGAGGTTCCGTCAGGTACGCTTGCTGCGCGGAGTCAGCCCTTAACAGGACATCAAAATAGGCGGCCAGCCAGCCTTTGTCTTTCGAACACAGGCGGGTGACGAATTCCGCGGGAAAGTCCGGACTCACCCCCACCAGCTTCTTCCAGGCAGCATCAGCACCCCTTCCTCCCGGGACCAGCACGTGCCCCGATCGGATCATCATCTGATCACCGTAAAAATCCAGCTCCGGTGAAAGGGGCAACAGACTCTTGAGCCCGGGCGATTGCACCAGATAGTCGCGGGTGCCCCGGTCCATCCGTGCCATGGACCAGTAAAGCCTGGCCAAACGGGCATCCGAGATCAGCGCATCAAGGAGATCATCTTTCTTATTCGGGTCAAGCTCCTTCCACACCTTCTGGGTAAAAAGGATCGGAACTTTGAAGCTCCCGAACGCGTATTCGAACGGCTTGCCTCCGCGCAAAGTCCGCTCCAGCGCGGTAAGAGGGAACCCGGAATCGTCGGTAAGGAAGGCCCTGTCGCGGTCGCCAGTCTCGAGTGAGGTCTTGGGCCCGCAGGGCGCCGCCAGATCGTAACCCAGAGTCCTCAGCAGCGGTCCCGCCTGGTCACAACTGCTGATGCGGATAATATGCCGCGACCCGGCAAGCGCCGCCAGTTCCTTGGCCTGCTTCAGGTATTCTTTCAGCAAAATCAGATATTCCGTGGGCTGCGGCCTTCGTCCTTTGCGGTTATATGTATAGCCTTCGACAGCCACATTGTGCGCGAGAAGAGGGACCAGCTCATCTGTAGACGCTTCCTGGCTGATTGCCGCCAGTCGGAGGAAGGAATGCCGCGTCCCCGGAATGGTCAT
Source organism: Terriglobia bacterium (assembly GCA_046705285.1). Classification (GTDB taxonomy): domain Bacteria; phylum Acidobacteriota; class Terriglobia; order UBA7540; family UBA7540; genus SCRD01. Next base: position 40,996 of record JBJKQK010000211.1, read on the forward strand.
CGTGGAAAAGGATTGTACGGAGGAACCTCCGACACTGGAAGAGTGCGTATCCGCGCCCCGAGCGCTGCCAGCCATTCCCCATGCAGGGAAAAGGAAAACAATGGCAAACACTGCTGAACGGAGGAACAAAGATTTCATGGCAAGCCCCTCCTGCCTTCCAGGACCCTTATGGCCCCGGCTGCTTACTCTACCGGGAGAAACAAGACTACATTCGCCCCTGGATGCCTGCGAACTGAAGATTGTGATTTCTTTCGGCGGCTCGCACTCATCCACACCTCTCCCGGGTCAGGGGTTACGTCCGCAATTAGAATATGAGCTCCCTGGATGGTCCATAGTATATTCCTCCGGTCATGTTGATTCAATCTCAAAGTGCAATTTCCCCTTGCGGTGGTCAATCCCACATCCTGGGCCGTGCCGGGGCTGGTAGAGGGTCTACGGCGGCCGAATTACTCCGGCAACCAAGGGAGCCACAATCCGCCTTGCAACCGCCTTTACCTCGCACCTCTGCTGGAAATCCGCTCCAGCACCGGAACGTTCCCCAGGCTCCCTGTGTATGACGGGGCATGTCACAATTTCAGGAAAGGAAGTGATCTCGTGAACAAGCTGCTTACGGTTTCGAAAGACGGTGCTCGTACTCCTGCTCGTGTTGTTTCCCGTCCGCGCAGGCGCGCAAGCCATCCCGGCCCTCCAGGACATCAGGTCACAGGCGTAACTCTGAAAGGCTGTGGCAGCGCTCGATGCTACCCTGTTCGATGCTTACAACCGTTGCGGTCTGAAAAAGCTCGCAAGCCTGATCGATAGCGATATCGAAATTCTTTCACGGCAAGGACGGAGTCACGTTTGGCAAAGCAAACCTGGCGGCTCCGCACCCAAAAGCCTGATCCCTGGCTTCATCTGTTGGGCGGTTTGGCCACCTCCCGATGTTCAGGCGCCGGAGCCGAGGGCGGCGGCGGAAGTTGCCCAGCCGGGGGCGGGTAGCGGCGCAGGAAGGTCCCGATATCCGGCACGGATTCCTGGATGTTCACTGCCGGCTGATAGACGCAACCCTGCTCCCAGCCGGCTGGAGTGGGAAGGTTGGCGGGAATAGGAATAACGTCGGCAGGGTTCGGAGTCTGGTTAAAGTCGAAGCAATCGAACATCGGTTCGGCATAGCCATCCCGCGCGGTCAGGTGTCCGAGCCCGAAACGCTCTTCGATAAACTTCAGCATCGAAGTGAAATCGTAAGTCTGGTGCGATATGTGGCCAGGCTTGGCAAAGGGTGAAATCACCAGCGTGGGCACGCGCGGGCCATACCCATAAGCGTCCACCAGCGGTGGCGGAACATGATCATAAAAGCCTCCGTAATCGTCCCAGGTCAGAAAGATGACGCAGTTCTTCCAGTAAGGGCTTTGCATCAGAGCGTTAACCAGTCGGGTCACATACCACATGCCCACCTCTGGCGACGCCGGAGGATGTTCGCTGTCCCGCCCCATGGGCACAATCCAGGAAACTTCCGGCAACGTCCCCTTCTTGAGGTCCTGGAAATATTCCTTGAGGGCTACCAGGTGCGCCATGTCCGCCGGGTTGTCACGAATGGCCTTGAAACCGGGCAGAGGGTTCCACAGCGAGTAATGCTTGGGATCGGGGTCTTTCAGGTAATCGCGATTCTTACCGGTCCCGTTCACAGGCTGCGTTTCTTCATAATATTTCCAGGAGACATTGGCCTTGGTAAACAGGTTCACCATGGTGGGGAAGTCGTAGCCACCCGGCGTGTCGAGGACCTGTTCGATTTCCTTTATGGAAAAGAGATTGTTAATCACGCCGCCCGACTGCGCCGCGACGGTATAAAGGTGGTTCGGCAGGCTCGCGCCCATCAGCGACGAGAAAAAGCGGTCGCAGAGCGTATAGTGCTTCGCGTAGTTCCAGTAATTGGGAATATCGCGCTGGTCGTAATAGCCCATGGTGTAGGGCGTGCCTTCAGCCCAGACAAACCCGTCCATCGCGCCATGGTCATATGCAGCGTGTGCAATCACCCAGCGATGCGCCAGGTCGCATGGAGGCATGCTGGCCGCCATATGAAAGGGAGCGATGCAGCGCTTTGACCCCGGCAACACCGGAGAACAGGTTCCCGGCGGGAAACCATCCGCATTGGGATACGTGCCGAAGTAATTGTCAAAAGAGCGATTTTCCTGAATGATCCAGACGATGTGTTCGACCTTGTCGAGCCCCGCTGGCCTGTGGATCGTCTGGCCAGGATACTGCAGCGGAGCCGCCGACACCACAACGGCCGCACCCGAAACCGCCAGCGCAAACGCCACCACCTGAGTGACGGTGAGTTTCTTCATTCCCCACCCCCATTACGTTTCCTGAAATAATTCCGACCGAAACGCGGAGGCTAGACACTCCCCCTCCGCACCACTCTGGCAAGGCTTGTATCACCGGCGCTAAATGCTGTCAAGCATTTTTCCTGACAGCGTCTTCGCTTCTTTTCGGACAACATTTTGTTCCAGCCATCCTGCTAAACTAACCTCATGTTTCGCACAAGGTTCAAGAAGCAGATCGTGGCGGAGTTCTTGCCGCCGTTACGAACGGGGAAGAAACACAACGTCATAATTCTTTGTGACGGGATGCCTTCCGTTCCCACCAAGCAGCCGCTGGCGGAGTTCCTGGCCCGCAAGGGCTACTGGGTCTTCTATCCCCGCTGGCGAGGGGCATGGGAAAGCGACGGGAAATTCCTCGAAAAATCACCGGTTGAAGACATCGCCGACGTGATCACCGAAATCGAGAAAGGCCGCGTCAAAGAAATCGCCTTCGGCAAGGAATTCCATGTCATCCCCGATTCGCTGTTTGTTATCGGTGGAAGTTTCGGCGGCGCGGCAGCGATCCTCTCCTCTCTGGACCCTCGCGTCAGGAAAGTGGTCGCCAATTGTCCCGTGGTTGACTGGAGCGCTCTGCAACAGGAACAGGAGAAAGAGACCTCCAACCAGAGCTACCCGGCTTATATCCGCGAAGCATTCGGAAACGGATACCGCCTTTCCGGCAGGAACTGGAACAAGCTGTTGCGAGGCAATTTCTTTAATCCCGCCCGGCACGTCCGCGAAGTGGCCGGGTCCAAAATCATGATGTTCCACGCCAAAGACGATCCCTACATTCCATGGAAGCAGGTGGATGGCTTCGCCAGGCAAGCGGGAATCAAGCTGAACCTTCTGCCACGCGGCGGCCATCTCAGTACCACCAGAACTGTTCAGAGATACTGGCCCCGCATCAGCCATTTCTTCGATTCCAGGCCATAGAACACCGCCGCTGCCGTAACGCCGCCGTCACCCGATCCTGGGCTGCACCTCCGATCCACCGGTTTGATGGTCGCCCCCGCAGCCGGTGCACGATCCCTCCATCGCCCTCCTCCCTCCGCCGCGCCAGCAGCTTCCTCACCCACCGCGCGCTCAGCCCCAACTGCGCCGCCCCTTCCCGTTGGCTCCATTGCCTTCGCTCGATCCCTTCCAACACAACCAATCGATCCCGATCCCGCTGACTCAACTTCAGTTCCTCTTTTCTCATCTCCCAAAGCTTCTAACTTCTGCACCGGAACTTCCTGCTTTGCTCACAGAGGAACTTCTCGCTTTGCAGCCATATGCACGCGAATTCGCTTGACAGCCATGGGCTACTGTGCTAGTCTATCTTATGTTGAGAAGGCCGGCTGGTTTCGATTGCTGGCCCGGAAATAGATAGTCTGGGTAGACTGTCATTGTGGCGTTAAGCTGTTGAAAATGCAAGACCGGCGAGTTTGGCATTAAAAATGTGAGACAAAAAGTATTGTTTTTCAAAAACGAACCGGAGAAGTGGTTGAAAACAAAGGATCGGCCTGAAAAACGAACCTAAAAAACGGCCAAACGAACCTAAAACGAAGCTACCGATCTCGTTGAAAACAATAGGCTGTGAAAAAAACGAACCTAAAACGAACCCAAAACGAACCTAAGAACGACCTCAAGTCATCTAGCCTTGTTCGATCATGAAAACCTCCGTTCCTAGCCCTCATCGTGCGAAGCCTATGCCCCAAAAGAGCCCAAGCCGCCAGCCATCTGCCAGGAGGTTTTGCTCAATCCCGCGAGCTTATTTATCCAAACCTGTTCGTCCGGTTTCCCGATGCTATACTTGTTGACCAGCTTTAACCCTCTGAGGTGATCCGAGTGACTTCATTACTGATTCGACGTGGGCGCATTGTTTCGCCGGAAGACCGACTGGACGGCGAGATGGACCTGCTGATTGAAGGCGGCACGATTCGCAAAATTGCCCCGCATCTTTCCGGCCCTGCTGACGAAATCATTGATGCTCGCGGCCAGATTGTTGCGCCAGGTCTTATCGACATTCACGTCCACTTGCGCGAGCCGGGCGGCGAGATTTCAGAGACCATTGAAAGCGGCCTTCGCGCCGCGGTTGCCGGCGGATTCACTGCCGTCTGTCCCATGGCCAACACTCGTCCCGTCAATGACAATCCCGAGCTGACCCGCCGCCTTGTTCGCCGCGCGGAGGAGCTTAAGCTGGCCCGCGTTTTTCCCGTTGCCGCTGTCTCCATGGGAAGTGAAGGTGAAAAGCTGACAGACTTCCCGGCCCTGATCGATGCCGGCGCGGTTGGATTTTCAGACGACGGCAAGCCCGTAAAAACAGCCACTCTGATGAAAGAAGCTCTTGAGAAGGCAAAAGGCCTCGGCACGCCGATTTTCGACCACTGCGAAGTGCCGGAATTGAGCGCCGGCAGGGTGATGAACGAAGGCATTCACTCGAGATCTCTGGGCCTGTGCGGAATCCCCAACAGCGCGGAAGATGGATGCATCGAACGCGACATCAGGCTTGCCGCAGCCACCGGCGGGTGTCTGCACGTGATGCACCTGACAACGGCAGGCGGAATCCAGATGGTCCGTGAAGCGAAAAGCCGGGGATTGAACGTGACCTGCGAGGTGACGCCGCACCACTTTACCCTGACCGACGAGGCCGTGACACGTTATGGGACCAATGCCAAGATGAATCCTCCGCTCCGCGCGGCCGAAGATGTGGAAGCCCTCCTGGCGGGCATTCAGGACGGGGTTGTGGACGCAATTGCGACGGACCACGCGCCGCATGCAGCAGAATTGAAGGCGCGGCCGATGGCCGAGGCGCCTTTCGGCGTGACTGGCCTTGAAACAGCCCTGGGACTCGCTCTCACCCGGCTGGTTCACTCCGGAAAAATCTCGCTCGGCCAGTTGATCGGCCTGATGAGTACAAAGCCTGCCCGGATCATCAACAAGCCGCTTGGCCGCGTCAGGGTAGGAGGCGACGCAGACCTGACCTTGTTCGATGCGGATCTCGAGTGGACCTATCGCGCGACGGAAGGTTGTTCCAGGAGCCACAATTCGCCGTTCGATGGCTGGACGCTGCGGGGCGCTGCTACTGCAACCATTGTGCAAGGACGGATCGTGTTCCGGCGCTGAAAAGAGACCATGCCTTATGGGTTCCTGCCAGGAGGGAAGCGTTGCCGCCGCCAACCACGCTCATCTTAAGCCTTTACCATCGCCCCTGCATCTCTGGACGATCAGGCTTGCTTGGCGGATTTTGGGCTTGTGGGACGGCTGCCCGGCTTGACCGCCGGCTTGCCGGCCTTGCAGAGCGGGCAATCGTCAGGGTCGTAGGTTTCTACGTTCATGGTGACGAGGGCCGCCATGGGGTGGTCAAATTCAACTTTGCCGCCGCTGCGATCAATGAGAGCGCCTATGCCAACGACTTTGCCACCTGCATCTTCAACGCAATCGGCAGTCTCGCGCGTCGATTTGCCCGTGGTGATGACGTCCTCGACAACCAGCACAGGCTCGCCCTGGTCCAGGCGAAAACCTCTCCGAAGGGTCATCTCGCCGTTTTGCCGTTCCGTAAACAGTGCCCTCAAGCCCAGAGCGCGCGCGACTTCATGGGCCACGATCACTCCGCCAAGAGCCGGGGCCACGACTGTCTTTGCTCCGAGCCTGCCCAGCCTGGGGCTTAGTTCAATGCACAACTGCTCTGCCACGCGTGGGTGCTGCAGCACAAGGGCGCACTGAATATACCGGTCACTGTGCCGGCCCGAAGAGAGAATGAAATGGCCTTCCAACAGGGCAGAATGTTCGCGGAAAATATTGAGAATCTCGTCTTCAGTCATGAATTCACCTATGCAGATTTTGAGATGTGACCGGAGGATTTCTTCATCTCCTCCAGAATTGCTTCCGCTGCCGCAGCGGGGTCCGCCGCCGCTGTGATGGGCCGGCCGATAACCAGATAGCTTGCTCCGGCTTCGAGAGCGGATTGTGGGGTCGCGGTTCGGGACTGATCATTTGATGCAGCGCCTGCGGGCCGAATGCCGGGCGTCACAATCACAAAATCCGGTCCGCATTCTTTTCGCAGCGCGGAAGCCTCCTTTGCGGATGCGACGACGCCATCAAGGCCCTCCGACTGCGCCAGCCGAGCCAATCGCAACACTGCGCTCTCGGGAGGCCCTGCGATGCCGATCTCTTCCAGGTCGTTGGCTGCAAGACTGGTCAGGATAGTCACGGCCAGCACCAGAGGTCGAGGGCGTCCTCCAGATGCCCCTTCCGCAGCCCCATCAAGCGCCGCCCGCATCATTTTCCTGCCGCCCAGGGCGTGAATGTTTAGCAGGGTCACGCCCATCGCGGCCGCCGCCCGGCATGCGCCCCGCACAGTGTTGGGAATGTCAAGGAACTTGAGATCGAGAAAGACCCTTTCGCCGGAATCGATCAGATACCGGGCCAGCATAGGGCCTTCCGCGGTGAATGCCTCCATCCCAACCTTGAACATGCCAACGCGCCCGCGCAACTTGTCCGTCATTTTCGTGGCCGCCTCGGCTGTGTTGAAATCGAGGGCAACAATCAGTTTGTCTCGTAGCTGCACTTGCGTTCTCCTGATCCCTGCCAGGCTGGTGCGGCGGAATCCTTGCACCAAAGCCGAAAGGATGACATTCGGATTGTACGGCGAAGAATGGAAAAACTAAACAGAAACAGTTCTTTTTCTGGCGTGGTGTGCATACCGGCCATTCATGTGTGGAAAGTGCTCCCGGAACTCCCTGGTTTCCTGCCGCATTTCCAGCCAGTCGGGAAACAGGTCTGGAACTTCAAGCCAGACTCTGAACCACTGTGCAATCTCTTCTTTTTCCCGGCGGTTCTCGGGGCGAAGACGAGGGTCCGCCGCCATGCGCCTCGCGCGTCTCTCGCCTCTGGCAATGATCTCGCGAGCGAGGCCGGTGCCGACTCGGTCGGAAACCTCCCGATATTTGCGGTACAACGCGTCAATCTTCTGAAGCGAAGTCAAAGCGGTGTTAAGATCACGAAACTTGAGAAGGCCCTTTGCGTGCAGTTCATAGTGGTTTTCGGTTGAGAAATGGACGACGGTATCCTCGTGTTCTGTGTATTCCACTCGCGTTCCTGCTGCACGCAGGACACGCGCGATATACGAAAGACACGATTTGTGATGATTGTTGGAGCGACGGTGCAGTTCCGCTTCGATGGCGCGAAGCTCACGCGCACCGGCTCGCTTAAGGTTGTGCCGCTCGCAATATCCCAGGATGATTCCTTTGTCGTAATTCGTGTTTCACCTCCCCGGCAGGATTTACAGGCGTTGCCTCCTTTCCTGCCTTACTTTTTGTACGTGTGGTGCGAAGCCCTCGCTTTGTCCGGCTCAGGGTGCCGAAGCGCGGCCAACTGCCTACGGTATCGTGCCACGTTGCGGAGGTGTTCTGCAAGTGTTCTGGCAAACCAGTGGCCGCCTTGGTTGTTGTTCACAAAGTACAAATAGTGAGTGGAAGCAGGGTGGAGGACCGCGAAAATGGAAGCTTTCCCAGGGTTGCAGATCGGTCCGGGTGGGAGCCCGATGTGGACGTAGGTGTTATAGGGAGATTGCAGCTTCAAGTCACTCTCAGTGATGGGTTCTGGAGGCAAATGATCCAACTCGGCAGCATAGGCTACCGTGGGATCACACTGGAGCAGCATGCGTTTCTGCAAACGCAATTCGAACACTTGCGCGATGATGGGACGTTCAACGGGATCCGGCGTCTCTTTCTCAACGAGAGATGCAAGCGTGATGATCCTGTGCAGATTTGTCCCGGGGTGGCTGAAATCTTGCCTGAAGTCTTTGTGCATAACTTCCCGGAAACGTGCCACCATGGTCATTGCGACACGGGCCGCCGAGGGATGGTATTCAAAGCGGTAGGTATCCGGAAAAAGGTAGCCCTCCAGCGAGGGTGCCTTCGGATCAAGATCGTGAATCAAGGAAGTTTGCTGTGTGACTCGAAGGAAGTCTCGCGGAACAATGCCCAGCCTCTTGTGCAGGATTTGAGCAATGTCAAAGCGATTCGAGCCTTCCGGTATAACGACTGTACGATAATAGACTTCTCCTCGAACGAGCTTGCGGTAAACATCAAGAGGCCGCAAAGGACGATCAAAAAGGTATTCGCCGGCCTTTATATGGCGATGCCACCGGCCGAACCCGTAAATCAACAGGAATGGCCATCGGTGGGCGAGGACGCCCTCCGCCACCAGCCGGCTTGCAACCTCCGGAGCTTCCATCCCCGGGGGAATATCGACGATGACCCGACCGGTATAGCCACGATACGGACGCAGTGCGCCAACGCCAAATGCAGCAAGCCCTGCAACGATCGCCACAATCGCCAGGACCAGCACTGTTTTCTTCATATCCTTCCTTCATTGGGGCCAGCTCGCTCAAGCTCGTTGGCGTGGCGATCGAGATAGTTCTGAAGCAACAATGATGCGGCTACGCGGTCAACCGTTTGCCGCCGCTTGTTATTGCTGAGCCCTGCAGACCGCAACATCCGATTGGCTTCCACGCTTGTCAGCCGTTCATCCCACAGTTCCACAGGGCAATCCAGACGTCCCCGCAATTTCTTCGCGAATGCCTCCACATGGCGCGACATAGAGGTTGCGGTTCCCGCATGACCGATCGGGTTGCCCACAATAACTTTCCCGACATCGTATTCTTCAGCCAAAGCGCGAATGTACTCAATGTCTCTGCGCGTGGCAGTCCGCTGGAGGGTTGAAAGTCCCTGCGCCGTGATGCCCAGTGCATCGGAAACAGCCAGACCGATGCGCCTGAGTCCAAAATCGATGGCCAAGACTCTTGCTGGCAAGTCTCCACTCCTCCGTACCAGGCCGGCTCTAAGTGATGAGTCAACTCCCGTCCGTCTCGTGTGCCTTCCTATTATCATACACTGCGATCTGCGCCCCTCGGCCTGAGGGCGTAATCACGGCCGCTGAGATTTGCGCGGGAGACCGACCTTCAAAGTCCTGGATGGGGCGATGGTTTGTTGGTGTCGTTGAGAAGACACTGCCTGTTTCTCAGGGAGCAGTGCTTAAGACACCATCGATTTTGAGTGAGCAAAGTACTTGAATCCCTGAAAGGTTACGAACAGACTCGCTGCCAACACAAGCGCTCCAACTGCGGCATGCGTAACATTTATTACCAGGAGCCCAGGGTGTGGGCCGGAGTCGGCACGCGCGTTGAGGTCCATACTGTAGGAGATAATTCCGAGAAAAAGCTGCAATCCAACCAGCTCAGCAAGAAAGATCGCCGAAATTTTGAAGGTTCTCAGATGCGAATACTTGGTCAATGCCATTTCCAGCACCCACAAGGCGCAGACAGTCACAGCAATTCCAAGCACCAGGTGGGGTGCGATTCCCATCTCCTTCTCACGGAAGCCTTCCCCCAAAAGTGGCTGCAGGAAGACTGCGGTGGCGGTAAAAACGAGGATCTGTCTTAGGGAAGGAGATGCAAGGTCCGGTGTTTTGGGCTCGTCCCACCGCCAATCGGTTCGTGTAAACAGAGCCAGGCATACGGTCAAGGAGAAAAAGATCTGAATTCCAAGCAAATAGGCGAATGGCTCAGCCACCGATAATTGTGTCCGAAGCGGACCTAAAACCATGAACGCTATCGCGACCAGAACACCGACGGTCACGTTTCCCAGTATTTTTAAGTAACGGCGGTAACTGCTCTTGTTCAGCAAGAAAGCAAAGGTAACGGTTAACGCGCCCACCATGACCGCGAGTATTCGATAAATGTGAGCGTAAGTGCCCGAAAAGTCACTCGAATGCCTCCCGCTGGCTCCCAGCCCTGCCCGGTGGAACGATAAAAAAGCCGTTCCCATGCCAGAAGCCAGAAGTCCAGTCATAAACATAAGAAACGTTATAACGGCAAGGAGGCTCGCAAGCCTGTGAAGCCATGAAACTCCGTTTTCGGTCTCGTTCATGATTGACTGAGCCTCAATCGAACAACCTTCTTGCGCCGGACATTCAGCTTTCTGGGGCCGCTTTCATCATCATAGGTAGAGCCACTCGCCGTTGCAGGCAAGGAACAGCATCCCCGTCAGGGCCTGCTCATTTTACCCAGGAGCCTGACAAATTGACCACGCGGCAAGAATCGCTGAGAAAAGATGCTGGCTTTGTTGACAAAACGCGGCACAACAAGTCCGCCACTGCGGTACAGCCGACGAAGCGCAGCATCGACCACTTCCTCAGGCGGCTGAGGGCCTCCTGGAAACCTGTGTCGCCCGTGGCGGGCGCCGATATTTACGAAATTCGTTTTAGTACTGCCGGGACATAAAGTCACGACCACCACGTTATAGGGTTTCAATTCTTCGCGGAGCGCCATCGAGAAGCTATTCATGAAGGCCTTGGTAGCTGCATAGGATGTTGCGTAGGGGATCGGCTGAAAGCCCGTCATCGACGAAACGTTGATGACTCCACCGTGACGTCGCTCAATCATTCCCGGCAAGACGTGAAATGTCAACTCTGTAAGGGTCTCAACCTGCAGTCGGATCATTGCTAATTGCTTGTCGAGAGGAAGTGACCAGAACTCGCCGCGGGCGCCAAAGCCGGCATTATTGATGAGGAGACCGATTCGAAACCCGTGCTCGCCGAGGGCCTGTGCGAGACGGATGCCGGCCGAGGGTTCGCTTAAATCCATGGCCAGCGCCTCGGCGAGAATGTTGTGCCTGGATCTGAGCTCAGTGGCCAAAGCTTCGAGCTTGCCATTCGAACGGGCAACCAGGACGACGTTTTCCCCGCGTGCGGCGAGCGCGCGCGCGAAACATTCCCCAATGCCGCTTGAAGCTCCGGTAATCAACGAATAGAGCGGAGAATTCATGCTTGAAGCCCGTTTGCGGAGCTTTGTGCTCTTGGTTGCATGAAGGCTTGAGACCGCTTGCGGTGATAAAGAGCTTCTCGCACGGATGTCGGATAGCGAGTCTTGAAGACAATATCCCAGAATCCGTTGGTGAGCCCGTAACCCTTTTCCATTCCCTTTGGGCTGTGATGGTAGAAGTGGTGCCGTTTGATGTAACGGAAATAGCGACCTCTGAAATTATAAAAATGAACCGAGTGATGGATCCACTCTTCGGCGACATAACTTTGCACTACGCCAGCCAGCAGAACCGGAAGCGTGTAAACGGGCGCAACAAAGCTCAACGGAGCAGCCACGAAAAATAAGGGAAGCAAGTCCCGAATCTCTCCGTTAATGTGATGTCCGTCAAAGGGGTGCGCGTGGTGCTCCCAGTGGAGGGGGTCCAGACGTTCATGCAGAAACCTGCGGATGACTCCGTTTCCCGGAGCAAAGTGCCCGTGCAGTGCATAACGGTGGAACAGGTATTCCACTAGCGTCCATGCCGGAACTCCGGCAGCACAGAAAAGCATGGCGGCCACAGGGTGCGATGACCTCACAGCAAAGAACAATACCGTCATTGCAAAAAGCGTGTAGAAAATCGTCATCGGATACAGTCGATGTCGCGAGATACGCGCCTGCTGGCGCTTGTAAACCCCGAATGGCACGTCGAAATGCGCTAATCGATTCCGATTTTGACCAGCTTGACCCGTTCCGCCTGAAGCGTTCTTGTCCATTCACATCCTCACAGATATCCGTTGGGGCGCCCTTACAGCTAGATGCCCCAGCGAGTGTAGCGTTACATCTCTTCCCTTATGACGTGTTTTTTCGCGCGGACGTACAAGCGGGCAACTCAGCTTGTAGCCCGTAAATTCTACTTCGACTTCGAGCCGCTATCAATATGGATGCCCCGTGAGGCGATCCAGTTCGTTGTCGGTCGCGTCGAACGTGCTTTTTGCGGATTGCGCGGCGATAGGTCCGCTATGGACAGCCCCCTCGATGGAACTTTTCACTGTGGCAATCAGCCTCACTTTGGCTGAATGGATTTTCTCCAAGACCTTGCCTGGACCTGTCCTGCAGGTTTCAGCAATATCCCTACCCGGCTTGTTCGATCTCTGGTCCAAGCCACTGACCTTGACTTAGTGCAACGGTGCACGCAATCCGGACAGAGACAGTTGCAACCGCAATGGTGGCTGAGGAAATCAACAAGAAAGTTGGTCTGCATGGTTTTTTCCAGGGAATCCGATACAATTAAGCTACCGCCCGAAAGGGCTCTGCCCTGAGCCAATTCTAACCCGGCGGCAGGCGCAGAGTAGCCTTAAGAGGCGGAGCAGACTTGCGGGGGCACATCATGAACTCAACCGGTTGGACATCTTGGGTGCTGGTGTCGAAACAGTGCCGAGGCTCGGAAAACGATGCAGCCCATAGGATTCGCGTCGTATACATTGCGCTTTTGTGCGGCGTCTTCGCCATCGTTGCAAGTCCGGGTGCGCTCAAGGCTCAGGGATTCAATTCTTCCGAGTTGATCGTGATACACGAGCGCGCCCCCCAATTCCCCAGCGTGATGCCCGGCCCCCTGATTGCTCCTTCACCGTCTCTTCAGCCATCTTCCATTGAAGGTGCGCCCTCGCCGCTTCGTCCGCAGCAGGGTCCCACAGGGCCATCCCCTGAAATGCAATCTGTAGAACCGAGGGTGGTCTGGATCAACTCGCAGCCCCTCTCGCTGGCTGGGCTGAGAGGCAAAGTTGTTCTGATTGATTTCTGGGAGTATACCTGCATCAACTGCATCCGCACCTTTGCCGAGAACAAACTGTGGTACAAGCGGTACCACAAGTACGGTTTTGAAATCATCGGCGTTCATTGTCCTGAGTTCGACTTCGCCTATCGTGTCAGTAACGTGAAGGAAGCGGTAAAGCGGTTTGGTCTTCCTTACCCGGTCGTCGTTGATGACCATTTCTTGATCTGGCGCGCTTATCACAATTCAACCTGGCCGAACCGCTTCCTGATCGACGCCAAAGGTTACATCCGCTATGACCGCCAGGGCGAGGGCGCTGATGACGAACTGGAACACGCCATTCAGTCCCTTCTGCAGGAGGCGCATCCGGGCCTGAAGTTTCCAGCGAGTTATACGATTCCTCCTGAAAAGAACGCTTTCGCGTCTTCCTGCGGCGTTACGACCCCCGAAATGTACGTTGGTTACTGGCACGGTCGCGGAATTCTTTCAAACAGCCAGGGCTATCACAAGGGCAAGACGATCGATTACCATCTTCCTGCGCAGATTCAGGATGGACATGCTGCCGTTTCAGGGCGCTGGGAAACCGACGATGGGCAGGATCCGGACCAGAGCAACGGGATGATTTATCGAGAAAAGAAGAAGGGCGACAGCCCATCCGGTGGTGAGTTGGAAATGCGATATCACGCGAGGCAGTTGTATTCCGTCATGAACATCGAACATGGGCATCCTGAGCGCGTTTACATCCGCCAGGATGGAAAGTATCTCACGCCACAGAACAAAGGCGTCGACGTCCGGTTTGATTCCAAGGATCGTTCTTACATCGAGGTGCGGCAGCCGCGGATGTATTACCTGGTGGCCAATCCGGCCTTCGGCAGCCACAAGGTGGAGTTGTTTCCCACCCGGGCAGGACTCACGATCAATTCATTCACTTTCGGCAACAACTGCCAGACGAACTTCCCGCACCTATAGCGAGCTCCCCCGGGCTTGTGTTGAGGTTTTCAGGAAAGGGAAAACACCTCAGGCCGATCCGTGCCCGCGCTTACAGCTGGTTTCTAATCTGTTGCCGAGGTGATCTGCAAGTCATCGAGCCAAACCTTCCCGGTGATCCCGGTGTCCTCGCTGGCCTTGCTGGGGAGGCGAACCAACGCGACGATGAGCAGTTGCGTTTTGGGTCCTGTCTTGAACTCCAGATTCAACGGATTCCACCCGCCGCTGCTGCCTGTCATTCCTGGAGTGAACTTGTCAAGCGCGCTCGGATCATACGCATCGACCACCTCCAGGCGCGGCCCACTGTCGCTGGTGATGTCATGCGTCCTCATGAACGCATTCAGCTGGTACTTATGGCTCGGCGACACTTTGACAAACTGAAAGATCTGATGGTAGCTGAGGTTTTTCCCACCCGTGAACTGCACGGCGAGAGAATGCCCGGGCGAATGAAACGTGGCGGTGTCCGGACCCGCATACACCCCGGGAACATCCTGAATTCTCCACCCGAAACCCATATTCAATAACGGGTCTTCGAAATTCCCGTTGGTTATAAGATTTTGGCCGGGTCTGCCCGGAGGAGTTCGGATCAGTCCCCTGGCTTGCAGGTCAGACCACACCTGGTAGGCCGGGCCGGGCTGGCCTGTTTTGATCAGGGTATCAATGTAATCAGAGGCCTCATGCGGGTCAAACTTGTCCGGATTTTCGGTGATGCGTTTCCAGACCGCATGGGCATCCGAGAAATGCTGTTTGCCAACCAGGTAGTTGAGGTAACTGAATTCAGCGGGGAGATCATGTGGGATGAGATCCCGAAGAATCTGGCTGCCATTGTCGGAAGCCTTCCAGGCGACTTTAAAGACTGTTTGATCATATTCTCTTGAGCCCGCCAGCACCACCTTCAAATGTCGGAACGCTTCCCGGGTGTTTCCGTGCAGCAGGAAATAGTTTCCGATAGTCCACTGATAGATGGGCAAATTAGGGGCCAGGGCGGAGGCACGCCTCAGGTCCTCTTCCGCCTTGGAGGTATCTCCCTTGAACTCATAGGCTGCGGCCAGATTGATCCAGGCCTGCGGATCATAAGGACTGTCCTTGATCGCGTCCTGAAACTGCTGGATAGCTTCCTTGGGCCTGGGATTGCTAATGCTGTACTGATACAGGCGGCCCAACTGAACGTGGTACGTGGCATCACCGGGATTCAGCAGGCTGGCCCGGCGCAGGCTGCCGATGGTCAGGGTGTGGCCAGCGCGGTCAGCAAAATACGTTTTTGCAATCCAGACGGTCGCCAGCACCGATGCAGCGATCAGGAAAACCAGCAGGTACTTTTGGGCAGCCCTGCCCTTTACCGTTATCCGCATGCAACCCCATCTGTCCCGTGCTCAGCCCGTGTTCTCAGTCCTCGCGAGAGTCATGGTACATCCTCGGCCAGACAGGCCACATCAGGTGGAGGGAACAGTCCCGAAGTATATCAAATAATGGACGAAAATCGATGGATGACCGGTGTGCGATGCGGGTGAAAGATCTTCCGGAAGGAGGCCGGCTGCCCCAAACTGGTCCGTAACCGGATGGGAAGGTTCCCGCCAATCCTAAACCCGGGGGCCATATGAGACCCGCATGTGACAGTTGAAGGCTGGAGTGCAGCCTGGCAAGACCTTGATTTGGGAAGCTACATCACCTGCTGCGGCCGTGCTCCGGGCGGTGCACGATTTCACCGGGGGGTGCAGGAGTATGGCCGGTTCACACCTCACACTAGTAGATCATGCGACATCGGCGGTGCTGCTATAGTTCGGGATACCAAACGCGCTAGCGCTAGGGCTCTGCCTCATGCAGTGGTAGTATGTTGGGGCAATTCTTGAGCTGCCCTTAACTTGCGAAATCGCTGACACCGGCAACAAATTCCGGTGCCATGCGGGGGCCTGGTGCTTTGGGCGCTCGAGTTTTCGTGAAGGGAGGAGGTTGAGTATGAAAAACAGACAGGGAGGCTCTCTGCAGCGGCGGGACTTACTCATGATGGGAGCGGCATCGGCAGGTCTTCTCGGGCTGGGCAGCAAGACGGCATCCGCAGCCACCGTGAGATCAAACGGAGACCCTCTTTATCCCGAACAGATCAAGCTTGCGCTGCTGCGGGATTACAGGACGGAGAAGGCATCCAGCTATGACCGCACGGGCGGGAACGCCGATTCCCGGCGGCTTGAACCGGGCAAGACCCTCACCTTGATGAAGGCGGATGGGCCAGGCATGGTGGGCCACATCTGGTTCACCATTGCGAGTCCGGACCCGTGGCACCTGAAGAAGCTGGTTCTTCGCATGTACTGGGACGGGGAAGCGGAGCCAAGCGTCGAGGTGCCTGTGGGAGATTTCTTCGGTCTGAACCTGGGCCAGTATTTCCTCTATGATTCAGCGCTGCTCACGGTTGCGCCCGTCAAGGCCCTGAATGCTTACTTCCCGATGCCATTCCGCAAGTCGGCTCTGATCACGGTGACCAGCGAAAGCGAGAAGCCGGTGGATGCGTATTATTGGAACATCGACTATCAGCTCCTGCCGAGCGTGCCGGAAAATGCCGCGTATTTCCACGCGCAATATCGGCAGATGGCGCCATGCCCAGGCTGGAAAACGGGAGAACCCAAGAACCTGTACGGGACGAACAACTATGTCTTTTTGGAAGCCACCGGGCATGGCCACCTGGTGGGCGTCACACAAGGGGTCGTCTTGAACCAGAACGGCTGGTGGGGCGAAGGCGACGATATGCTGTTTGTCGATGGAAGCAAGCGGCCCGTGACCAATGGGACCGGCTCGGAAGACTATTACAACGGAGCGTGGGGTTTTGACGGCAAAGCGTTCCACTATCCTTACAATGGGGCCCCTCACGTTGTGAACCCGTTTTCAATTGGAGGACAGTGGTGCCTTTACCGCTGGCATATGGACGCTCCGCTCGCTTTCGAGAAGTCCATTCGCTTCACCATCGAACATGGCACGGGGAATAATCGATCGGACGATTTCTATTCTGTTGCTTACTGGTATCAGACAGAGCCGCATGCCAAAGCCCCAGCTCTTCCACCTGCCGCCGAGCGTATACCGAAGGTATTTGCAGTCCCGGATGGGGCAAGTCCGTTGAAGGGCTCCGGCACATAATCTTCATAACGAGCCTAAGTCCACCCTCAGGACAAGCAGTGGAACGGCCTGGAGCGGGGCAACAAATCAGCGTTGATTGGCCATGGTTGATTGACACCTTGGTCATCGGCAGACTATTCTGATAAATGGTTTATTTTTCAAACTAATGCAGGAAGCACCGCCCCGAAATCGAGGAAGAGGAGAGCAGACTGCAGTTCGAAAGACTCTTGCGGAGGGGCATTTGCACCGTGTGGTATTGAGCGGCAATTGTGAGCGGCTCACTCCCCTGGAAATCTGAAAATGCGTTTTCTTGCCAGGTTGGAAGAGATCGAAGAACGATACGAGAGCCTGACGGCGGCATTAGGCGACCCACAGGTTTTGGGGGACCCGTCTGCTTATCAGAAGACGGCGAAGGCCCACGCCGATCTGCAGGAGATCGTGGACCGCTACAGGGAGTGGAAGGGAGTCCAGAAAGCCCTGGTGGAGACTAAATCGCTGCTCGAAGATTCCTCCTCCGATTCGGAAATGAAAGCCCTGGCGCAGGAAGAATTGGCGGACCTGGAGAAGAGGCAGGAGGAAGTCGAGGGCCAGTTGAAAGTGTTGCTCCTGCCGAAAGACCCGAACGACGCCAAGGACATTGTTCTGGAAATCCGCGCGGGAACGGGCGGCGACGAAGCCACGTTGTTTGCGCAGGAGATCTTCCGCATGTACGGCCGCTACGCCGAGCAGCAGAACTGGAAGGTGGACATTCTTTCCTCGTCACTTTCCGGCGTGGGTGGGCTGAAAGAAGTGATCGCGGTGATCGAGGGCAAGAACGTTTACAGCCGGCTGAAGTACGAAAGCGGCGTGCACCGCGTGCAGCGCGTGCCGGCCACCGAACAGCAGGGCCGCATCCACACCTCGGCGGTGACGGTTGCTGTGCTGCCCGAAGCCGATGAAGTGGACGTTCAGATCGATCCCAAGGAAATCCGCATTGACACCTTCTGCTCGTCGGGGCCGGGCGGCCAATCGGTGAACACCACTTATTCTGCGGTGCGCATCACCCACCTGCCCACGGGCATGGTGGTGTCTTGCCAGGACGAGAAATCGCAGATCAAGTATCGCGCCAAGGCCATGCGCGTGCTCCGATCACGGCTCTATGACCAGCGGCTGGAAGAACAGCAGAAACAGATTTCTGAAGAGCGCCGCTCGATGGTGGGCACCGGGGACCGCAGCGAGAAGATTCGTACCTATAATTTTCCTCAAAACCGCGTGACCGACCACCGGATCGGGCTCACGATCCACCAGCTTGACCGCATCATGGACGGCAAACTGGACGAAATCATCGACGCTCTGATCACTCATTACCAGACCGAAAAACTCAAGCAGGCGACCGTCGCGGCCTGACGCGCGCCAGCGTGGGTTGCTGGTTTCCGCGATGCAAATTCGTGCCACGCTCCAGGCGGGATTGAAACGCCTGCTGGAACATGACGTGCCCTCCGCAGACTTGGCCGCGGAACTTCTCTTGATGCACGTTCTACGGCAGGACCGCGCCTTCCTTTATACCCACTCCGAGCAGGATTTGTCTGTCGCGCAGGTTGAGCGCTACTTTGATCTGATTGCGGAACGCTCGACCGGAAAGCCCACCCAGTACATTACGGGACACCAGGAATTCTGGGGACTGGATTTCGAAGTGAATCCGGCGGTGCTGATTCCGCGTCCGGAAACCGAGCATATCATCGAGGCCGTGCTCGATCTGATCGGCCGCGACGGCCGATCGAAGCAGGAGCCATTCCAGATTGCCGACGTGGGAACCGGCTCAGGATGCATTCCCGTCACGCTGGCGAAAGAGTTGCCACATGCTAAATTCTTCGCCACCGATATTTCGCCCGAAGCTCTGGAAGTTGCGGCACGGAACGCGCAACGGCACGGAGTAAGAGACCGGGTTCAGTTCCTTGAAAGCGACCTGCTGGGTTTGTTGCTGAAGCCTAAATTCCTTGGCAGTTTCGATTTTGTGGTTTCCAATCCGCCTTATGTGGGGCACGACGAACTGGATGAGGTGCAGCGTGAGGTGCGCGAATTTGAGCCGCGGCTGGCATGGGGCGATCTGGCGCAGGGCGAAGAGATTTATGCGCGGCTGTTTCCGCAGGCGCATGAACTTCTCAGGCCCGGAGGACGCGTGGTGGTGGAGATTGGATACAATAAGAAGGACGCCGTCCTGCGGCTGCTGGGCGCGGGTTGGCGGCAGCAGGAAGTGCGTCCGGACCTCGCCGGCATTCCACGCGTGATTAGCGCGCGCAAGAACGGCTGATTCACCATGCTTCGGCAAATCCTTCATGTTGACATGGACGCCTTTTTCGTCTCGGTGGAGGAGCTGGGCGACCCGTCGCTGATCGGCAAGGCGGTGGTGGTGGGCGCTGATCCCGATGGTCGCGGCGTGGTGACAGCTGCCAGCTATGAAGCGCGCAAGTTCGGCGTGCACTCGGCCATGCCAATCCGGACAGCCAAAAAACTCTGCCCGCATGCCATCTTTCTGCGCGGCCACCATGCGAAATATCGCGAGTACTCGCAGAAGATTTACGAGATCTTCCAGGAGTTCACGCCGGTGATTGAGATGGTTTCGATCGACGAGGCTTATCTCGACCTGACCGGTTCCGAGCGGCTGCACGGAGGAATGCTCAGGGCTGCCGACCGCCTGATTCGCACCGTGAAGAAGCGGACGGGACTGAATTGCTCGGTGGGAGCATCGACGTCGCACCTGGTGTCAAAGATCGCCTCCGACCAGGCCAAGCCTCATGGCCTGCTTTATGTGCTGCCGGGATGCGAAAAGGCGTTTCTCTCAACGCTGCCCATCCGCCGCATGCCGGGCATTGGAAAAGTGACCGAGCCGGAGCTGCTCTCGATGGGCATTGCAACGATTGGCGATCTGCAGACCTACGGCGCCGAGCGGCTAAGGGAAAAATTCGGCAGGTACGGCGAATGGCTCTATACCAAGTCGCTGGGCAAAGACATCGAGGCTTATGCTTACGAGGAAGAGCCGAAGTCAATCAGCCACGAAACCACATTCCCAGCGGACACGGCAGATGTCGATGAGGTGGAGCGAACGCTTTCCTATCTTTCCCAGCTTGTCGCAGGGCGCCTCAGAAATCATCGGCTGTTCGCGCGTACCGTTGGCCTGAAACTCCGTAATCACCGCTTTAAAACGATCACGCGGGACACCACACTTGATGAACCGACCCATTTGGATTCGGTTATATTCCAGAACGTCCTGCGAATGTTCAACGCTACTTGGAACGGAAAGGATCGGATCCGTCTAGTAGGTGTCCGGGCATCGAATCTTGAGCGCTCGACGTTCCAGCTTGGCCTGTTTGAATCGGCAGACCACAAGAAACTTGACCGCCTCCTGAGCGCGGCCGACCAGGTTCGTGGCCGTTACGGCTTCGATGCGCTTCAACTGGCGCGCTCGCTGGAGCGGGAGAAGAAGAGATCCATTTAGTCCTGGCCGAAACGTAATCGGCAGCTTTGCAAGGTACCCGGACCAGCCAAACCATGTGACTGGCTGGAATTCGATCGAAAGGGAAGAATGGAACCAAAGCGCAGGGTTGCGACTGAGATTGTCGAACGTTTGCGGGCCTCGGGCTTTGCCGCCTATCTTGTGGGTGGCTGCGTGCGTGACATCGTGATGGAGCGCGAACCGAAGGACTACGACGTGGCAACGGCGGCTACTCCCGCACAGGTGGTTGAGATGTTTCCGGGTAGTCTGACAGTGGGCGTGCAGTTTGGCGTAGTGATCGTTCCGCGACAGGAAGGCAATGTCGAAGTCGCAACTTTCAGGAGCGACGGTCGCTATGCGGACGGGCGCCATCCTGTCCGTATCGAGTATGCGAAATCAGCTGAGGAGGACGTGCGGCGGCGGGACTTCACCATCAATGGCCTGCTTTACGATCCGCTCGAAGAGAAGGTGATCGATTTCGTGGGAGGCAAGGCGGATATTCGCGCCGGGAAAATTCGCACCATCGGTGACCCTCTGCAGCGTTTCAGCGAGGACCGGCTGCGCATGCTGCGCGCCGTCCGCTTTGCCGCCCGGTTCAACTTTGAACTGGATCCCGCCGCCGCGGAGGCGATCCGGGAGTTGGCGGGAGAAATCCGCCTGGTGAGCGCCGAACGCATTCGGGACGAAATTCTGAAGATTCTCACTGAGGGTCATGCACGGCGCGGATTTGAACTGCTGGACAACACCGGCCTTCTGGAGCAAGTGTTACCAGAGGTTAAAGCGATGCAGGGTGTGGAGCAGCCTCCGGAATTTCATCCCGAAGGCGACGTCTGGACACACACCCTGATGATGCTCGAAGGGCTCCGTACACCAACACCAACGCTTGCCCTCGGAGTGCTGTTGCACGACGTTGGAAAACCTCGAACCTTCGCTGTCCGCGAGCGCATTCGATTTGATAACCACGTCGAGGTGGGAGCAAAAATGGCGGAAGAAATCTGCAACCGGCTCCGTCTCTCGTCGCGCGAAATCGAGCAAGTCGTCGCCCTGGTTCGTCATCACCTGCGATTCAAAGACTTTCCGCGGATGAAGCGATCGACACAGATCCGCTTCCTACGAATGGATAGGTTTTCGGAACATCTGGAACTACATCGGTTGGATTGTCTGGCGAGCCACGGAAACCTGGACAACTACGAGATTGCCAGCCAGACGCTGGCTCACATTCCAGCGCACGAGATCAAATCACCCCGCCTCCTCAATGGAAACGACCTCATCCACGAGGGGTACACGCCCGGCCCAATTTTTAAACAGATCCTCCGAGCTGTGGAAGATGCACAGCTGGAGGGTGACATTCGTACTTCACAAGATGCACTTCACCTCGTGCGCGAGCGATTTCCTCTTCCCCACCCCTAGTCACTTTCCAAACGGCACGAAGGCAAAGAAGTAAATCACACCGCCGAAAGCGGCACACAGAACAATGAACAGGCCCACCTTCACCCACAACAGCTTTCTGTCTTCCGCGGTGGGTTTTTCTTCATTGATCATCTGGAACATGGGACCCTCCTTCTCCCGTCAAATCAGCAAACGGAATCGATTGACAGCGAGAGTACTATCTTGGCCCTATGGTTCGGTCAGAAGAGTAGCAAGCAGCTTGTGCTGCCGGCGTTTCACACCGGGAACTTGTTTCCGAACCGGCGTATCGCAACCCGATCTCTGTGCCTCCTGCTACTACTTTAGACCTTCGGTTTCAAAAGTCAAGGTGACAATGCAACAGCAATTTGAAAGTATTTTGCAGCCCGCCAAGAACTCATTTCCAAGCTTAGGTTCCATTAATAGGCAATGGACCGAGACAGAAGAAAGCAAGCCTGATCCGGAATCGATCCAGCGGCTTCTCACAGAGCTAAATAACTAAGGGCAAATGAGTTGGTCGAAAATTGGAAAGATCTTACAGGCAGTTGTTCTGCTGGCTTCTCGCTATGCCGGGAAGCCGAAGCTCGTCGCTATGGCTTGTGATGATACGAAGAGAGCAAGGCGCCTGGCTGGCACCTTCGGCGCGAGTGCCCGCGGCATATCCCTATCGACGATGGCCACTGCCGGCGCGAGTGCCCGCGGCATATCCCTATCGACGATGGCCACTGCCTTGCAAACGGCCAGTCGCGAATTTTCTGAGCCTCCAAGCCCAGGATTGAAGAAAATGATCACCAGTGGCAAGCTCGACAAGCTGAAAACCATCCAGCGGGCTTGCCTTATGAGCCGGATTCAAAGAGCCCTGTGCCGATACGCACGGCGTGCGATGAGATGTGAGTGGACCGCTGAATTGCAGCGGGAGTGGTCCAGCCGTGTAAATTCTTCCTACCTGCCGAAATCTGGTCTTCTCCCTTTTCCTATTCGATTTCAATTGAGGCCCGTAATCAACTGAAAATGCCATGGTTGCCAGTACGCAACTATGGCATAACGCTTGCTACAGTAGATAGCAGCGCTTTCTCGCAGCACTTGGTGAGGAGCGACTCTAATGATCATGAGGCTGCTGAAGAGCCAGCGTGCAACACCATGCCCCAAACGCAGCAGGCAAAGGAGTATCTTGCCCTCAAGCGGCTCAGGAAAACCCGAACCATTGATTTTGCAGAGCCGACAATCGCATGGAGATTTTTCTGCGGCCCATTAGTGAGATTAAACCATGACCGAGAACCAAACCGAGAACAACACTAACTCTGAAGAGTCCCGGCGATCGATCAACCCGCTCTGGGTGGCGGTGGTCGTCTTCCTATGCCTCGCAGCTGTTGCTGTGGGATTCATCGTGCAGCAGCAAAAGGTGGCAAGCCAACTGTCCACGCGCAATCAGGAGTTGAAGGCGTCATTGACGCAGACAAAAGGCCAGCTTCAATCGCTTTCGTCGGAATTGAATGCCCTGCAAACGAAGCAGGCGGAACAAGCAGAACGTGAACGGGTAGAAAAGACTGCTCGCCATGAAGCTGCGCTCAGGCGGGAACGCATGTATCGCCGTTCGGCTGCAAAAAAGAAGGTAGTTAAAAAGGACGATCCGCGATGGAAACAGGTGCAGGCCGAGCTTGCCGCGCACCAGAGGGCCATCGACTCAACCCAGCAGGACCTTGAAAAGACCCGGTCGGAGCTGCAGAGCAACCTGGATTCGACGCGGAACGAACTGAGCGGTTCAATTGCCAAAACTCACGCTGAGCTGATCGAACTGGAAAAGAAGGGCGAACGCAGCTATTACGAGTTCGACATGTTCAAGGCAAAGCGCTTCCATCGCGTGGGACCGATCGAGGTGTCGCTCCGGAAGACCAACGCCAAGCACCAGTTCTGCAATCTTCGCGTGATCGTCAATGACCGGGTGCTGACGAAGAAGCACATTAACATCTATGAGCCGGTGGTCTTTTACACAGAGGAAAACGGACAACCGGTACAGCTTGTTATTAACCGTATCAGCAAAAACCACATGCACGGATACGTAAGCGCGCCGAAGTATCAGGGAAGCAAGATGTCCGCGGCAAATGCCAGCGCCGGCGCCAGTGCAGCCTCGGGAACGAATGCAAACGGAACCGGAGCGGTCGCTGTTCAACCCACAGTCGTTGACTTGCGTCACAGGCCCTCGGCTGTGAACTAGCAGATGACGCATGAGCCAGGCAACCATGTGGAGAAAGAAGTGACGAAATGGTTGAGTCATGGCAGGTGTCTATAACTGACTAATCCCCCTCGGGTTTCGTCTGTCGGGAGGCAGCGAGCAACGGTAGGCGTGAGCTTGTACCCCGCCATCTGACGGCAGTAGCTTCTGAGGAAGATTGACCTCGCAGCGGCGAAGATTCCAGGATCACCTCTGTGAGGACGTTGCACAGTGAGCCCACGGCAGCTCACTTTACTAATCAGTTACTTGACGCCTTGCTATTGCGCCCTCTCGCCCAAAAATGTTACGAGAGTAGAGGGTGAGGGTGATATCCGACCTGCCGTCCGGGTATCAGGAGAACATTGACAAACTGGCCTTGGCCGGCCGTTACCGCAAGGGGTGCAAGGCAGCTCTTTGCTAAGGCTGAGCCATCCACAAGCTGCCAGGGTCCTTGTTTTGGCTCCGGTAATGCTGAGTTCAACCGCGATGGAGTAGACACCGGAGAGCACGCGCGGGAAGATTCATAACCTAAGGCAACAGATCGGAACGATCACCTTGCTCAAACGGGAGAGACAACGATGAAAAAGAGCGGAATTTACACCTATAAGATGTTGGCGCTTTCATTGGTTTTATCAGCGGCGGTTGTCGCGATGGTCAGTTGCGGCGGAAACAATACTCCGACATCCGCAACGACCGGAACTGTAAACTTAAGCATGACCGACCCTGGCACGTGTACCAGTGAATTCAAGAACGTTTATGTGACGGTCACCAAGGTAACGGCGAATATCAATGCCAGCGCAGGATCCAACGACAGCGGTTGGCAAACCATTGTGGATCTGACCAAGGCTCCCATGCAGATTGATCTGCTCAGTCTGAACCCGACAAACACCTGCCTGCTGAAGCAACTGGGCTCAGACACCTCTCTGCCGGCAGGCAAATACCAGCAAATCCGGCTCTACCTGCTGTCGAACAGCACGCCCAATACTGGCTCCGCATGCGGAACCGGCAACGGCTGGAATTGCGTAGTAACGCAAAGCGGCCAGACCGTGGAACTTCAGCTTCCGAGCGAAGTGCAGACCGGCCTCAAGATTCCTTCTCCAAACATTATGAGTGGAGGATTCACAGTTACCGCTGGGCAGAGTGTTGACCTCAACCTCGATTTTCAAAGCTGCGCGTCTATTGTTCCCGCAGGGAGCAGCGGAAAGTATTTGCTGAAGCCGGTTCTATTTGCCGGCGAAGTCAGCCCGAACATGAACTCAATCAGTGGGCAGGTGGTTGTGGGCGATGCCAACGGCCAGCCCCTCCTTACCTCCGGCCAGCCAACGCCGATCGCCGGGGCAACCGTGCTCTTCGAGCAGCCCACCAATAATCTTGAGACCGTTATGGAGTCTGCGACTACCGACCAGAACGGCAACTTCTTCCTCTGCCCGCTTCCTGGCAGTAACTACGACATCGCGGTGACCGCTCAGACGAGTGGAAACTCGGGGACGACAACCTATAATCCCACAGTTGCATTCAACGTTCCGCTCGGAACCAAACTGAGCCAGTTACCTCTTGTGCCGGAGACGGTGAGTGCGGCGTCAACTGGAGGAGCTGCCACCATCGCCGGGCAGGTGGATACGTCTCCGACGACCACAAGCGGTGAAAGCGTCACGCTAACCCCGACGATGTCCATTACTCCGACGGGCGGATCTGCGACCGACGTCGCCATCCCTGTCTTTGCTGTGAATGGCAGTGCGGTGCTGGCCAGTGGTCAGCCTCCCAGCGTACAAACAACATCGTCCCCTTCGCCCAGCACGCCGGCCTGCTCCTCCGGCGCAGATTGCTATAACTTCTCACTGACGGTCCCGGCCAGCAGCCCCAATGTTGGGACCTTCAGTAATGGCGCGATTACATACGGAGTGCAGAGCTCCAGCAACGTCAGCTATGGCCTGACAGCATCTGCGCCAGACGCCTGCACGACAACTGGGAGCGACACAGCCAGTTCGCTTGTTGTCAAGCCGGATAACACAACCAATGTGACGCCAAATCTGGCGTTGTCAGGTTGCCAATAGGTCATCGGAGGCTCTGTAACGGCTCGGTCGCAGGGTGAGAAGCGGTGTATGGCAAGACAAGCGCCACTTCTCATTCTCGCCGGGCGAAGCTGCTCTGGGCTTGCTTCTCTACAGCCGCGCTGGGTAAAAGCCTGGCGCTTCAGCCATCGGATCATTCGCAGAACCCTTCGACCGTATCAGGAGAAAAAGTTCGGCGTGAGGACGGCAACTTACTCCTCACTCCGAATTGCTTTCAGGCGATTTTGGGTGGTCGGGTCCTGACAGGAAACCCGTTTCTTCCCCCGCTTATTCAACCTGGAACTGCGGCCTTTTCAGTAAAGCCTGTGCGGAAGCCGGGACCTGCGGCGTGCAGCCTGCATCGCTCGAGCGAAGTTGGAAATCGGCAAAGTCTCCTGTCTCGTCAAACGATCCCAAGCCAACCTGGCCACAGCTAAAATGATGGTCAACCACGGAGAACAGGGGTTTCTTTTGAACGTCTGAGTAAACCTGAATCAAACCGGTGCGGGCATTTCGAACCACGCGAATGGTGTGCCAATGAGTATCGGGAAGAGCCGGCTGAGCATGAAGGCCGGCGATCCGCCTGCGCGGCCCGCCATCAACGATGAAGATGCCGTTGTGGACCGGCTGAAAAGTCCCGCGGTCTCGAGACACGTGAGCGTAATAGAAGTGCAGCGTGTCGACGTAGTTGAAGACGATGATCATTGACCGGCCTTCGCGGCGCGTCCTGACGCTGAGATCAAAGCTGCCCACATTCACATTCTTCAGCCGCGCAAATTGCAGCGGGCGGCGGGGGACGCCGGGCTCACCCGGACGCAGCATGTGCAGATAATAGTGGCCGTTTTCCGTCCTGCTGACCCAGTCGCGGGCATGCGGAAATTCCCACTCGCTCAGTTCCTTCGGGCTGAAGCTGCAATGGATGTTCAACTTGTGCAGGGCGGCGAGCGCTGTGTTTGAGTGACCAAGGGCTAGGGCGGTGAGGCCCACCCCGAGAAAAGCCGCCAGCACAACCTGTGACCACCGCGCGCGGCGCTCTGTTCGCTTTGGGATTTCATTAGGTTCCATTGCTTAACGCCTCCGTCTTTTTCTTCGCGCCTTCGGATTCGCGGCCCACTCGCTGCCCGGAGCGGCCACCGTCTCACGCGCTGTGAGCCTTGTCCGCCCTGAAGCGCCCCTGCCAATTCCTTCTTAGCTAATTCCTGCAGCGATCCGGGAAACCCTAAGACATGGTGCCGAAGAGAGGACTCGAACCTCCACGCCCTGACGGGCACTACACCCTGAATGTAGCGCGTCTGCCAATTCCGCCACTTCGGCGCAAGCTATCGCGGGGGCCACCACAGATCAGCACCCTCCAGCAAAGCGAAGGCTGATTGCAGCGGCAGGTTTCATGTTGCCATTGGCCTGAAATCGTGTCAAGCAGCACAAAGCGCCTGGAAGACATTCCGCAAGGCAACATCCCGGTCTTCCCATTCCGCTGTCCACCTTCCCGGCCAAGACCTCAACACGCTGCACCGCCCGGGACCCAATGCGGATCTGTTCACCTCCCGATGCTCTTTTGCGGCCGATTGGCATCAGCGGAAGGCAATCAACCGGACCAACAGAATAACTCCTCCCAGCAGTTTTGCGCCGTCGAGACCTGTAAACATTGCATGCAGTTTCCAGAATCGCTGGTAGCCGGGCGGTGGAGGCGTGCGCGGCAGGAAGTCGATGTTGCGTCCCAGCGAAATGATCTGCGGCATCACTCCCAGCGTCAGGATGATCACGATGAAGAGCATGACGGCGGCAATCGCCGGGTTCAAAGTGTCCCGTGGAGTCCTCCAGGCCAGCAGGATGAGGAGAATTGTTCCGAGCACAAGTTGTCCCCAGCCGTAGGCGCGGAAATAAGTACGATTGATTTCTGAGGCGAGGTAGCGCAGAACCTCGCGTGTCTGCCCGGCGTCCATACTCTCGACGTCGTGGCTGAGTTCCGGCGGAGGCGATTTCAGCACTTCGTCCACGGTTCGAAAACTTCGGGTGGCCGCGAACCACATGAAGAGGGTCCATCCGACCCAAAGGCTGAGAACCGCGACGGCCATTCCCTGAATTCGTGTCATCTCAGTCAACTCGCTTTCCCGGGGACCAAGCCACATTGCCTTCAGGTCCGGTACAAGGCCAAAGTGCTGCCCCGGAACGACTTTGCGCCTGCCATATACCGCCAAGAAGCATACTACAGCGGCTGGCAAGCGCAAACCCTGAAGTATGGGGCGGCATCGGGTCCGGATTCCTTCCGAAGTCACGGCCGGACTTGGATGGCCCGACGCCCGGGCAACGCGGCACGTGTCCAGGGAGGTCACGGTTCCTTGCCGCATTCTGAGATTGCGGATATCCTAGGTTTATTCGGTGATCCGCGACTTTTGTCAGTTCAGATTGCAGGCCATCACTATGGGTTGCAGCGGCCTGAAGCTCCGCGTATCGATCACCGGAGGGAGGATTCGAAGTTTGGCTGAGCAGGTTTCTCTTGAGCACGGGACCGACATGGCGCAGCGCGCGGCAAAACGCGTGCTGATCCTGCATTACCACGAGATCTGGCTGAAAGGTGGAAACAAGCGATTTTTCCTCAGCCGGCTGATTGCGGCCATCAAGCGCAGCCTGGAAGACCTGTCGTCCCACCCGCTCGAAATTGTGGCCGACCGGCTGCTGGTCGACGTCCCGGACGAGAGCCTGTTGTCCCCGATGGTGGAGCGGTTGCAGAGGGTCTTCGGCCTTGCCTACATCGGCGTCGCGTGGGAGATTGCCGGTGGAAGGCCGGAACTTGCCCGCTGCGCCTGCCGGATGATGGAAGAAATCAATCCTCGAAGCTTTGCCGTACGCGCCAAAATCGCCGACCGCAGTCTTGGCGCCGGCTCGATGGAAATTGAGCGCGAACTCGGGCGCGAGATCCTGACAGCCTTGCGGGCGAAAGGCACCGGGGTTCGCGTGAATCTGGATGAGCCCGAAGTGACCTGCCAGGTGGAAGTGATTCCTGGCAGAGTGCTGGTCTATGCTGAGCGCGCCGAGGGGCCCGGCGGGCTGCCGGCGGCAACCGGAGGGAGGCTGGTGATGTTGCTTTCCGGCGGTTTTGATTCCGGCGTGGCGGCCTACAAGATGATGCGGCGCGGCTCCCACCTTACTTTTGTGCATTTTTACGGGAGCCCTTCGCCGGCAAGTGGGCCATCGAGCGCAATTGCCGAGCGCATGGTGCGAGTGTTGACGCCTTATCAGTTTTCCTCCCGACTTTACGTGATTCCGTTCGATTCGGTGCAACGGCAGATTGTGGCGGGCGCTCCCGAATCGCTGAGGGTTCTGTTATACAGGCGCATGATGGCTCGCATCGGCCGCGAGGTTTGCCGGGTAGAACACGCGCTGGGACTGGTGACCGGCGACAGCGTTTCGCAAGTGGCGTCACAAACCCTTCATAATCTGGCCTCTGTCGACCGGGGAATTGATCTGCCGATCTATCGGCCGCTGGCCGGAGACGATAAGGAAGAAATCCTCCGACTGGCGCGCCGCATTGGGACCTACGAGATCTCCTGCGAGCCGTTCGAGGATTGCTGCCCGCGTTTTATGCCGCGGTCGCCGGCCATTTTCTCGACACCCGAGCAGCTCGACCGGGCCGAGCAGGGTCTCGATATCGGCGCGCTGGTCACCATGGGGCTGGAAGGGGCGCGCGCGGTCGAGTTCAAATACGAGCGGGGGCAGATTGCCGCGCGGGAGGGGTTGCCGCGGCGATTTGCGAAGTTCCTCGATCACCGTAAGGCTCTGACGGCCGGACCCGCCAATTCTGGCGGCACTGCCCAGGAATCCTGATGCCAACCGTGCCTGCCTGGCAGGGTTTTTGGCGCGCCCGACAGGCTTTCAGCAGACGGGGCCGAATTGGCTGCTTTCTCCGATGGGGATTTCCTGCCTTCCTTTATTTTCAACAAGATCGGTAGGTTCGTTTTTCGGTTCGTTCCGGTTCGTTTTTTATGCACTCTAATGTTTTCAACAACTTCTCCGCTTCGTTTTCAGGTTCGTTTCGGTTCGTTTTTGTACCATGATCCTTTGTTTTCAACAACTTCTCCGGTTCGTTTTGCAGAAAAAGAATTCTTTTTTATTTTTTACCGATGAGTTGAAGGCGCAGCGGGAGGTTTCTCGACGTATTCCTGCAACAACTCATACAGGTACCCAGTCAGGCTTACACCAAATTTCGTCATCTTTTCTCCATGGCCCCCGGCAGAGGCACATGCCCTCAAAAGCTCAAATAAGACTACCACACTAGCCGACACTTGTCAAGCACATTCCGCGCAGGGGACTTTTCCCATTTCTGGACCGTGCCAGCCGAGGAAGAGTGGTAGCCGCGACACTGCATGTTGCGTCGCAGCTTTGTGGCGGTGAAATTCCCACGACGGATAAACCACCGTCGCGGGTGCCGTACTTAAGAAAACGGCAGGCGGGGAGACAGGAAATCCTTCACGGGCTGGTAGGTGCGGCGGTGTTCGGGACAGGGGCCATAGCGGGCGAGAGCATCCAGATGCTCGCGCGTTCCATAACCTTTGTTCCGAGCAAGGCAATACTGGGGATACTGGCGGTCAAGCTGCTCCAGATGCTCGTCGCGGCCGACCTTGGCCAGGATGGAGGCAGCGGCAATCGAGACCGAACGGGCATCTCCATGAATCAGAGGCCAGTAAGGAATGGCGAAGCCCGGCTTGCGGCCATTCTGGAGCGGCATGGCATCCGCCAGAACAAACTCCGGCTGGGGCTCAAGCGCCAGCAGGGCTCGGATCATGGCCTGGCGCGTTGCCTCGTACACATTGAGTTCATCGACTTCCCGGGCAGGAACGGCGATCACCTGGCAGGCCAGCGCTTTTTCTCGAATCTCTGCGGCAAAGCCGGAGCGGACCGGAGCGGAAAGTTTCTTGGAATCATTCAGGCCGGGAATGGGCCGCGCCGCATCTAGGATGACAGCCGCAACATACAACGGTCCCAGCAGCGAGCCGCGACCCGCCTCATCGGTTCCGGCAACCAGTTTCAATCCCCGGCGAGACAGGCAGGACTCAAGTCGCGAAGAACATTCCAAGTCTCTGGGATCGCGCAGTCGCGGCATCGGATGTCTACCGGGAGTTCAGGTTCGTATGGCAGGCGGGAAACCTGCCGTATGCTTGTGGCCGGC
>JBJKQK010000212.1:0-39905 GCA_046705285.1 Terriglobia bacterium
ATGACACAAATGGGACAAAAAAACACGTTTTTTGCAAAACGAACCGGAGAAGTGATTGAAAACAAAGGATCGGGGCGCAAAAACGAACCGAAACGAACCTGAAAACGAAGCGGAGAAGTTGTTGAAAACATTAGAGTGCATAAAAAACGAACCGAAACGAACCGAAAAACGAACCGGGCCATGTTATTGAAAATAAAGAACCCCTGAAAAAGCCAGCCGATTGAAAGAATCGCCCGAATCACACCAAATTCATCCTGCTTCTTTCCTGCCGGAAAGGTTCTTCGTGAGTTCGAATGGCAAACCGTTCATTCAGGCGTCAGGCGCCCGCAGCCGGCTCTCTGGCGGGTGCGGTCTCAGCCTTCTTGCGGCGAACAATAGCGGCGTAAATGCCGCCGAAAAGGGCCCCGACGGTCATCGTATAAGCAATCCACATGGCCAACTGCGGAGCGATGGCGAGATACAGATACTTTGGCCAGAAAGCAAGCGTCGCAAACTGGGGTGGAACGGCGTCATAGTGCGTGCCCCAACTGCCGCTCATGGCGAAAAACATCACAATGGCGACAGGGACGCGGGCCGCGTAGGCGTATGCGACCAGGGTCTTGGCCAGCGCGCGCCAGGGGACGAACTGCAACGCGGCGGCGACCACAATCAAAAACAGCCCCAGCACACCCCGCCCATTGAAAGAAGCTCCCGACGTGAATGCCAGAACGCTTCCGCATCCGAGAACCAGGAACCCGACGATCGCGTAGCCAATCGTCTTGCCGAAACTCGAAGGCTTCTGATCCCGATCGTACAGTTTGACGGCGAAATAGGGTCCGAAAATGAAGGGCAGCCAGGTGATGCCGATGATCGCAGCGCCACCCCCCTCGGCCCGGCTGAACAGGATGGCCGGCCAGTGCATCAACTCACCTATAAGCCGCAGAAGCGTGACGGCCAGCGTGACAAGTGCAGGAACCAGGATCAGCGGTGTGATGCGCAAATTCGCTTGGGAAGGTGCGTCTGCCATGGGGGAGTCTCCTCTCATTAATGGTCAGAATCAGAGACTTACAGGAAACACGATCCGGTCAGATTGTCCCCAACGACGTACACCAGGATTCTATCGGGGTTTGTCACGAGCTGCCAGCGAAATCTGGGGCGGCATCAAATTCGCGGGGAGGATGGCAACAGCCGTTTGCCCCGCGCCGGAATGAGGGCGAACATCAGCTTCCACCCGGCATCAGTGGTAACGCCAGAGGAAATAAAAAGACATGATGAAGCCGACGCAAACGATAAAGGTTCGTACGCGCGCAGGATTGACCTTCTGGGCAAAGTGCGCGCCGCCGTAGCCACCGAGCGCCGCACCCACCAGCATCAGAATGGCCTCCGGCCAGAAGATGATTCGCGCCACAATAAAGGTGACGATGGCAACAAGGTTAATGGTCGAAGCGAGCAGCGTTTTCAGCCCGTTCATCGCGTGTATGTCGCCGATCGGCAGGAAGGTGAAAGAGGCAAGCATCAGGATTCCGATGCCGCCGCCAAAAAATCCACCATACACGCCGATAAAGAATTGGGCCAATGCGACGCCCCCTAAAGCGAGCCATGTTGGTTTGCCGGATTTGTCGGCGCCAGCAGCGCCTCGAACCAGTTTCTTCCCAAATGCGAACAGGAGGGTTCCACCCAGGAAAAGAAAGGGGATCAGGCGCATGAAGGTTCGTGGCGGCGTGTGGAGAAGCAGATGCGCCCCAAAAAATCCGCCGACGATGCTGGCCAGGAACAATGGCAGCAGAATCCGCGGGCTTCGCGGCAGCCTCTTCCGGTACGCCGCAGAGCTGGCCACCGTTCCCGGCCACAAGGCAACGGTCGAGGTGGCGTTGGCGGGAATGGCCGGCACGCCGGAAAAGATAAGGGCCGGAAACGAGAAGAAAGTTCCGCCTCCTGCAATCGAGTTCTGAACGCCGGCTGCAAGAGCAGCAAAGAACAGAAGCATGGCATCGGAAGTGGTCATGAATTTCTCGGCAGTCAACAGCACTATAGGGTCACAGACAAAAGGACTATCATCGCACAGAATATGCGTTGCGTGCTTCCCTTCCCGAAGGGTGGGGTCACGGTTCCCCTGTCTGTGTGGCATTCAATGGTCTTATTGAAAGCTAATCTCGAATGTCTTGGAGGAGTGCAAAGCGCCTTGTTTCAGCAGGGGAAAATGCTGACTTCCGGTTGTGGCTTCAGCAGATCCCAATTACAGCCATCTCTTCTACGCCTTCCGGGCAAGAGACTGCACCGGCAATTCAAAAAGTGTAGTCTATGGCGCCATGTGATCTTTGGATTTGCTGGATTTAAGACGCTTCAGTGTGGATTGGCGGCTGAAAGCAGCCGTGTAGTAGTCAAAGAAAGATTTCGACGGGGGCGCCAACTGAACTGTTTCAACGAATCCGTTGATATCGCCACGCTGAATGGTCCGGCGCAACAGCCAGCCCGGAAGAGGCTGAACTCCTCCGTCGGGAGAAAAGTCGATTTCCGGGCCCGAGACGGTGACCCGATACCGACTGATAAATCCTGTGCTGGAATATACTTGAAACAGAAACGAATCTCCCGCCGGAGCACGGGACAAGATACCGATGGAAGATTCGTCATTGGCTGGGACTTCCCCAGTCGCGGCAAGAGAGACCTTTTCCCGGAAAACCATCACCCTCCGATCAAGGTCATAAGACACGGAAAGATCGATCTTACCTTGCGGACTGCGTTTGACCATTTGGCCTTTCCAATTGCCGATCAGCCATTCAAGCGAAGAGAAATCCGGCCTGGGGGGCAAAGGGATGCGGTATGTGGAATCACGATTTTTCCGGGCAGCAAGGACGATTGGCGCCAAAAGGAGAAGAACCACCAGGAGGGTCAATTTCGTTCCACGTCGGCCTCGGAAGCCTCTCATTGGTGCTGCCCCCTGTATACGAAACCCATATGCGTCCGTTCGTGAAGGAAAAGGTGTGCCGTTGACATTCCGGAGCGTGAAAGCAATCCCGCGAGTTCTTCCGGCGTGTAGGCAGCACGCACGGAATCCTCAAAGAGCCTTTTCATGATGCCAGAATAGTGGCGTCCATGCCACCGAACGTGCAATGGGAAAGCAAGCCATGAAGGCCGGCGCAAATCGCGAACGACGATCGTACCATCCGGCTTTGCAACGCGCAGCATCTCTTCAAAGGCCTTCGCAGGATTCATGAGGTGGTGCAACACGGAGTTAGACAGGACAATATCAAATGTGCCGTCAGCAAAAGGAAGCTGGTCTGCGCTGCCTTGATTGAAGAACACCTGGTTCTCCAGTGCAAGCTCCCCAATAGCCCGGCGGCCCTCGTGTACCATGTTTGCAGAATAGTCCACACCCACAATCGAGACCTGGGGACAGCGTTGGGCCACCTTCAGGACGATGTTGCCCGGCCCGCACCCAATATCCAGCAGGAGGCCCTTGGGTGTTCCGAGGGTAAGCACGTGATCCACGAAAGTGTTGTCAAGAGCCTCCAGGTGCCGCTGGCTGGCAGCCGAGGCGTAGGCCGACACGGCATCCTGCTCGCTCATGATCTCTGGTTCGGGTTTGCGCTGCAGCTTAAGCCAACTCACCACGATGAGTCATTCTATCGCAAAGTGGGCCAAACTGGATTACGTTCGCCTCAGCGGCTATTCAGGGCCCGGCTGCGCGGCCGAAGTTCCGCCCGCAAGGCGGGGAGCTGCTTTGCTACGGCTTTTAGCTATCGACGCCGTAACCGGCCGCGGCAGTACAGGCTTATGATGGAAGATGATCCCATGCGTGTCGAGCCTGCGGCCTTCCTGATACACACTAGAAATAGAATATCCACTTGCCTCTAAGGTTTACATTCCAGCAGCGTCACAAGCAAGAAAGGACCACAATTGGTAATGTTGGCGAATTCAAGGCTTGTATTCACGCTGACGGCGAGGTGGTTTTCCAGGAGGATGGCGTCAAATGCGCGGAGCACCAAACCATTTCAGTGAAAGTGTTATACCCTGCTGTGCGACTCGACTGTTCCAGTCAATTCAAAGAAGTGATGCCCCATGATGGCCAGGGCTAGCGCCTTATCAAGGTGCCGGCGGTGCCGGCGCAGTGTCTGCGCCAGGAACTTCCAGTACTCTTTCCGGTAATGGCTTCGCAGTCCCTGCCCCCACACCGACCGTGCCACGGCAAGAATGTCGGAGAAGCTGATGGGAGTTCGGGCCGCGGTGCCGAGTTGAGATAAGAAAGCTTGGACACGGTCGAAGTACTCACCCGGATAATAAATGGTTTCCAGAATTCTGCGGTAACCATCGAGCAGTTCCTGGGTGTCCATTCGGGGAATGAAGTTCATGTCAAGAAGCGTATTGTTACCCAGACTTTCACGGAGGAGCCGCCCTTCCGCTTTTAACCGGCGCCACAGTTGAGTGTTCGGCAAAGCGCTGAGTAATCCCACCATTGAAACAGGGATGGCCGCATCTCGGATAAATTGAATCTGCCGCTCGAAGACATCAGGAGGATCATGGTCAAATCCCACGATGAAGCCGGCCATGACTTCCATCCCGTAAGATTGCACCAGTCTGACGCTCTCCAGAAGGTCTTTGCGCAGATTCTGAAACTTCGTGGTCTCCTTAAGGCTCTCGGCTACGGGCGTTTCGATTCCCATGAAAACGCTGTTGAAGTTTGCCTCGTGCATGAGCCGAAGCAATTCACTGTCCTCGGCCAAGTTCAGAGAGGCTTCCGTGAGGAAGGAGAAAGGATATTTGCGGTCCCGATTCCATCGGACAAGCTCTGGCAGTAACTTTTTTACATTCTTCTTGTTGCCGATAAAGTTGTCATCAACGAGAAAAACGCGGCCTCGCCATCCGCGTTCGTGGATCTGGGTCAATTCAGCACATATTTGTTCAGGAGTTTTCGTGCGGGGCCGCCGCCCATAGATTTCGATGATGTCACAAAACTCGCAGGTGAAGGGGCAGCCTCGCGAATATTGCACCGCCATAGCGCTGTACTTCCTGAGGTCCACCAGGTCAAGATCAGGCAGTGGCACCTGCGTCAGATCAGGCAGCACCGGAGCCTTGTAATGCACACGGGCAGTACCGGACTCAAGATCCTTAGCGAGTATGGAAAGAAGTTCTTCGGCTTCGCCTTCAACAACGTGATCGGCGTCGGCAATGCTCGAATCTTTTGCACTGGCAATCGGGCCTCCTACCACGGTGCGCAGGCCACGCTCTTTCGCTCGCGCAATGATCTTTTTCATCGAGGGTCCCTGCACCATCATGCCACTCAAGAAAACCACGTCCGCCCATTCGAGTTCCGAATCTCTCAGAGGCCGCACGTTCAAATCCACCGCCCGCTTTTCCCACGAACCCGGTAACATGGCAGCGACTGTCAGGAGGCCGAGAGGCGGGTAAGCTGAACGCTTGCCTTGGAAGGGCAAGGCATGCTTGAAACTCCAAAAAGTGTCCGGAAATTCAGGGTAAATCATCAAGACTTTCATTCGGCGACCCTATTCTCTGTGAGGGAGGTTTGTATGAAGCCCGATATTTATAAGACCCCAGTCTATCACACCATGTTGCGGACCCAAACAAGGAAATTCTGTTCGCAGTTTCCGCCCGTGTAAAAGTGAGCTCAGCCGCTGCGCTCCCACGTTCCCTGGTTGCTGACGGCAGAACGGGTGACCGCAATCCAACATCCTTCGGCCCGCATCCTGGTTGCAGGCAGAGTCATCACGACGTTTTCGGAATTACGCTGCTGGGAGGCCGCAAACACAATATTCTCGCGCTTGGCGGCATTTTGGCCGAAAATGGTAGTTGCGGGTTGTGAATTCGAAAACGGCAGTGCCTCCGAAGGAGTTAATTTAGCAACCTTCCCTCTATATGACCCATCTTCCTCCTGCCGTTCTTCCTGATATCAGAATTTTCGCCGCGTACGCGGTTTTTCTCGGCAGCTATGTGGTTTTTGCTATCGGGAAATTCCCCGGCATGAAGATTGACCGCCCCGGGGCGGCGATTATTGGCGCTGTCTTAATGGTTGCTTTTCGAATCGTCCTGCCCCAGGACGTCCTCCACTTCATTGACTTCAATACGATCGTACTGCTGTTTTCAATGATGCTGATTGTGGGCTACCTTCGCCTGGCCGGATTTTTCGAGTGGATCACCGCGCTGATCCTGGCGCGCCTGAGACCGAGTCACTTGCTGCCAGCGGTCATTTTTACCTGCGGGCTTCTTTCGGCATTCTTTGTAAATGACATCATTTGTCTGGTGATGGTGCCTTTTGTGCTGGCGATCAGCAGGAGGCTTCGGACCAACCCCCTGCCATTCCTACTTGCGGTGGCGACGGCGTCAAATATCGGGAGCGTGGCCACCATCACCGGCAATCCGCAAAATATGCTGATCGGGTCGTCCTCGGGCATCCAATACAGTTCTTTTCTGCTGTACCTTGCTCCTGTGGCAATTGTCGGGCTGCTCCTGGATTGGTTGGTCCTTCATCTGGCCTTCTCCCAAGCGGGGATGACAGATTCATCCCCGTCGAATCTGATCCCAGCATCGGCAGTCAACCGTTCATCGCTGGTCAAACCTGGAATCGTTGTCGCCCTTGTCCTTTCCGGCTTTGTTGTGGGGGTCCCCCCGGCCTTCATGGCGGCTGTGGGAGCCGCGATGATGCTGATGACCCGCACACGTGATCCTAATCAGGCCTATCGACAGGTTGACTGGGGGGTTTTGGTCTTCTTCGTCGGGTTGTTCATCATCGTTGGCGGAGCAGAAAAGGCCGGCCTGGTGAACCGCCTGCTGGATTTTGCCAGGACGTGGAACTTTCAGAATCCAGGAATCTTCACCGTGGCTGTGGCCGCTATCTCGAACGTGGTGAGTAACGTTCCTGCCGTCATGCTCCTGAAATCCGTTGTCCCGAGTTTCACGAACCCGCACCTGGGATGGCTGGTCCTGGCAATGGCCAGTACGCTGGCGGGCAACCTGACAATCACCGGGTCGGTGGCCAACATTATCGTCGTCGAACGCGCCAAGCCGGAAGTGGAGATCAGCTTCCACGACTACTTCCGGGTGGGTTTGCCCGTCACATTGCTGACACTCAGCTTCGGTGTACTGTGGCTCTGGTGGATAAGGTGATGACATCAACCTGAGCCTGACCGGTCATTTCGGCAACTGTCCGGGCCCGGGTCAAACCCGGCACAATTGATAACCGGCAGCGTCGGATATTTGGAAAGCCGTGGGTCGATCTCAGATCTTCGGCACAAAAAGAATGTGGATCCCCTGCTGGACCTGACCTGCCTCGAATGACGACAAGCTGTGCACAATCCCACGTTCGATTGTTCGGCTTGCAGTTCTTTGCCGGGAGCATCAATCATTTGATAGAACAGTGAGCCAAGCCGCGCTTTTCAAGGTATTGCTGGTGATATTCTTCTGCTCGCCAGAAGTCCGACGCGGGGAGAATTTGGGTCACAATCGGCCGGTTGTAGACGCCGGCTTTTTCAAGCCTTTCCCTGGACGCGCGTGCCTCGGCTTCCTGTTTCGCGTCGTGGAAGAAGATGACCGAGCGGTACTGGGTGCCGACATCCGGCCCTTGCCGGTTCATTGTGGTGGGATCGTGGGCCTGCCAGAACGTCTTCAGGAGATCTTCGTAGGACACCTGCGAGGCATCGTATTCGACCTGGACGACTTCCGCATGTCCGGTCTTGTCTGTGCAGACGTCCCGGTATGTCGGATTCTTCAGTGTTCCTCCCATGTACCCAGCCGCTGTTGAGGTCACGCCTGTGACGCGACGAAAAGTGGCCTCGACACCCCAAAAGCACCCTGCCCCAAACGTTGCCTTATTCATGGTTACCCCCATCATCGACGAGCATCAGCACCTTGACTGCGATACTCATTGTAAAGTAATAGCCTTCGCATAAGAAAAGCACAAGTTCACCCGCATTTCTCACAGGGCTTACCAGCGATCAACCCAAGGCCGGCAGCATGTCCGTTTATTCTGATGTCATGCCACCGGAATCAGTCCGGCGCTTGCACGGCTCCATTTCTGGCGGCCCGGGCCAGGACATACGGCCCCTCAGGTATGAGCGCGACCTGAGCGCCCCTGGGCAGCGAACCGATGAGCGAATCAATCGCTTCTTCGATGTTCGTTTGCACTTTCCCCCAGACAGAGCGGTGATATTTTTGGGGCAGGCCAGGAACGTAGAACGATAGGCGATTTCGTGCAGTCACCAGCGCAAGCTTCTCTAACTGCCATTGATCGGGTACCACAGGCGCGTCGGCGATCTTCTCGAGGAACTCTTTGTCGGACGGATTCTCCCGGACCATGGCCGTGAATTCCGGACTCCCAGTGCCCTCCTGGCAGCCTGCAAGCAGGAGGATTTCGCCCCCCGGCTTGACCACATGCGAGGCCGCAGTGATCCCTTTGATCGCCTGATAAAAAGTGAGGTCGAGCGGATACCCACCTGACGACGTGATAACCGCATCGGCAGGCTCTTCGATGGTTTCGAGCATTGCCCTGGAAACGAATTCAACGCCTTTCCGGTGGGCCTCGACGGGATTACCAGCAAAGACGCCGGCAATTGACCGCTGCCCCCCGTGCTGGGTACGAGTGAGCGAAACGTCGACCATGAAGTCGTGGC
Source organism: Terriglobia bacterium (assembly GCA_046705285.1). Classification (GTDB taxonomy): domain Bacteria; phylum Acidobacteriota; class Terriglobia; order UBA7540; family UBA7540; genus SCRD01. The sequence goes on from JBJKQK010000212.1 coordinate 8,601, forward strand.
CCGCCATCCGAGCGATCTCAAGGAGTTCAAGGTGAAGCGGATTGCCTTCGATAGAACCCTCCGTTGCCTTCGGTTCTCTCATGAATCGGGGACTATGAAGGACACTGATTGTTTCCGCCGCAGCCAGCCCCGGCGCTACCAGCTTGCGCCCTCCTGAGTAACCCAGCATCAGATGGGGTTCAATGAATCCCAATGTCATGCGCAGATCAGCGGAGGCAAACCGTGCATCAACGTAAACAGGAGTGCCTGATCCGGTTCGACCCAGATATCGATGCTCGGAAAGTTGCCGTGCATGATGGTTCGCCACGTTATACTCGCGCGGAATGTCCTCACCGCAGATCTCACGAATCTCGTCTTCGGTGGCTGGGCGGTGGAGACCGGTTGCGATCAGGATCCAGATTTTGTCTCGGGATATGCCGGCAGCCTCAAGCCTTGCCAAAACGGGGGGCAAAATGTCCCGATTGGGCACAGGGCGAGTAATGTCGCAGACAGATATGGCAGCAGACGTTTTCCCGGCGGCAAGTTCAGCCAGCGGCGGCGAGGCAATGGGTGAGTCCAGGGCGTGTTCGAGTGCTGCCCGGGGATCGTCAAGTGGCAAGGCCGAGCGAGCCTCCAGCACACGATAACAAAGACCTCCCGGCAACTCCAGCGACAGCCCCGATTTTCCGAAGGCAAAGTCAACTCTCATAACACCAAGCTACCACAACAATGCGGACAGCGCGCCGGCATCTCTCCCCTGCCTGAAGTTGGTTGCCAAACGCACGCTGTTTCGAGCGTTTAGCCTGCAGGCAGTGGGTCAAAGAAGATGCCGCTGACCACCGCATCGGGCCCGCGAACCGCATTGATGCGCAGCCGCACGGAGTCATGGCAATCAAAGATCAGGTATTTGCCCTTCTCGAACGAGGAGATCATTTGCACCGGAGCGGCCAACACCAGGCTGGGTGAATCGTAAATGTCCACGGTCTCCTGCCTGCTCTTACGGTCAAAATCGACTGCATACAGCGCCAGACGATAGCGATGAGCATGCTTGAGTCGAATATCCACATACATGGTTGCCTGCCCCCAACGCCACGGTTCGGGCGAGGTGGCGTAGAGGTTTTCCTTTTCCGCTTTCCACGATAGCGGGCGGGAGTAATAGGCGCCGGCAATGCGCTGACCTTTGTTGCTGCGGTCCGGAGCCAACGCCCGGGGATCGTTGCTGCCGTTGGGCCACTGAACATAGCGGCCGAAATGGCAGGTAACCGATTCGACGTAACTGGGCAGGCTCTCTTTGGGCTTGCCGTTGCCATCGTAGTCGAGCAGCACACAGCCATCCCTGCCGTAAACACCGCCCCAGTTGCCGCTGGTCTTGTCGTCCTGACCGACTACTTTCACCGAATAAACCAGGGGCTGGGGAATATATGCGGGCGTCCGGCCATGATAAGAAATTTCAAAATTGTATCGACCCGACTGCACGCCGAGGAAGTAGATCCAATCTCCGCTTTCGGCAGCGCCGGAAATTCCTTCTACGCTTTGGAAGCGACCGTTCCAGGCCAGTTGTCCGTTCACCCTTATCGCTGTAATCGTACGCTCGAGTTTGGGCACGCCGATGCGACCCTTAATGCCCGCGGGGATCACAATATCGGCGGCACCGCGTTTGAAATCGAAGTTGGCGTGAATGACTCCGTGCGGGGTTGGAGCGTCTGCGGCGACGCTGGTCAGCAAACGGCCCGGATGCGGCGTGATGTCCACCGTGGAGAAACCCGGGGCAGTCGGTATGATTCCCGCCACATACTCTGTCAGCCAGGTGGTGCAGCCCGTGCTCCACGGATGGCAAAGGCTGGTGGGACCGGCCAGGCACGATGGGATGGGGCCATTCCTGGGGATGATGGCGTTCCACGACGGCCAGTAACACTCAAAGAACGTCGTCCCGCCGTACTCGATCTGTCCGCCCCAGCCTTCCAGTACGGTTTGCAGTGCTTGATCCGTCCAGTCCATCCTTCCCATTGCTTCAATGACAAAGTATTCGTTGAAGGGGGACAACGAAATTCGCTCAACCGGATCGGCGTAATCATGCTGATACAGAAGCCTCTCCTGCGCTTCCGTGGGGACGCTGGCGTTGATTCCATCGGAGGCGGCGAAAATCCCGACATCCCGGACCCAGTCAGGCTTGGTTTGAATCTGCTCCGCATGTCGCCGCGCCATTTGCTCATATCGCACCTGGAGTGTCTGGTTGCCGATGGCTCCCATGGCCCAGGCAAACCTTCGGCACGTTTCGATGAAAAGCATGCGGTACGCTTCGCGTGACTCGTGGTTGCCATTCGTAATGAATCCGCCCAACCGATCATCCCATCCATAGAAAACAGTCTCCGGATGGTCGAACATACCGTTGGCTTGAGCCATCTTGGCCTGCACATTCGAAATATACTGCTGCAGCGTGGTCTGGTCGCCCGTGCAGCGGTAGTAGTCCACGAGGCTCAGGATCCAGTACAGCGCATAACTGGCGATGTGGTTGTCGTCATTGGCGGTGACGGCCAGGTTCTTCCTTACAAATCCCCAGTTGCCAAAAGCCACCATCGAGGTGGATTGAGCAATGTGCGCATCGCCGGTCCATGAGATGCGGTCGCCCCGGTCCATGAGAATGGCGCCAAAGTAGCTCCTCAGAAGGTTCAGCTTGACGGTGTATGCCCCGGTGTACCAGATCCGCGTCAGCATCGGATCGCTGCATGAGAAACTGCCATTGTAGTTGGTGGGCTTGATCTGGCAGATCAGCCGGACTGCGGAAATATGCCAAGGCTTGCCGGAAAACGAGCGGACATAAATCCATCCGAATCGCACTCCCTCGTAATACTCAGGATTGAGTTTGAGGCGATAGGTGTTGCCGATGCGCTCGGGTACCGAAATGGCATTCTCATTGGCGGGAGCATTGAACTCACTGACCCCCATCTCGACCTTGCCGGTCAAGTCAGGGCTGTCAAACTCCATCCAAGCGGCGCTTTCCGTACCGAAATCAAATCGTATTTCTCCGGTTCCTTGGACGGTGACGTCACATGATTCCCCGCAGGCAGAATGGAGCCCTTTGAATGCCTGGGACGCAGGAGTGGAAACGGAAGCCGCCCGCAGGATGTAATATTGCAACGCATCGTCCGAGTTGGTATGTTGCCACCGGTACCGCACGAGCGGGTCCGGCGATAGGGTCACCGCCGGCCCGTTAAACTGTCCGCCATGCAGCGGCTCATAGGGTTCGTTGATCGGTGAAGCACCCTGCACCAGATGCGTCGGCACGAAATATTTGTCCTCGCCCCGTGCGGGCCTGCCTCCGAATGCCGGCAGGGCGGGCAGCGTGCTGGCTAAGCTGACGGCACCCGTCACCTTGCCGACTTCGGCAAAGAATTCCCGACGGTTCGGCTTGTGGCTATGGTTCTCTTTCTCTTGTGAGTTGCCCATCCCGGTTGCCCCCGTTTGGCGGATTCACAGCCTGCATATCGAGTTGCCCATGGGGTTCACAACTATAGCACAAGCGTAGAGAAATCAATTCAGCCTGAAGTTTTAAAGATAGAAGCAGATCCTAACTTCACATGGGCCGACGTTTTTTCGCGCTCATGTTTCAAGGCCATTCCGAGTCAGGCATCGACATTGACAAGGGATTATTCTCTTCGTAGACTGAGGTTTTTCTGCTTGATTTGCCCATCCAACCCCGGGACTTCATTCCGGGCTGATTGAGCGAGTCTGCCAATTCTCTAGACGCCAAGGAAATTGAATCGATGCCAGGTATTATCAAGGAAAGACTCTTCACTCCGGGGCCTACGCCTCTCCTGATGGAAGCTCAAGTGCGCGCGCTAACGGCTACTCTCCATCACCGTACGGATGCGTTCAAGAAGTTAATTCGTGAGACCATCGAACATCTTCGCTACTTCTACAACACCAAGAACGATGTTCTCTTTTTTACGAGCTCGGGCACAGGTGCGATGGAAGGAGCTGTTTCAAATCTGACATCGCCAGGTGACCGCGTGCTGGTGGGAACGGCAGGCAAGTTCGGCGAGAGGTGGACACAGCTCGCAAAGGCCTTCGGGCTCGAAGCCGTTACGGTGGAAGCGCCTTACGGGGAGCCGCTCAGAATGGAAGAAATGGGAAAGCGCCTGAAAAAAGACGGCCCTTTTCGTGCTGTTTTTGTCCAGGCTACTGAAAGCTCCACCGGCGTCAGCCACGACATCAAGTCCATCGCCAGTCTTGTGAACCCTCTGCCGGAGACTTGCCTGGTGGTAGACGCTATTACAGGCCTCGGCACAACAGACTTGAGGCCGGATGAGTGGGGCCTTGATATCGTGATTGGCGGCTCGCAAAAGGCATTGATGATCCCGCCTGGCTTGGCATTCGCCAGTGTGAGCGAGAAGGCCTGGAAATTGATTGAGAAGTCCAGGTCGCCCCGCTTTTACTTTGACTACACAAAAGAGCGGAAGAATCTGGCCAAAGGGGAAACAAGCTATACTCCGGCCACAACGTTGGTGGTGAGCCTGCACGCTGCCCTCGAGTATATCCACCGGGTCGGCCGCGAGAACCTGATCCAGAACGCTGCCTTTCTTGCCGAAGCAACACGCGAGGCAGCAAAGGCGCTGGGCCTCAGCCTTTTTGCCACGGCCTCACCTGCCAATGCGCTGACGGCCATTCGGTCTCCGGAGGGCATGGATTCCGGAGCCATTGTCAAGGAAATGCGTTCGCGCTTTGGAGCCATCATTGCCAATGGGCAAGGAACAATGAAAGGGCAGATTTTCCGGCTGGCCCATTTGGGATACTACGATTCGCTGGAGTTGTTTGCGGCGATCGCGGGGCTGGAAGTTGCGCTGCACAAGCTTGGGCATAAATTCGAACTCGGCAGGGGCGTGCAGCGGGCGCAACAGGTTTACCTGAGCCACGCGAGATAAATTGTGACTGAGAGTTTGGGTCCATCAACTTACTAGAAAGAAGCCTAAGAAAAGAGTCAACCGGCGCGGGGTTACGCCGTAAAACACCCGGATGGAACGGAATCGGCCGAGTCGAAAGCGAAGCGGCTGGCGTAAGAGCATGGAATCGAGGTCATGGAAGTGAGAAGCGCAGTGGCCAACGGGGGTGGGGAAAGACCGAAGCGGAGATTGCGGACCGGTGGAGCGAGGCCTTTCAAATTTGAGCATCCGGAAGCTAGGCAGCTCGAGTCCTGGAAAGGCGGAGGTGGCGTCCAACCATTTCGGTCAACTCAGAGGCGGCAAGGGGTTTCTCCCGGTAATCAACCGCGCCCAATTGCATGGCTTCCATGTAACAATCAATATCGGAACTGTGCGACAACACAACCACCGGCATCTCCTCATTTGTCGCGATTGCTTTTGAAAGAACAGAACGCCCTTCAAAGGCGGCAGTTCCCTGACTCACGATGATCAAGTCATACTTTTCCCGGCCAATAAAATTGGCGGCTTCCCTATGAGAAGCAGTTGACCGTACATCATAGCCCTCGTGCTGAAGGATTGCGGAATAACGAAGCAGATCGTTCATATCATCATCGACCACAAGCACTCTTTGCCTTCTCCGCAAAGCAAGTCCGCGTTTGGCGTTAGCTTTCGTGGTCCTCGCCTGCATTACTTTCTTCCTTTCCTGCCTGACCGTGACCTTCCCGCTACTGCTACACACTTCCAAAGAGCCCGCTAGGACGACCACGGTCTTTGGCAAACATGAATGTCCACTCCGCTCGCTCGACTCCCTTAAACTTAGACGATTTGAGCCAATCAAACGGTTGTGTCCGGGGTGTTTTCTATGAATGAGCGCAATCAGGACCCGAATAGATGGGCAGATGGAAGCTACTCGAGTTCCTCAATCCCGATCAGGAAATATCGGAGCAAGCCGTCACGAAAGGTGGTTACTTCATACCAGAGCCGACACCGGACTTCTCGCCGTCGCTGAGCGCGATAGACCCGCCGTTCCTCGGAGACTGTCCATGCCATAGGCTCCTCCAATGGAAAGGTACATATTGGCTGGTGCAAGCTAGATACCAAACCGGTTATCCTCGGCCCAATGCCGGCTAAGTCCTTTGGTATCAGTATGAAGGCCAAACGCTGCGGGCGCAGGTCATTGCGCTATCTGCAAACCCTTGCGGGGTCGAGGCTGCCCGGCCGACCTTCTGGAAGAGCGTGCAATTTGTGGCCGCAACATCAAAAAGAGGTTTGCTTGGACGGTGGGCTACCGATACAGCCCAACTGCAGGGACCAATGACACGGAGTTCGTTGCAGCGATAGGGCAAGCGGGATCAGCAGTCTTGCACTTGCCGAAGAAGAAAGAACAGCTCACATGCTTGAGCGACAAACCATCACGCTTTGCCTCTAAATCCCGATTTCGCACGGATCGTTCGGATTGTCGAATACGCTCCGAAGACGACTGCAGCAGCGATGGCGGCATAAACCCATACAGGGATGTTGCGCCCTGCAATCAAAAGGTAAAAGTATGCGGAGAGGAAGAAGAAAGATGCGGACAGAACAGGGAGAGCGATGGACACCTTTCGGCGGAGATTTCGGACAATCCACCCTACGCAGAGGGTAAAAAAGGGAATTGCGCCGAAATAGATGGACCCGAAAATGATGGGATTTACGTTGTATTTCCTGCTCAGGCTCGCAAGCCAGTTGCGAAACCAGTTCTTCAACCAATTGATCCCCAACTGAAATGCTGAGTAATTTCTGCCTTGCCCAGCCTGATCGTTTAAACCCCAGTGATAATCCTGGTAGGATATCGAGAATTTGCTGTGCTCCAGGTCCTTGGTCGCTTCAGGTGGACCGAATTTGAGCAGAAATCCCCGGACCCCTCCTGGATATGAATCGAAATCTTTCCTGTACCATTTGAAGATCGGACTCACGATCGCCTCGTGTTTGTTGGAAACGAATCTATTGAGTGCCGGATTCGCCAGCCATTCGCGCACATTGGCATCCAATTGCTGGTTCAGCTTGCCGGCTACATAGGCCTCGCGCCTAAGCGGCGGGCAACTAAGCGAAGCGCATACGAGTGCAGCATGAATTCTGGGGTCTTTCATTTCGCGAAGACGGGCCTCGATTTCGTCCAGTGAAACAGCTTCTCCCGCCAGCCGAAAACGGCGCGCTTTGAAGGGCCGCAGCGTGTCCCAGATGCTCTTGGTCGGATAATTTTCGACAATCCACTCTACTGTCATGGCGTTATAGGCATTGATCAAGAGAGCCTCTTTCTGGGCAGGAGAAAGCGGCCGGGATCCCTGCTGGCCGAGGCTTGAGACATAGTCGCGAAGCCTCTTCCAGCCCTGTTGCTTCAGCTTTGCGTAATCAACTAGATGTTGCCGGTTGACGAACTCATGGAGGGTCTGGTCCCATGGCGTGGGATCAACGCGAGGCAAGAAGTTCTTGCTTGCCGGCAGTAGAAGCAAGGCGCCAAGAATGACCGGATGCAGTTTCACGCGGCAAGTACCTCAGTTGTCATGCAGGAGGATACCGTGGGACGGATCAAGAAAAGCGCAACCACGCATTTATGTACCCCGTAGTATTGATGCACTACCTTCAGATTCGTTACATGAAAGACCCTCCGAACCTCTCGGCAGTGGCCGCTCGATCGAGCCAGGGCACACGAGGGGTAACTACGGCGCATGCAATCAGGTGCAGGTGTGTCGCCACCACAGCCACACTTGATTGGATGCCTGCCGATGCCGTTTGCCGCCCCAATCATTTCCATGCGAACTGAAATGTCCACGAACTCGCATATTTGCAATTCCGCTGGTAAAGGCATTTGGGGGTGGACAAGTATTATTCTGCAAGGAATAGTGTTGCATGCTGCGATTTCCATTTCTCTGCCCACTGCGCGTGCTGTGCACGGTCTTATTTTCGCCGGTGCGTGATTCGCGAGCAAAATCCGTAATGTAGCCTATGCCTCCTGCGTCTAATAGAAGTGGAGGTGATCCCAATGAGAGCATTATGGAAGAAGGGCTGGTTGGTCGTGGCTCTCGCTCTTGCGGGAACGACGCTCGCCATGGGGAAAACGACAATGATGCCCATGCCTGGAACGCTGAACAGTGTGCAGGGCCAAGTGATTTTTGACGGACACCCAGCACCGGAGCGGCCAATACGAGGCGAAGCACTTCGGCGATACCAAGTGATCGAGACGCAGCGTGGCAAAGCCGGGCTGCTGCTCACGCCGGGCTCTTACCTGCGAATCGGCAACCACTCCCAAGTGGAGATGCTTTCTACACGCCTTGATAATGCGAGGGTCAAGGTGATCAAAGGCGACGCCTTGCTCGATTCATTTGCGGTCTTCAAACACGATCTGACAGTCATCATGGACGGTACGAGAACGAGAATAGACAAGAAAGGACTTTACGGGTTTAATCCCAACCAGGAAACTATCGGGGTTCTGCGCGGGAAAGCAACCGTGTACACACAAGGTTCCCGATTGACGGTGAAGAAACGGCGACAACTGAACATAGCCGGCCAGCCACCATATGAGATCCGAAAACTGAATAAGAGGGCCTTCAAATCAAGCGGGCTCTATCAATGGAACAAGATCAGAAGCAGGTTCGAAGCCAGGGCCAGGAGGAGCGTGAAGCGTTCGATCGCTCAATCAGGCAACTGGTACGGTCCGGGCTGGTACTGGTCAGGTTACTGGGGCTCATATGCCTTCTTGCGCTCACCCGGAATGTATTACACTCCCTATTACGGTCCTTGGGGTTGGAATAATTGGGGCTGGAATAATTGGGGATGGGGCTGGGGTGACGGCGACGGCGATTAGCAAGGCGTGACCCTGCGTTGCCCACTTCCTGACGACCACATGGCCAGGCGGTTAGCACATCTCAGAGACTCCGCGGTTTCGCAATCAAGGGCCGCGGAGTCCAAGACCGCAGGCCCGCATCTCTATTTTGTGCCCGCTTTCGCTTCGGCATTTAAGGTTTGACTGATCATTCGGCCAAGTACGAGACAGACACCAAAATGTTCGTGCCTTCACTCCTCATTCGATTGCGGCTTTCTGGCATTTTCCAGCAAACCAGCTGACGTCATCTGTCGAGATGCAGACGGTCCTGCGACGTCAGAGTCATGCGAGCGAAAAATTCTTCTTCGGGTGAGATGAACCCTCGCTGGCAGGCAAGAAGCTCTCGGGGAAACTGAGCGCCCCGCTGTACCCCTTATTGATTACCCGGCTTGTTCCCCACTCAGGTCCTGCGGAGTCTGCAAGCGGGGAATTTCAGTCAACAACTCCCGCAGGCGTTGCCGCGCTTTGTGCAGTTGAGATTTTGAATTGCCAACCGACCGACCCGTCAGTTCAGCAATTTCGCGGTGGGCATATCCTTCGATGTCGTGAAGAACGATGACTCTCTTGAATCCCGACGGCAATTGATCGATCGCTCCTTGCACCAGCATCCGGCTGACCATGAATCCTGCGTAGTCGGTTTCATCGGTAGGTTCAATTCTCCTCGCGCTATCTCCATTCGATCGCCTGAGTTCATCGAAGGAGACCGTAGGATGCGACTTCTTTCGTAACTGCATTAGTACGATATTGACGCCCAAACGGTAAAGCCAGGTTGAGAAGGCCGCCTCACCCCGGAAGGTGTGAATTTTCCTGAAGGCGTGCAGAAAAATCTCCTGCGTCAGATCTTCGGCTTCCGCCTGGTTGGCCACCATCCGTATACACAGGCTGTAAATCCGGCGGCAATGTAAGCGATATATTTCCGCTATTGCGGACTGATCACCGTTTTGGGCCCTTTCAACGAGTCGTGTGATTTGTTCGTTCTTCATTATGCCTCCATGCAGGATTGGGCGCCTCGAATGATCGTGTTGCCAAATAATGATTCTGCGTGCCGTCGTAACCAGAGCGATTCTGGAAATCTGCCCTAAAGCTTGTGGGCCTTCCTAAGTGCGATTTGTTGCCCCCAGTCTGCATCTACAAAAAAGAGATGATCCTGCGAAAAAGCCTTGCGAGGTAGACAACCGTCTGAATTTACCCAAGCGGATTCGGTTTTGCATCCCGCAGTCTCGCACCACGAATCGCCATCCTCTCCCTTGACCGTCGGCTGCAACGCCGCGCCAACACTGTCTAAGCTAACTTAAGGCAAAGGAAGGAAACAATTCGGCAGGAGCAAGATATTTGGCTAGAGGGATATGCAGTCTTGCATATCCCTCGAAAGGGCAATGCCGGGCCTATAACTTTCGATCTATATCAAAGAGAAGAAATTGGAAGAAAATGGCAAGGCGTGCGATTTCAAGTTGCTAAAGGCCTGATTACTCGAGACCTACAATGCCCCGCCTAAGGGCCACGGTGGCAGCTTCAGTCCTGCTTTCCACGGCAAGTTTTTGCAGAATGTGATTGACGTGAACCTTGATGGTGCCCTCGCTGACATTTAGAACTACCCCGATTTCCTTGTTGCTCTTCCCGGTCGCCATCAGACGCAGAACTTCCATTTCGCGCGAGGTGAGATCTTTTCTGGCAACGCGGTTGGCAAGACGGGCCGCTACCTGCGGCGAGATCTCGGTCTTGCCCTCATGTACAGAACGGATGCATTCCAGCAGTTCATCACGGGAAACATCTTTCAGCAAGTAAGCTTTGGCCCCTGCACGCAAACCGCGATAGATGTCCTCGCTCCCATCGTAGGTGGTCAGCAGGATGATCCGTGCTTCAGGACACCTTTCGCGAATCGTCCTGAGAGCTGTTACGCCATCCATGTCCGGCATCCGCTGGTCCAACAAGGTTATGTCGGGATTGCAAATGAAGAACTGCTTCACCGCTTCCCGGCCGTTGCTGGCTTCTCCAACAAGTTGCATGTCAGGATGGCGGCTTATGAGAGCCGCCAACCCCTCCCGGACCACTGGGTGGTCATCGGCAATGAGGACTCGAATTGGACCAGATTCTTTCAATTTAGAACTCCAGTGGAGGGAGATGTTGCCGGAACGAACGCGAGAACCCGCGTTCCAGAACCAGGCTCACTGTTCACAATAATCTTGGCGCCGATTTGTTCAGCTCTTTCCCGCAGGCTGACTTGCCCAAAGCTGCCATCTTCGTTGCCCGATGCGACGTCGAATCCGCGACCATTGTCATGCACAGACAGTTGGATTCCGTGACGGTTGAAGATAAGTTCGATCTTGATGAGGCTGGCGTGCGCATGCCTCAGAGCATTCGTCAGAGCCTCCTGGCCGATCCGCAAGAGGTGAACCTCTGTTTCCGGCGAAAGCGGGCGGACCGCTCCGCGCGTAGAGAATTGAACCTTAACTTGTTTGCCGACTGTCATTTGATGTGCCAGATTCTTGAGCCCTGACACCAGGTCGCCGCCCTCTAAAGCCCGAGGACGCAATGCCCAAACTGAACGACGCGCTTCTACCAGACTGCTACGGGCCAGATCCCGCGCTTTCTTAAGATGGGCCTTGGCACCTTGATGGTTTTCTTCCAGGATATCTTCCGCTGCTTCCAATTGGATGAGGATGCCGGTAAAGCCTTGCCCCAGGGTGTCATGCATCTCTCGCGCCACACGATTCCGCTCTTGCAGGAGGGTAGCGTGTTGTCCCTTTTCCGCCAACCGGATCAACTGCATGGCCAGGCTCACGTGCCGGGCCAGCGCCTGAGTCAGGACAATCTCTTCCGGGGTAAAGTGATCGCGGCGCGCATCGCGAAGGGTCAGCGTGCCGATTACCTTTTTCCCGAAAAGCAAAGGAACGCACAACATTAGCTTCACGTGGTGAGCTTTCATCCAGGAGCGCACCTCGGGTTCCAGCAAGCGGGAGAAAGAGACATTGCGAATTGCAAAGGGACGGCCTTTGAGTGCTCTTGAAGCGATCTGCTGCTTCAGATGAAGATTTCCCGCCGCCGAGGGATGGCTCAGTTGTTCCGTACCCGTAAGAATCTTCCCATTGTACGAGGTTTTGTAGAGTGTATTCGTGCCTTTGTCAAAGTCGTGAAGCCATAGGGCACATGAGTGAACTTTGAGTTCATCGGTGATGCCAACCAACACCCCATCCAGGAACTTACTCAGATCCGGAGCGGTAGTGAGGGCATTCAATGTGTGGAGCAAAATCTGCGTGTGGCCCTGGGCCACGCGTTCCGCTTTCTTACGTTCCTTGATTTCGTCCTGGAGGGCCCTGTTTGTCGCCCGGAGTCGCTCCTCTGCCTTTCTCCTTTCGGAAATGTCAATCGAGTACCCGATCATTCCCACAACGTCGTTGTGGCTATCTCTGAGCAGGGAGAGAGAAAGGTGGACCCAAAACTCCGCGCCGGATTTCTTCCGCATTTTGACTTCAACATCATGTGTACCCTTTTTTTTCAGGGGTCGAATAATCTCCTCATCAAGAAATTTGCGCTGATCCCTGCGGTACATGAATGAGATGTGACGGCCCGTCGCCTCCGCCGCGGTATATCCGAAAAGTCTCGTTGCCCCCTTATTCCAACTGGTAACATTGCCTTCCAAGTCTGTCGAAACAACTGAGTCATGAATCTGATCTAAGATTTGTGCCTGCTGCTTGAGGACGTCTTCCGACTGTTTGCGCTCGATGGCGGTGGCCAGCACGTTGGCGACTGCCCGCATGAAATTGATATCGTCTTTGCTGTAGACTCGCTTGCGGGCCGAGTGAGCTCCCAAAATCCCGAACGGGCTGTTCCTGCCCAGGATGATGACGCTGATCCCGCTGACGACATTGTGTTTGGAGAGTAGGACTGGTGTGGTGAACCTTTTTTCCTTGCGTAGATCTTCGGTCACCACAGGGTGTTCGGAAAGGAGCGTATAACCAGCCTGAGAGTCCGTTTTGGCAGGCACCTTTGCCCGGCCGACGTAGCCTTTTCTCCACCCCAAACCGGCGCGGAGAAGCAATGCCTCACGGTCTGGAAGCAACTCGAGAACCTTGGCGTATTCAACGTGCAGCGAATGAGCAACAACTCTGGTGGCTTCTCTCAACACCAGGGAAAGCCGGACGTCCGAAAGCGCCATCTGGCCGAGACGAGCTATTGCAGCCTGCTCACGAGCAAGGGCCCTCAACTCATTACCGGCCTCTCCGGCTTGAGTTGCCACTTGGGACTGGCGCCTGTGTCGCGCCCCGCGGGGCATCATCCAATCTCCTCTTGCCGCAAAGCCTGGAAAACACCGGTCGGAGAGCCCAGCGGCTGGCTAAATCCCTTTAATTCGTCGGGATCTCAAAACAGGCACAAGATACACTCACCAGTTGCCGCAGCGAAACTGAATCCGCTGAGCTCTTTGCAGACGGCCCCATCTCTCCAATATCAAGAAGCGGCATCATGTCCTTGTCTGTCGCAGAACGTCGTTTATTATACGGGCTGATGGAGTGGTTTGTCACCCTCGCCCCCTGCCTTTCATAGACTTGCAGGTCTTAATAGTCATTAAGAATCAGCGATCCAGTCCTTTTTTTTCGTGTAATTAAGGCGCGGGGATTATTGCGAATTCACTTACCAGAACATAGAATCGTCGACGTTTTTGGGGGCTTCAAAGGAAAACCAAATGTCTTATACGCAGTGGCGCGCATTGCGCCTTCTTGCAGTTGCACTGCTCACTCTGCTTTTCTGTTCACCGGCATCGGGGCAAGGCTGAGTGTGCCAGCGTCAGAACCCATCCGTGTTTGGTGGGGCAGGAACATATTTGGAAAAGGGCCAGTGGGAGTTCGTGGCTGCGTTTCGCCACTTCAGGTCGACTAACCACTACCAGGGAACGAAGCAGGTTCCGGCACTGAAGCCTTTCGGGCCGATTAACACGCAAAGCCTGCTTAATCTCGACCTGACATACGCGCTGACCTCGCGCTGGAATCTGTCACTCGATGTGCCGCTCGAGTTCAATAGCTGGCCCATCAAGATGGCGCCACCAGGTTCGACCGTTCGCAGTGTGTGGTGGCAGAATGGGGCGAACGGTCTCGGTGATATAAGTGTGCGTGCGCGCTACTGGCTCTTTTCTACAGAGCAGTCGCGAGGCAATGTCGGTCTGAGCTTTGGTGTGCAAGCCCCAACGGGAGATGCTGACGTTACGGCAAATCTGTTTGGCAGGCAGGCGCCGGTCGATCTTACAACTCAACTCGGACAGCATGCATGGGCGTACTCGCCTACAGTGCAAGCCTTCTGGACGATCGCGCCGCGCGGGTCAGCCATTTCATGGACGCCGTATGTCACGGCGACATATCTCATCAACCCGAAAGACACAACTGGAACGCAATCCCTTTACGGATTCCTCCACAACGTCAACTTTCCGAACTCGAGCACAGACCAGTATCTGCTGGAGGTCGGTGTTTCTACCAACTCGCCTTTTCATTGGTTCAGCCCGGAACTCTCCTACGTGATCGATGGCGTACCATCACACGATTTAATCGGGAAGTCAGACGGCTTCCGGCGTCCAGCCACGCTGAACTTCATTGAACCCGGTTTCACAGTGAGCTTAGGAAGGAATAATTTCACCTTCGACCTGCCTGTAGCCACATATATCAACGTGGAAAACTCGCCTATCATTCAATCAGTTGTGGATGCGACAGTTCCGGGGATCATGTGGGAAGTCACCTACTCGACCCGGTTTTGAGGAAATGCATTGTGATCCGACGCGCACTTGAGACCGTTATCTTTACGGTGTTACTCGGCAGCCTTATCGCGCAGCCTCTCAGCGCCCGAGGTAAGACGGTCCGACCAGAGGTGGGAGCAACCTTGTCGGATTTCACGTTCACTGATTTTGCCGGGGGCCAGCATCGACTGTCGGACTTTTCCGGGCGATATGTCCTGCTCGATTTCTGGGCCACCTGGTGCGGGCCATGCCTTCGAGAGGTCCCCGTCCTGAAAAAGGCGGACCTGCTATATCAACATCGCGGACTTGAAATCCTGGGTATGGACAGTGATGCGAAAGTGGAAAAGGCTCGAAAGTTCGTAAAAAGGAATCGGATTCCCTGGCTGCAGAGTGCGCCGCAAAGCACCAAACAGATCATCAGCAGCGAGTTGAAGGTCAAGTGGTATCCCACCCTGATTCTTCTCGATCCGCAGAGAAAAATCGTCCTGATATCAGGGGATGGCAGGCCCACCCTCAAGGGCAGGACTCTTCTTGAAAAACTGGATCAGATCCTGCCTCCGGCAACCAACCGCTGATCGCGAGGGTGATCGCTTCGCCTGCGGTTGATGTCGTTCGAAATCTCTTCGGCTAGTTATAATGCCATTGCTTGATATTGACACCAGGAGGGGCACTCGCAACGATGTGGTCAGCCATCATGCGAATCATGCTTGCCTGGTTTGTAGGCTGCCATCCGTGACCTTTCTCGGGCCTTCCGTATTCGAACGTTCCATCGTAGTAAGGGTCGATGGTGTTCTTCAGGAAATGCTCCATATCGTAACAGGCGAGGTTCAGGTAGTAGCTATCCATGTCGCCAACGTAGACATGAATTTTCCCCACCAGGCTCGGGCCGATCTCCGGCCAATGTTGCCGCAGATAGTACGTGAGATCGTAACCGTGATCGCGCATATAATCGGCCACGTTGTGATCGATCTTACCCGTGCGATTGTTCCACAAAGGCTCGGGGTACCCATCGGCACCGACCGGGCCGTACACAGCGTCCCAGGCGTCAAGTTGCTGACCTGAACGGTCATGGCTGCCCAGCACTTCCTCGAGCTGGCTCTCCTCCTGCTCAGTCACCGTCACCTGCCCATCCGGTTCGCGTTCGAGTGGTCTGACTGCTTTCAACCATGGGCGCCCCGGCGCATAAAAGGCGCTGTCGTCACGATAGATGTCGATAAGCTGATAATGCCGGAAGTCGATGGGATCGGGATAAAGGGTCCATGTGCCACCAAAGAACTTTGGATGGAAAATCTGCAGAGCCAGGGATTCCCAGCCCCCAGTTGATCCCCCCGTCAGGACACGTGCGTAGGGTTTACGGATAATGCGAAAATGCGTCTCGATATACGGGATCAGTTCTGTCATGATGGCATCCCCATATGGGCCGTTGTTGGCGGAGTTCACCGCGTATGAGTCGTCGAAGTACGGCGTGGGATGCTGGAAGGTTACGGCGATCATCCGCGGGAAGTTGTCGGAAATCCAAGCCTTGTAAAACTGGTAGCCGGTTTCGAGATTGTAGGAGCGCTCGATCTTCTGCCAATAGCCGGACACGGGTTCCCGTGTCGTCGAGAAATTGAACGGAGGCTGCAGGTTGAAGTGGCCCTGCTCGTAGATCACTGGATAATAGCTGTCCGGATGCGAATCATAACCCATGGGCAGCAAAACCACTGCACCCAGATAAATCGGATGGCCCCAGAACTTGCTGAGCAATTTGCTCTGGATCTTGATGTGCTTGACCCATGCTGTATCCGGGGGAACCTTCACCGGCGGGATCACCCTCGTCAGGCTCAGCTTCACATCGTAGCCCGTTGCCGGATCCAGGTGGACCTGCTCGACCGCGCTGTAAAGGTTCCCCGGCGATAGGTTGAATTGTTGGCCCTCCCAGTGGTCCATGTGAGCCCAGATCGTGTGGCCGTCGGAACGATGGAATTCCGTGTAAATGTTAATCAACGCCTGGACGTAGTAATCGCCTGCGGGGACATCGCTCAGACTCCGCGTGGGATAGCCCAGCGTATGACGGCCGATCACAGCTTGTTCACCCGGCTTAAGTTGGCTGACATCCACGCCGAAAAAGGGCGGATGACTGCCCCATGAGCCTACCTGGAACCTGGGTTCAGGTTCATCCTCATTCGAAATCATCACATAAACTCGCCCGGTGATAGGTTTGCTGTGAACAGATGCCGGAAATGAAACCTCAAACTTCAGGTGCGGAGTTGCACCGTGAGCTGCAGTGGTGATGATTGCGGTTGAAATTAGAACAGCCAGCACCTCCAGAGCAAACGCCCCGTGCGGGTGCTGATGGTCAGTCGCGTGGCCCATAAGTTCTCCTTTGGGGATGCGTCAGGTAAGCTGCCTGATCAGTCTTCTCCGGAACCGCCAAGTTTAGCACGACCTGCATTGCATGGAACAAATTCGATGCGTTTGAGCGGTCTGGACATGCAGCATGTGCCCGTTTTGGAGGTAAATGGTTCCCTTCGGCAGGCCGTTCCAGAGCCCTTCAGAGCATGCGGGTTAATGCAGGAGATTGCGAACGACCAGAAATACAGCAAGCGCGGCAAGCATATAGCCGAAAAAGAGTTTTATTTTTTCTTTGTCAACCCTGACCGAAGTGCGCGCTCCAATCTGGGCGCCCAGGAAAATAGCCGGTGCGAGAGCCAGTCCCACTCTCCAGTCGAAATGTCCAGCCGCCAGATGGCCCAGGAATCCGCCGGTGGCGGTGAGTCCCACCATAAAGGCTGAACTGCCTACGGCGATATTCATCGGAACATTGCACAGCAAAACGAGCATCGGCACTTTGAGGATTCCCCCAGACACGCCAATGAGTCCGCTGATAACCCCGGCAATAAAAGCGATGGGGAGGGCCACCGCGAGGTTGACACAGTAAGTCTCGAGTCCCACGCCCCGGCGCCAGCGGAAAAAACCTCCGGGGTTGTCGCCGCATCCATTCTCGATCTTGAAGTGCTTCACCATGAAGAAGGCAGCAATGGCGATTACCACTGAGAAGAGGTAGATCAAGAACTTTGCCGAGAAGTATCCGGAGAAAAGTCCTCCGAGAAAGGCCCCGGTCGTTGTGGAACTCTCCAGGACGATGGCCAGAGGCCAGTCCACTGCGGACGCCTTGCGGAAGACGATGGTGGCCGAAATCGACATGATGATAATAAGAAACAGGCTCGTCGTTGCCGCCGTGTGAAACTCAATGCCGAAGAAAAGCTGAGCTGGCGTATACATTACACCGCCGCCCACACCGAGGGCTGAAAAGACTACGGCAATTAAGAACATCACCAGGAAGAAGAAGGCAAGAACCAGTGTACTCATGCGTGTCTATTTCTTTTTCGCGAAGGAAACATAGACCTACTTACCGTTCGCCAGGCGGCAAGGCCTTCAGCCGCCCGCTTTTCATCACCTGTCATAAAGGAAGCAATTGTCGGCGCACCCTTCACAAGATGAAGGCAGTAATAATTTAGTGTAGCGTAGTCAGAAGAATTCTGTCCCGTTTTCGCACGGGGTTCGATTCAACTATTTGCCGACAGGAGTTCTAAGCAGACACTGCTCTGCGAGCTGATTTTCTGAGGAACACTTCCTGAACAAAGTCCAGGTGATATCCAAAGAGAGTCGGCCCGGCGCCAGCACGGCCAGAAATATGAGCGAACAGAATATGGCAAAATCGGTCCGCGCACCGCTTATCATAAACCAGAAACCCTGAGCCGGCCGGAACAGTTGTGGAACCTTCGTGGTCGCGACCGTCGTCGAAATAACAATCCGCAAGGGTGCGGATGCGAGCCGGGTCAGAAGCCCAATCAGGACAGGCAGGCCACAAACAATTTCGAACGTGCCCACGAATGCGCGGTGAAGTGGGAAGTGTAGGTGAGGGAAACCGATGCGGGCAAAACGAAGCACGCCCATGTGGAGATCTGTGTATTTCAGAATCCCTTGCGTGAAAAAGATTAGCCCCCGAGGAATGCGAATAAGAACGAGGCCCCGGTAATTGGGTCTATCTCGTCCCGGAAAAAAACGATAAGCTTCGGCATAGCTGGCCCCTTTTCACAATAGTGCTGAAAAGTGAGCATGAGCGCCTGTGTGAAAACCTGGAACTACCTCTTTTTTCCAAAAAATAATCCCGGCACGGCTGCCTCAGCTCCTAAAAAGTGTATTGCATTCGCACTGAGAAAAGAGAAGTATTCGGAGCTGTCATACCGCCAGGGTGCTGCCAGTACTCGAAATCCGGCTGGACAGTCAGACCGGGCAAAACGTAGATCTGGTAATAGGCCTCGAACTCGTTTTCAAAGCCATGCAAAAAGCTGTTTTGCGACGTCAGCAGGCTGTCGCTAAAAGCAAAACCGATCTCATCGTGGGGACGCGCGGACATGGGCCCTGTCCAAATGACGCCTGCGCCGTAATGACGCCTTACCGCCGCCACTGCAGGCGGTCCTGTGCCAAACTGAAAAAACATTCCGACCCCCCGATCGCTTGATACCTTTGGCTGCCAAAATTTTTGGCTGGCAACGACGTACACGCCGGATGCATGGCCGTGCACAATGCCGCCGACGAAGGACTGGAACCTGCCTGTGTCATGCCAGGCGCCAACCTGCAACTTGTAGGGCAGATCGTGCCATTTGCTCTGCCAGCCCTCCTCAGTGATATACAGATCGCCGCCCGGATCGTAAGGGAGTTCCGTGCTGTGATCGTAGAACACGCCGGCGGAGAAGTACAAACCCTTGACGGGGTAGACGAAGGCGTCGGCGCCGAAAGAGCCCTTGGGATAGGTAGGCAGGACGAAGGTGCTGATGGACGAATCGGAGGAGAAATCCAGGGAGATGAAGTTCTGGCCGTAGGGAACAGTGAGAAACTGGTCGTCCACGTACATCACTCCCAGCCGCATTTGAAGTTTCTGGCGCAGGAGATCTTGCTGGTACCAGGCGCGGTCAAGCGAGGTGAACGAGGACGCATCCATGTTGTCCGGATCCTGAATCGCGGGAACCTGGTGCGTCACGACGTTAGGGCCGCTGTGGGTTTGCATATCGACAAGCGCCGTCCCCCCTGGCCACCCGAAAAGTTGTTTCGTGTCCACGGTAGCTGAGAGGTCAAAAAGATACTGACCGTCAAATGCGATGGTCCCTGGCAGCCCGCCTGAACCTACATGCGAGCCGTCGAACTGAAGGTAGCCTCCCATCGTCACGCCATGTTTGTTGAGAAATGAACGTGCGCTTATGGCCTGCTTCAGCGGATTGGAGTGCCAAAAGCCATCCGCGGAATTTTGCTGGGACGCAGTGGGAGTTGCCTGCGCCTGCCCGCTGGAGTTCTCCTCCTGGGCATAAGACTGTGCCCATAGTCCCAAGGGGAATGAGACGATCAGAAGGAGAAGCGGAAGGAATAACCTCATCGCTCATCCTCAAAGAGCTCACCAAAAAGTTCCGTAACGCGATGTTTGGCTGTTTTCAGCGCCTTCCGGCCAGCTGGAGTGGCTTGATAGACTCGACGATATCTGCCGTGGCCCAGCACACGGGCAGAGCGTAGCAGTCCCTTCTTCTCCAATCCGTCAAGCAGGGGATAAAGGGTTCCCGGGCTGAGGCGGTAACCATGCCGGGCCAGCTCTTCAATCATGCCGAGCCCAAAGATAGGCTCATGGCAGGCATGATGAAGGATGTGCAGACGAATCAGGCCGGAGTATAACTCGCGCTGGAAATCTAAGTGAGGCATGTGATGTGAAGCTCCGCTGGTAACACAATCACTGTTGGCATCAACCGGACGCCGCCAGCTGACGAAATCTCGCAAACTTTTTACGCTATGCCCTTCGGTGCTTCAGAACAGCGTGGCGGACTGTGGGTGAACTCGGTTCCTGCGTCTTTGCACGAGAGGTCTTCAGTACGGCCATTGCAGCGGGCGGAAGGGTTGTGGCGTCTTCCAGAAAGCCGGTCAATTCACGGATCTGCGTGTCACTTAGAGAGGCGCGAAAGGCTGGCATGCCCGTAAGGCGGAGGCCGTTCTTGACTTTCCAATAAACCTCGCCGGCCGGATCATCAATCTTTTCTGCATTTGGCCGAAAGAACTGGGGTGGCGGGGGAAACATTCCCTCGGCAGGTCCCGTAGGAGCCCGGCCCGGAAGCCCATGGCAGAAAGCACAATCCTGCCGGTAAATATGTGCTCCGGCCACCAACGAGCCATCACTGACATTGCCCAGGTGGATTGGAGTTTCCTGACGGTCAATCGTCGCGTGCATCGCTGTCTTCACCAGGAACCGCTCCATCGGCATCGGCTTCGCCCAGGTTGCGATTGGCGCGTCCCCGGAAAGCAGGTACAAATAGAAACCTGCTGGAACCAGAATAGTTCCGATCAAAAGCCCAATGAGGAATTTGCTCATCGTTGAGGTGCCCCTTCCTTAACGAAATACGATATCGGATTTAGATTTTAACAATCCATTCGGATTACGTCAATGCTTCGCACATTCGCCGCAGGACCACCTCACGTAGGGGCATGGCAGTACTTATTGGAATTGTCGTGATCTCCTGTAAATCGTTTCATCTAGGCTTCAAAAGTGTGACGGGCGTCACAGCAGATCTTTCCGAACAGGAGGATCGTATGGGCAAGGAGGAGGTGCATTTGATGAGGCAGTGGATCAAGGGCTCCGCGGCTCTTGGTTGCGCCTTACTGGCGCTTTCAATTCCGCACATCAAGGCAAGGGCGCAAGATCAGGATGGGCAAACCGCTCATCGGCAAACTAATGTTTTGAATCTGGAAGGCCCAGCAATTCATATACTGGTTACAGCGCGCCTGCCTCGGTGGGAAGTTCGCGATTTAGTGACAAGTTCCCGCACGGCCCAGGATCATCCAGACCTCGCCGAATACTATCGAGGCAAGGCCCAGGGCCTGAAGGTGGCTGCGGACAGATACGAGCGGCTTGCGCGCGCCTTTGGTGACGACATTCCTGTGAGCGTCGACAGCCATTTTAGTGGTGGTCGAGATGCCTTCTACTATCACGTCAGGGCTCAGCAATGCCTCAGCCAGGCCCAGGCGGACAGCTTGTTGGCAGCTCTTTACGGCCAGGCGGCGCAGGGGGAAGGGTGCTTCACCTGTCACAGTCTTCATGGCCGCGGCGGAAAGGTCGGCCCTGACTTGGCGGCGGAAGGAACCCGCGGCCGGTCGGATGCGTGGCTGATCAACCACTTCAAAGACCCGCAGGCCTATTCCCCGGCCTCCGTTATGCCTGCTCTTGGCGGCCTTACAAACCGCCAGCTCGAGGCACTGGCAACATTTCTGCAATACCAGAAAGAAAGGTAGCAGGGGTGAGGCCTCGCGACTGTTAGGCATTCCTCAGGGACGATTCGTCCGGAATGCCAGCCTGCCGTGGGTTGCCAGGACGGGCAGGACCAGAAGCTGTCGGCATCAGCACCAGGCAGAGACGCCACGATGTCGAGAAGAGACTTCATCATCAGAATTAAAATCCCGACAAGGGTTACTTGTGGTTCGGAGCCATGGCCTGGCGTGACGCGGATGCCGTAGCTGCCTGCTGCGTCTTCTGAGGTTGGTTCTCGAGCACGGCTATTGCAGCAGGCGGCAGATTTCTGGCATTTCCCACAAACTGGCTCACTTCCCAGATCTGCTGTTCGGTGAAGGACCCTTTGAAACTAGGCATCCCTGTCAGCCGGACCCCATTCTTCACTTTCCAGTAATCTTTTGGAGGGGCGGGGCGAAACGGATGAGTTCGTTCATAGGCTGTGGTCTCCCCCACCCGGAAGAATTGCGGGGGATGGGGGTACATTCCTCTCGAGATGGCACTTCGCGGCTCATTCGGGAGCCCGTGACAAACGGCGCAGTTATGTCGGTAGAGGCGTGCACCGCGTACGAGATCGTTCTCCGTCGGCGGACCGGCATGGGCCTTCGGAAGTTCATGGTCTATGGTTGCACGCATCGCAAGCTTGGCAAAGAAGCGCTCAAACGGCAGAGGGGACGCCGAGGTTGAAACGGGTGCGTATCCCGAACGCAGATATAGATAGAACGCCGCCGGAACCAGAAGGATTCCTGCTATAAATACGATTAGGTATTTCCTCATGACTCCTTAATTCCTTGCGGACATGAACTGCTCCTGAGCATGGCCCTCTTCGCGGTACGGCATGTCGGTGGCCGGGGTCCCAATCCAACGAACGCGCCTTCCAATTATCGACAAGACGGGTGCGCGCCCCCTGAGGCTCACACGGATCTGCCCATTATCTCGCCAGGGCCGAACAACCGTTCCGCACAAAAGCCTGATTTTGTGCGCGGGCGTCGTGCAGGTCAGGTCAGCGCCCTCCCATGATGACGGCATAGCGGACATGGCATTTGACGTTCGGCCAGTAGTTCACGGTCTTGGTCAGTCCCTCGGCCTTGACGATAAACTGCAGTGGCGGATTGTGGACTTTCTCCGGCAACCCGATAAAGCGTGCTTTGCCTTCGCTATTAGTCCCGACCTTTAGGTCCATTTTCTTCATCCCCATAAATCCGTACGCAATCCTGACTGAGATTTCGGCGTTGTAGATGGGATGATTGTTGCTTCGGCTGACGGTGAAGTCCACCGTGCAAGAACCTATGCCTGCGTCAACCTGGGGGACTGGGACAGGAGGTTGCGAAGCGAGCGTCCATCCCGCAAAGAAAAGACTGAGCACGAACCCTCCAACCATATAGCGTACGCCCCGCGTGCATCTGATTAAATCCAGCATCGTCACTTGTGACCTCTCTTGAGTTCAGGCTAAGAGACATTATGCATCTTATTATCAGATTCCGGTGCTGCCCGGAGAGTTGCCGAACAAAAGCGCCCACGCAGCAAAAAGCTGAAACTCACAATACCATTTGCATAGATAAAATGCGCTGGTCACGATGGCATGACGTACATCGTGAAAGCGCACACGGGTAAACCTGGTAGTGGCAAGTTTGAAATGCGTACACGCGACTGCCCACGCAGGGTGAACCACACGGATTACCCTGCCTCGGCAGCCGGTCGTCCGTGGACGAAACATAAGCCACCCGCCAGCGCGAGCGCACAAGCGATATTGAAGACATCTATCGAGGCACCTTGGGCAACTCGGCTGGTCGTGAATCCACTAAGCCTGGAAGACATCTCCCAGTTGCCTCCAGCGTGGACGCGCGAGGCGCCGCCGCACCCCTGCGGCTCTTAAAACGTGCTTTGAACGTCCACTAAGTCGGGTGACGAATTATATAACGTCGCGTCTTTTGGTCAGCCTGCATGATCAGGGCAGAATGGCTTTTGATGCGACGACGCCTCCGCCGACAGCAATTGCGAACACAACAGCTGTTCAGACTTCTTTGTTGCAGGCGTTCACCCCAATGCACTCCATCCGAATAATGGCAACCGGCCACTTGCCGTCGCCATCGTCAAAGCACGAGCTCGAAGGAAGAGTTTTCGGATGAAAAAAACCGCGATTCGGGGGAGCAGATCGCGCACGCCTTGCGACCGGCGGAGACGACCGGGAATTCTCCTGAATCGTCTCAGGCTGCTTGTTCAGTCAATGAGTGAGGACTTTGACTCTGAGGTATCCTCCACCCATTCTTCGAGGTATTTTCCCCTGCCGTCCCACCTTCATACAATCGGCCTAACGAGACACACACAACTCAAAGGGTAATGGGACCTGTCAGCCGGAAAGGGTTCGGTCAGTGGGAGACGATCCTGACGAAAACGCCTGGAGTGAATTCCGTTACGCTGGACTTCAAGACAATTTGCCTGAGGGCGCGCCCGGAAGCTGTCGGCAACAAGAGAATCGCAGTCAAGTTGGGGTGATGTCTCAGGTACTTCCGCGCAGATACGGGACCTTCAACAAAGAACGACGTTGACAGCGCGTCGCTGTCGGTGGCTGAAGGCGACACCACTACCGCCGACAACATATTTTCTACCGGCATGCCTGTGTGCGGGTCCATTATGTGGGCATAGATTTTGCCGCCCAGTTTGAAGAACTTTTCGTAGTCGCCGGACACCGAAAGCGACAGGTTTTGCAGCCTCAGGGTGCATACAGCCTTGCTCTGATCAAGAGGATTCCGCACGGAAATCCTCCAGCCGTTTTCACCTGGCGGAGATCCCAATGCATAGACGCTGCTTGTACCGCTCGAAATCAGTGCATCGGCAATGCCGTCGGCGCGGAGAATCCGGACGGCCTGATCGACAGCGTAACCTTTTGCAATCGCCCCAAGATCAATCTCAATTCCAGGTTCGTCAAACCGGATTGTGCGCGTGGCAGGATCCAGCTTTACATGCTCATAGCCGACATGCGTCAGCACCTCCGCAAGCTCGGAGCTTGAGGGCAACCGCCCGCGGCCCCGAAAGAATCCCCAGGCTTTCATCAGCGGCCCCACAGTGATGTCGAAAGCGCCTCCGCTAGCCTGGCTGTATTGAAGCGAGTCCTGAATCAGCTTAAAGAGCCTCGGCTCGACGATGACCGAATGGCGGAACGCCTCACGATTGATTGAGGAGACTTCGCTCTCCAGTTTGTAGTTGCTCATTTGGTCGTCCAGATCATCGATTTCCTGGAAGACCTGGGTCGCCACCTCCGCCATGTAAGTGCCATTTGAACCATAGGCAACCACGGTGAAGGTTGTCCCCATTGCCTGGTGCGAAGCCTCATAGCGGATCAACGAATCCGCTGCTCTCGTCAGGGGATTCGTCCCGACACACAGCAGCACAAGAAGAAGGAGCGTTCTCAGAAGCCACATCCGAGAGAAGCTGAAGAGGTGTCCTGCCGCATCAGCAAGGGGGAGAAACCGAAGCTGAATGCCGGGCCGTCCGAGTGCCATCCTTTTCCTGCAAGCGTGATCCCCAGAACCAGGTGAGCTGCCGATTTACGCCTCTTTTTTCGGCCAGAAGATCCGGGTCCCGGTGTCGATCGCACGGTTGCCATAGATTACCGCGCGCGCATCTGCCATGCCGATTTCAAGCGGACAGGCAATTGGCTTTCCGTCACGAATACTCGCCATAAAGTTTGAAAGTTCACTCCACCTCGGCTCGTGAGCTTCCTCATACTCATAGATACCCATCGAAGCCAGCCATCTTCTGGCGTGGAGAAATTCACGGTCAAGGAAGCCTTGTTCACCCTGCGGGGCAGCCTCTGGAAAGATGGGGATGCCTTTCTGGACAGCCTCTTGCGCCACTGTCGCTCCCGCCCACCAGTCTTCCTTGCCGGGTCCGGCCGATACCTTCGCCACAGCCTCGCGGTAATACATTCCCTTGCCAACGGTAATGATCAGGGTCCCATGGTCACCCATGATCTGCTCGTCGAAGCCAAAATGGGCGTTATAAAGGATGGAACTGTACAGCATTTTCCTTCCTTCCGGATATTGGAAGATGACCTCGACGTTGTCGCAGACCTCGCGACCATCCTTCCAGTAGTCGATTCCACCCGTTCCCACGACAGAGAGAGGCTCCGCCCCAAAGGCCCAGTTCGCAATATCGACCTGATGCGATGCCAGTTCTGCCATCAGTCCTCCGGAGTATTCTCTGTACATCCGCCAGTTAATAAGTCGCTCAAACTTGGGATCGCGAACGGGCCGTCGCCAGTTGTTATTGCGATGCCACTGCGCGCGCACAAACATCACCTTGCCCAGAGCACCTTTGCGGATCATCTGCATGGCAACGTTGTAAAGAACGCTCGACCTGCGCTGCAAGCCAATCTGGACGACCTGCTTGCGGTTCGCTTCGGCTGCCTTCTTGATCTGGTCGCCCTCTTCTTCCTTGAAATACATCGTCTTTTCGACGAATACGTGCTTGCCCGCATTGAGCGAGTCGATAACCATTTGCGCGTGCATGCTGAGAGGTGTGGCGATCAACACCGCGTCCATGTCTTTCCGCTCAAGCATCCTTCGGTAATCCGTTGGGCCGTCTGCGTACGTGTCAGGGTTTGAGCCGATGGTTTCAACTCCCCGCTTCAGGTTGGGCGGGTAAATATCACACGTTGCTATACAACGACCCTCGGGAATGGTCGTCAGCCGCTTTAACAGGTCGCACCCTTCAGTCCCGGTACCGATGAAGCCGTAATGAACAGTGCTTCCTGGACTAGAGTTGGTCAAGACTGCCGGTGCCGCAGCCATCGGCTTGGCGCCGCCTGCGGCGACAGCCACCGCTGCAGTCTTCAGAAAGTCCCGTCGGGTCACTTCCTTCTTCTTGGTCATTTTGTTTCCTCGATCAAAGCCAGAGGTGTAGTGGTTGACAAGCGTTCGTCCCTCCTAATGCACCATTCCTGCGGGAAAAGCGCAGTGATGCGCGTCACAATTGAAAGATTTCGAAGGAGTTAGCAGAATCAACTGGCCGGATTTATGAGGCAGGAAATTGTGATAGTTTTGATTCAGAGAACGGCTGCGCCGGAATTCAGGCTTCATCCCGCCCATCCGTCTGATTGCCCATCCGAAGCGAGGTTCGGTCGGCTTTCCAACAGCCGTCTATAGATTGCCTACTTGGGGAAGGAAAACTTAAGCTCCCGGTCCATCTCGAAAATGGGCTTCTTGCGTTCTCGGATCAGCTCCTTTTGCTCCGACATGGCAGTAACCAGCATGGGCATGGCGATAGTTGAATCACAATTGCACGTGACCATGCTGGCGTCATGCGCAATCTTGCCCCAGCTCTGAGCCTCTTCAAAGGTACAGCCGGAGAGCCCGCCCCACTGGGGCATGTCCGTAACAATTTGCATGGCGTACTTGTGCCCATTGGCAGATTTCCGCATGAAGGTTGCGGTCACCTCACTCTGTTGCACAAAGTTCTTGGGTGTTCCGCCGCCGAAATAGATGACCCCGCTCGCCGGCGAATCTCCGGCAAGGTGCGCCGTCTCGATAACGTCGCCAATCACATCAAAGGTGAAACGATTTTTGCCCAGATGCCGGTTTTCGGCAATACCGATACCGATGGAGGAGTCGGCAACGGCCGGGCAATAGAGCGGGATTCGGGCTTTGTAGGCAGAAGTAACAATACCATCTTCTTGGGCACGCTTTGAAACATCCTTGCCAAGCAGATAGAGAAACTCGCGCGTAGTGTAAGGCCGCGACTGATCGAGCGAGGCGGCGAAGCGGCCGATGTAAGCATCCTCTTCGCGGAATTCCTCTTCATCCAGCAACGTATCGTACATGCGGTCGATCAGATTCTTCTGCAAGTGGACATCATCGATGGTCGGAGAACACTGGTAGTGGAGACGGCCGAGGCTCTCATGAATGTCGTGGAAAAAGTTGGCGCCAGTGGAAACCAGGCAGTCAATCAGGCGATGCTTGATCATGTAGACCACCAGGCGCCGCATGCCGCCAGGAATCATCGCCCCTGACAGGCCCATCATGATCATGACGCGATCACCCAGCATACGTTTCCAGATCTGGAAGGCAATGCCAAGGCTTCGGCCCTGAAAAGAGATACCCTGCATTTTGTCCAGCAGAGCTGCAGCGTTCTTTTGCCGGTCGATTTCGACAGGCCGGGTCGGGATCGTCAAGATCTCATGTTTGCGCATTCCGTGGCTCCTGTTAACTTTTTATATTGGGGCTCGGAGGGGAAGCTGCAAGGGCAAGCCCCGGAAGCAATCCTCTTGCCTGTAGCGGCCACTTTACACCGCAAGCGATGCCAATGTGAAATCGGCGCTACATTGCCCTTAGGCCATGGCAATCTAAGACCGCCGCTACAATGTAAGCGATATAAAATCGCCGAGTCGTTGGCCTAAAATCTTCACTCGTCGATACCGAGCAGAACGGCCGCCGCCAGCACTGTCGTCCACAGGCCCCGTTTGTCTCCGATCGCCGACTGGGTAATCTCCGATGTTCGCACGATCTTGTTCGAAATGCGGTAGATTTCCTTCTTTTCGTCCCAGCTCTGATCGGGATCAAACTCCACGCCAAGCGTTGTGGCCAGCATTTCGGCTGCTAACTCTTCGGCATACTCCCCAGCCACCTGTTCCGTCTGGCCATAAGAATGGTGTTCCGAAAGATAGCCGTATGCGTTGCGGTCCGCAGGCATCGCCACTCCGACTGAGGCAGCTATCAGGCGGTGGGGTTCGCGTGTGGAATTTTCGCTGATCACAACAAAGGTGACTTGGCCGGGCTGCAGCTCCTTCATGCCCTCAACGCGGGAAATCATTTTGCAGCGAGGGGGGAAAATGCTGGAAACGCGGACCAGGTTGCAGGCTGCAATTCCTGCTGAGCGAAGCGCCAGCTCAAAGCTGGTGAGCTTTTCCCGGTGCTTTCCAACCCCTTTGGTCAAAAACATTCTTTTTGGAACAAACATCCCTGTGCCTCACCGGTTTCCGACCTTTTCCTCGAACTGAAATCGATCTCGCCCGAATGGTGGAAACCCAGCCCATTGCTACCATTAGCTGTGAGCTTTTGAACGTAACAAAAAGGGAAGAAAAGTGTCAACGGATTTCTAGGGGATAGTCTCGCCGGGCAACTTTCCCGGCATCCGTGCAACGCAATCGTCGCCGATTCCTCGATGTTCTTACTGGTTTTGAGAAGGGAGAGGCTTGATGGTGGAATCGACAATTCCAATCTCGACCCGGCGATTGATCGCCCGGGCCTGGGGCGAAGATCCGGGCACCAGGGGATCGGCCTTCCCATAACCTTTCGTCGTAATAATGTTGGGGTTCAATCCGTTCTGGACCAGATAATTGCGCACCGCCTTGGCGCGCCGGTCCGACAACTTCAGGTTGTATTCTTTAGTGCCGATGTCGTCCGTGTACCCGTAAACGTAAATCTGGTATCCCTTCAGGATGGAGAGAATGCCGGCAATGCGGCTCAAAACCTCTTTGTCCTTGGGATGCAAATTGTACTTGTTAAAACCGAACCGGATATCCTTGCTTCCCAGAGTCATCACCAGGCCCATGCCGGTCCGGTGGGTGCTGGCAATCTCGCCCAGGGCTTGTTGCAAGCGAGCCAGTTCAGCCTCCCGCGCCTTGCGATACTCTTCGGCCTTTTGTTGAGCCTGTTCCGCCTGTTGCTGCGCGGCCAGAACCTGCTGCTCGGCCTGTTGCAGCTTTTGTTGAGCCTGCTGGGCCTGCTGCTGGAGTTGCGCCTTGGCCTGTTCAGCCTGGTTTCTCTCATTTGCAGCCTGAAGCGCGCTTTGTTCAGCACGAGAGGCCTGTTCGAGGGCAGAGGCGGCGTTTGCGGAGGCAAGACCGGCCTTTTCATTGCTTTGCTCAACCTGGGCGCTAAGGCGGTGAACTTCCTGGTCCACCCGATCAAGGCGATTCAGCACGAGATAAGCAAGAATGCCAACCAAAACGAGCGCCAGTGCTGCAAACACCATGATCCCGGATTTCGATGACCCGCGAACGCTGGGAGCGCGGCTTTCGGGGCTGGATTTTGGATTTTGATCCGAGAGTTGATTCATTTCAACTTCCTTCGCCCCATTTTATCGCAGCCTTGCCTCTCCTATCTACCATTGGCGAAGGACTGGCGCAGGTGAAAAACAACAGGGACAGAATTAACATTCCGGAGGATTTCATTCCCTAGGATGGCCAACTACAGGAAAGGATGGAAAGGTCGTATGGGTACCAGGAATACGCGTGGGCTTCGGTGACGGAACGCTTCACCCTGACCCGGGACAACTGACTCTTCTCATAGATAGAAAGCGCCGCCACGACCGGCTGCAATGACGTGATCCGATCCGGGCCATCCACACCGAATGAATTGCCCGGATCGTCTCCGAGAACGCCATGCAATTGCGACAGGCAGTTGATCCCCTCTTAAGCCTCGACGGCGGCCCCTGACAACTCCTTGACGATGTTCCCGACGAAAGACTTTGCGTCGCCAAAGAGCATCAGGTTATTGTCCAGGTAAAAGAGCGGGTTATCGATGCCGGCAAAGCCGGGATTCAGGCTCCGCTTGATCACCATCACCGTCCGGGCCTTGTTAACTTCGATGATGGGCATGCCGTAGATGGGGCTGCTCTGGTCGGTCTTGGCAGCGGGGTTTACGACGTCATTGGCGCCAATAATCAAAGCCACGTCGGTCTGTGGCATTTCGCCGTTGGCGTCGTCCATCTCAATCAGCTTGTCATAAGGAACATCAGCTTCAGCAAGCAGCACGTTCATATGTCCCGGCATACGACCGGCAACCGGATGGATCCCGAACTTCACGTCCACGCCTTTCTTGGTAAGGAGGTCGAACATCTCCCTGACCTTGTGCTGCGCCTGAGCGACAGCCATGCCGTAACCCGGAACCACCAGGACTTTGTTGGCCGCGGCCAGGATGGCGGCTGCTTCCTCCGGCGAGGCGGTGTGGACAATCCTCTCTTCCTTTTCGCCCTTAGCGGAAACCTGGAGCTGGCCGAAAGCCCCGAACAGGACATTCGTGAACGAGCGATTCATGGCCTTGCACATGATGACCGCCAGGATGAAGCCGGAAGAGCCATCCAGCGCGCCGGCCACCACCAGCACCTTGATGTTGAGCACAAAGCCCAGCAGGGCGGCGGTGAGTCCGACATAAGAGTTGAGTAAGGCGATGACCGTCGGCATGTCGGCCCCGCCAATCGGCGTCACCAGCATGATGCCGAACACCAGCGAGATAATGATCATCGCCGGGAAGAACCACGGAGCAGTGGGGCTGAAAATGAGGACAAACATCGACGCGATTGCCGCTCCCAGAACCGTGAAGCTGACGTAATTCTGCCCCTTGTAAACCATGGGGCGCTGGGGCAGCCATTCCTGCAGCTTGCCGGCCGCGATCAAACTGCCCGTAAAGCTGAGGCAACCGATGATGACTTCGAGCGAGATTTCCACCATCTCGAACTTGCTGATGTGCGGAATGCGCATGTAATACTCGGAAATCCCGATCACGGCCGCAGCCAGCGCGCC